>CAYQRF010000070.1:0-8207 GCA_964419775.1 uncultured Rikenellaceae bacterium
GGGAATCTTCTGGACAGCGCCTTTTACGGAATGATTTTCAGCGAAAGCTACAGCCAGCCGGCTATCCTCTTTCCGCCCGAAGGCGGCTATTCTTCTTTTCTGATGGGAAGGGTGGTAGATATGTTCTACTTCCCCGTTATCGATACCACATGGCCTGATTGGTCTCCCTTCCGGGCCGGTGAATCATTCGTTTTCTTCCGTCCGGTGTTCAATATCGCCGATTCTGCAATAACCTGCGGGGTTTTCGCAATAATACTCTTCCAGAAAAAAATGTTCAGAGATCTGGAATGAAACTTGATTAGCTGCAACAGTCGCCAATACACTTAAGAAGAGGCAGGATGTTCTCATTCTTCAGGAAATAGTAAGTATTCTTACCTTCCCTCTTTGAACCCAGAACACCCTTGTCTTTCAGTATACCAAGATGATGCGATGCTGTCGACTGCTCTATCCCTATCAGATTGTGGATCTCGGTCACACTTTTCCTGTTTCCCGGATCCAGACAACCGATGATCGATATCCTGACAGGATGAGCTATTGCCTTAAGCATTCCGGCTGCACTTTCCAGATTGTCCGGATTTAAGTCTTTAATATCCATTCATGCTACTTTTCTACCAACAAATATATCATTTTTTAATCTTAAAGACCACCTGGAGCATTTTAAGCTGATTTACAGAATTAATTTATACAACTCAGGTATAACCCATTTTATTATATTTGAAGAAAATCCTAAATGTCGGATCCGGGGAAAATAAGAAAACCCGTCAGGGAAGAAATGGCTCAGTTTGAAGCCTATTTCGGCAGGATGATGAAGAGCAACATTCCACTTCTGAAAATCATTCTCAATTATGTTTTCCGCCGGAAAGGCAAACAGATGAGGCCTTTGCTGGTTTTCCTCACCGCCAAACTTAACGGCGGGATAGGAGAACCGGTATTTATCGCTGCGACACTCATAGAGCTTCTCCATACGGCATCCCTTGTGCACGACGACGTGGTCGATAACGCCTCAGAAAGAAGAGGCGCACTGTCGGTAAATGCCCTGTGGAATTCAAAGATTGCCGTACTGGTGGGTGATTACATGCTGTCAAAAGGACTTCTGATCAGCATTGAAAAAAACCGTACCGATATGCTTGAAATCACTTCCGAGGCCGTTAAATCGATGACGGAGGGAGAACTTCTTCAGCTTCAGAAATCAAGAAAACTAAACCTTTCGGAAGAAGATTATTTCAGGATCATCAGGGGAAAAACCGCTGCCCTTATTGCAGCCTGCACTGCCTGCGGAGCACGATCGGCCACAGATAACCCCGATACAATCCAGCTGATGAAGGAGTTCGGGGAAACGCTGGGAATAGCTTTCCAGATCCGCGATGATATACTCGATTACGACGGCAACGGGCTTACCGGGAAAAAACCGGGAAATGACATCAGGGAGAAAAAAATAACACTTCCCCTTATCCATGCACTTGAAAAAGCTTCCCTTGCTCAGAAAAAACACATCCTAAGGATCATAGGCAACAAAAAGAAATCACGTTCAGAAATTGACGAGGTAATCAGATTTGTATCAGAAAAGGGAGGCTTGGATTATGCCACGGAGAGAATGTACCAGTACCGCGATAAGGCCCGTGCCATCCTCGACACCTACCCGCCTTCCGAGGTCAGGGAAGCCCTTTACGAATTCGTGAATTACACTGTTACACGCGATAAATAGAAATTCTACTGCACCTCAAGCTGAACCTTGGTGACATCATCAATATCCCTGGCGTAATACTTCGATCCGAGATAAAACAGCAATGAACTCAATACAAGAACAAAGGGCAGTACCGACAGGGCTGTCATTATATCGGAGCGATCATATATAAATCCCATCACGATCGGAGCCATTGATGCTCCCAGGAGATTCTGGACAACAACGGCTATTGAATAGGAAGTCGCCCTCAGACCGGGATGGATTACATCCTGGGTCACCGAAGCGGCTCCGGAGATAAACATCATAATTGTGATCCCCATTATGAGAAATGTGACATACTGAATAATCCCCTTGAAAAAGTAGAGGCTAAAAAACAGCAATACTGCCGAAACAAGAGTCGATATGGCAGGCAGGAGCAGCCTTGCGCTGATATTGGTTTTCCTCCATTTGTCAGCAAGTATCCCGCCAAGCGGAGCCCCGACAAGAGCCAGGGCCATAATGCTGCTTGCCATGGTGCCGGCCTTGTCCTGGGCCAGCTCCCTCGTGGTTTGAAAGTATGTCGAAAGCCAGGTCAGAAGAGATGTTGTAACAAAAATTGAAGCGGTGATCCCAAAATAGGTGTAAATGATCGAACGCCTCGACAAAAATTCCCTGACGATATCCTTCCTTTCCATCTTTACCTTATGGTTCGACTTGTCAAAAAATGACAGATCGACTGTCTTGTAATCCTTAACGAAAAGAAACAATATGGCAACTATCAGCCCGGGAAAGGCAACAAGCCCGAAAGCATGCTTCCATCCCAGATTAGTCGCAATGATACCACCGAGCAACACTCCGATAGCAGTTCCCAGGGGAATCGACGCATTCCAGAAACCCATCATCTTCGACCGTTTCTCTATCGGGTACAAACCCGAGATCATGGCACTCCCCCCCGGGGCATAACCGGCTTCCCCCACACCGATAAGCATCCTGGCAAGAAACAGCTGGATGAAATTGCCTGTAAGCGCACAAAGGGCAGTGGCCAGACTCCATAAAATGGCCATCAGTCCTATGGTCTTCGTCCTGCTCCAGCGATCAACAAGAAGCGAGACCGGAAAGGTCAGCAGCACTATTGCCCAGTATACTGCCGAAACAAGCATCCCGCTCTGGGTATGTGAGATCCCCAGGTCGGCTTCGATAGAGGTGAACATTGATGTAACAACCGTCCTGTCGATGTAATCAAACATGTACAGAAGGAAGAGAAGGGCAAACACGTAATTCGAATATCTTTTCGAAAAAAGATATCCCTTTTCGTTACCAGGATTCTTCATGAGAGTAGTGCTAGGTTAGAGGTGCCAGGTTAAGTATCTGCCAAGTAAATAAATTTTATTCTCCGTTATTCTTTTTTATAGTAATTTTAAGTCTTTATACGTAGTCTGTGTTGTCTTTCCGTTCAAAACAGTCAATGTTCCTTAACTTTTTAACCTATCATCAAATGGGCAAACTACAACAGATTCAGGATTTCATTGCTTCTGAGCCAATTGCAATGGCAGGAGTATCGCGTGATCCGAAAAAATTCGGATTCGCTGCATTCAGGGAGCTGAAGGAAAAAGGGATGAACATCATTCCTGTGAATCCCTTTGCAACCGAAATACACGGATCAAAGGTATATCCGGATATTAAAAGCCTCCCTGACAACGTGAAGGGGCTGATAGTAATGACCGGGAAGGACAAGACTCCCGGCGTGATAATGGAAGCAAGGGAAAAAGGAATAAAACACATCTGGATTCAGAAAAATGCCGAGACGGGAAAGGAGATCAGTGAGCTTGAAGGGTCGGGAATAAACCTGATAACGAAGGAATGCATCCTGATGTTCTACAAGCCCGACGGAGTACATAAATTCCATGTTGCCCTTAAGAAGTTTTTCAGGAGATACCCCAAATAATACAATGATTGTTAACAAAATAACAAATGATGGAAGAACCCCGGAATATTCATGAGCTTGAATTCATCGTCAGGGACTACGAGTGTGACCTGCAAGGTGTTGTCAACAATGCAAATTACCAGCACTATCTCGAGCATGCCAGGCACGAATTTTTAATCTCCAGGGGAATCAGCTTTATTGACCTCCACAACGAAGGAATTGACCTGACCGTTACCAGGGTTGAAATAGAATATAAATATCCGCTCAGAAGCCGCGACAGATTCATTGTCAAAACATTCATCAGAAGAAATGGAAATGTGAGGATCGACTTTCACCAGGATATTTTCAGGATTCCCGACAATAAACTGATCGTAAAAGCAGTGGTGACGGGCGTTTCGACCAGGAACGGAAAACCCGTCTCACCGGAAGCTCTGATTGAAAAAATGCAGGAAGACCTGTAACTGATACCAAATGACCTGCGTCAAAGCACAAAAACTGACCAACTTTATAACTTTAAACCGTTTACATCCATTAAAATGAAACTTAGAAAACTGATTCCGGCAATATTGTCTGCCGTAATAATCCTGTCATTTGTTCCCCTGAAATCCTTCAGCCAGTCGATAGAGGGCGACTGGCACGGAGTTGCCGACATCCAGGGAATGCAACTCCGGCTTTCAGTTCATGTGAAATCCGCCGGCGACGGCTTTACTTCCACCTGGGACAGTCCCGATCAGGGCGCCTTTGGAATACCCTCAACAACAACAACTTTCACCTTTCCTGATTTCAGCTTCAGCCATCAGGGGGCCGGACTTAAATATGCCGGTAAAGTAAATCCTGACTATACCAAAATAGCAGGCTTCCTCGAACAGGGGCAGCTCAAAATAGAAATTAAATTCGGAAGGCAGCCCATTGCGGCGCCGGCCGGGAGTCCTTCAGTACTGAAAGAAAAATATGACAAACAGGAAGTATATATAACCATGCGTGACGGGGTTAAACTGTTCACCTCAATATACACCCCCAAAAATGCATCATCACCGCGGCCAATACTTCTCAACAGAACACCATACAATATTGAGGGCGGAGGGCCGGCAGGCTTCAATGTTTTCATGCAGGTTTATACAAGATTTACCGACGGCGACTATATAATGGTCTTTCAGGATGTCAGGGGTAAATTCATGAGCGAAGGCGTGTTCGAGGATATCAGGCCGGTGATCGCGGTTAAGAAATCACAAAACGACATCGATGAAACAACCGACACATGGGACACAGTCGACTGGCTTGTGAAGAATGTTAAAAATAACAATGGAAACGTCGGAATATTCGGGATTTCATACCCGGGATTCTATTCAACGATGGGGATTATAAATGCACACCCGGCCGTCAAAGCGGTATCTCCCCAGGCACCGGTTACCAACTGGTTCACCGGCGATGATTTCCACCATAACGGAGCATTCTTCCTGCTCGACTGCTTCCCCTTCTATTACAGCTTCGGTCAACCCAGGAGAGAAATGTCGAGGAGCGGTAAACCATCATTCCGCTGGCCGGTTCCCGACAATTATGAGTTCTTCCTTTCGCTGGGTGCGATTAAGAATATAGCCCCGAAATACTTCGGCGACAGCATAAAATTCTGGAACGACGTCTTTGAACATCCCGATTACGATGAATTCTGGAAATCGAGGGATCCGCGGCCGCATCTTCGCAATGTAAAACCCGCTGTAATGACTGTCGGAGGATGGTTCGATGCAGAAGATCTGTACGGGGCGCTCCAGACATACAAGGCAATCGAGACACAAAATCCCCAATCGGTGACAAACCACATTGTGATGGGCCCCTGGGAACACAGCCAGTGGGCTGCCGGTGAGGCCATGAACCTGGGTAACATTTACTGGGGGATGGATGCCAACCTTAAGTTCATGGAACTTGAAAAGAAGTTCTTCGACCATCATCTTACCGGAACGGAAGACCCGGGAATAGCCGAGGCAACCATGTTCGTTACCGGATCGAACGAATGGAGGGATTTTGACACCTGGCCGCCAGCCGGCGCCAAAGTGAAGAACCTGTACTTTCACCCCGGCGAAATTGCATCATTTCAGCCACCTTCAGTTAAGAATTCATTCGACGAATATATATCCGATCCCATGAATCCGGTCCCCTACAGGGAAGATGTCCATGCGGCAAGAGCTCCGGAATATATGACTGATGATCAGCGTTTTGCCTCAAGGAGACCGGATGTTATGGTTTACCAGACCGCTGTTCTGGAGGAAGATATAACAGTGACCGGGCCGGTTAATGCCGGACTGTTCGTTTCGACGACGGGTACCGATGCCGATTATATAGTAAAGCTGATAGACGTCTTCCCTCCCGATTTCAAACAGGAAGAACCGGGCACCGACTATCCCCTTGGCGGATACCAGATGCTGGTAAGGGGCGAAGTTATGAGAGGTAAATACCGTAACAGCCTGGAAAAACCCGAACCTTTTGTTCCGGGTAAGGTTACCGAAGTGAAGTTTGAGCTTCCTGATGTTGCCCATACTTTCAAAAAGGGACACCGGATAATGATACAGGTACAGAATTCATGGTTCCCCCTTGTCGACAGAAATCCACAGAAATTCGTGAATATCTATAAATGCTCTGATGACGATTTCATCAAGGCCACCCAGAGGCTTTACCACGACGCGCTTCGTCCTTCGCATGTCAGCCTGAGTATTTTGCCCTGAGGCATTATGTTTTGAACATAATATTTGCTTATTTTGTTCCAGTTACTGTAAACCAGATACATTAAGACACAAATGGGCAAAACGAAACTTACCCGCCGGCAATTCATGGCTACCGTGGCAGCCGGTACAGGATCAGTACTTCTTGGAAATGCAGTGAGCGCAATCCCATCCGACCTCACACCAAAAGTTGTGGATCCGTTCAAAACCATCACCCTGGGAAAAACCGGAATAAAAACCACTCTTCTCGGCATGGGAACCGGTTACAGCGGGTATAACCGCACATCCAGCATAACAAGGGCCGGGGTTGCAGAATCCCTGATCAAAACCGCATATGAAAAAGGGATCAGATATTTCGACTGCGCCGACAGCTACGGAACCCACCCCTTTACCACTGCCGCGCTTAAGGGAGTTGACCGCAAGGACTATGTTCTTGCAACAAAAATGTGGATCACCTCCGGAGGTATTCCCGACGCTGAAAAGGGTTATCCATTGACTGTGGTTGACCGGTTCCGCAAGGAACTGAATACCGATTACCTTGATATTGTTCAGCTTCACTGCATGACCGAAGGCGACTGGACCGAAAAATACCGTCGGCACATGGATGAGCTTGAGGAGCTTAAGGCAAAGAAGATCATCAGGGCCCACGGTGTTTCAGTGCATTCGTTCGAAGCTCTTGAAGCGGCCGCAGCCTCCCCGTGGGTTGATGTTATTCATGTAAGGATAAATCCGTTTGGCGAAAGCATGGATAAAAAGGATCCTTCGCTTATCGTGCCGGTAATTGAGAAATTCCATAAGGCGGGAAAAGGTGTTATCGCCATGAAACTCATAGGCGGCGGAAAGCTGAAGGATGATCCTGAGAAAATAGATCAGTCGCTGAAATTCGTGCTTGGCCTCGGAACTGTCGATATGATTATTATCGGATTCGAAAAACCGGATCATATCGATAATTACATCGAAAGAATAAGGAAAGTGCCCCTGGCATGATACCGCTAATCTCAATGTTATGAAAATCCGTTTACTGGTATTCCTGTTGATGTTATTTACCATTAAGTCAACTGATGCACAAGAGGATAACCTCTCTGAAATTCTGATGCCCGGGGCTGAGCTGGTAAAGCTGGCCGGAGAATTTTCTTTCACCGAAGGTCCCGCAGCTGACAAAGCCGGAAATGTATATTTCACCGACCAGCCGAACGACAGGATTATGAAATGGAGCACCGGTGGCGAACTGTCAGCTTTCATGCAGCCATCGGGACGGTCGAACGGGATGTTCATTGACCGGAATGATAACCTGTGGTCGTGTGCCGATGAAAAAAATGAGATATGGAAAATTGCTTTCGGCAAAGAACCTGAAGTCATCCCTGTAAAGTATGAAGGCCGCCTGATGAACGGCCCGAATGACCTCTGGGTTTCGCCTGAAGGAAACATTTTCTTCACTGATCCGTTCTATAAACGATCGTGGTGGAAGCATTCCGAAATGCCGCAGGAAAAGCAGTGCGTCTATTTCCTGAGCGCCGACCGGCTTACCCTCAAACGTGTTGAGGAAGAGCTTCTTCAACCAAACGGAATAGTGGGTACTCCGGATGGAAAAACACTTTATGTGGCAGACATCCGCGGGAACAAGACCTGGTCGTATACAATAAATGCCGACGGTTCGCTTTCAGACAAGAAACTATTCTGCGAACTCGGATCCGACGGGATGACCATCGACTCAAAAGGCAACATCTACCTTACAGGAAAAGGAGTGACTGTTTTTGACAAGACAGGGAAAAAACTTGGCAATATTCCGGTTCCTGAAAACTGGACCGCCAACATATGTTTCGGAGGAAAAAACAGAAAAGCGCTCTTCATAACAGCCAGCAAAGGGCTCTATACAATAAGGACAAGGGTTAAGGGAGCTTATTGA
>CAYQRF010000071.1:0-7945 GCA_964419775.1 uncultured Rikenellaceae bacterium
CAAACATCACTGCTATCGGATTTATAAGCAAAGACATTGAAAACCGCAACAGGGTATTCATCAACGGCCTGGTCTATACTCTTGGCAGGGCAATCACTTATACTGCAATAGCACTGATAATCTTCTTCGGAGCTGATCAACTGAAGTTTGGGGGATTCTTTCAGCGATACGGGGAGAAGATCATTGGTCCGTTGCTGATAGTTATAGGTTTATTCATGCTTGATATTATCAGAATAAAATTTCCGGGATTTAACAGGCTGACGTCAGGGATGCAGGATAAAAAGAAATGGGGTTATCTGGATGCATTACTGCTTGGTCTACTTTTTGCCCTTGCATTCTGCCCATACAGCGGAGTGCTTTATTTCGGGATGCTTGTTCCTCTTACTGTTTCAAGTGCCTCGGGACTTTACCTCCCGGTCATCTTTGCAGTGGCAACGGGAATTCCGGTGATAATCATAGCATGGGTACTTGCCTATACAGTTTCAGGAATCGGGAATGTCTATAACAGGATCAGATCATTTGAACTCTGGTTCAGGCGGATTATCGCTGTTTTGTTTATTGCCGTCGGAATATACTATATAATCAGAGTTTATATATAAAGTATTGTGCGACTAATGCATAATATACAAACTTAGTGCATCTTAGCGCCTTAGCGCCTTGGTGGCAGAATAAAAATGCCACAAAGGCGCAAAGACACTAAGGTCCACAAAGGGAACATCATAATATCGCAATTCAAATTAACATGGAACTCAAAAAAGAATTAAAAATACTGTTCTGGATTGCTGCAGTTTTTGCATTTGCTTTCTTCTTGCCAATTGAGAGTGCAAGGTTCAATACTGCAATAGCCGCAACGCTTGATCTTGTAAAATGGTATGCTCAGGAACACGTAATTCTCTGTCTTCTCCCTGCATTTTTCATTGCAGGTGTTATATCTGTTTTCGTCAGTCAGGCTTCAGTACTGAAGTACTTTGGAGCACAGGCAAAAAAATGGGTAGCGTATTCTGTCGCCGCCGTTTCAGGAACAATACTTGCAGTCTGTTCATGCACAATACTTCCGCTATTTTCAAGCATCCACAAAAGAGGTGCAGGTCTTGGTCCGGCAATTGCATTTTTATATTCAGGACCGGCAATAAATATTCTTGCAATTATTCTTACGGCAAGGATTCTTGGATTTGAGATGGGAGTTGCAAGGATTATCGGGGCAGTATCATTCAGTATCATTATAGGAATGTTTATGTCCCTTATCTATCGCAAGGAGGAGAAAGCAAAGAGAGAAGAGCAAATGAATATTGTTCCGCCACCTGAGAAAAGACCTATGTGGCAGACATCGCTGCATTTTTTTACGCTTGTACTGATTCTTGTCTTTGCCAACTGGGGCAAGCCTGCTGAAGGTGACATAACAAGTACCTGGTATTCGATCTGGCATTATAAGTGGTGGATCACCGGCTTCTTCAGTCTGGTCCTGGGATATTCGCTTATTAAAATCCTTAAGATCAAGTGGCAATGGGTGCTTGGTGCTTTCCTTGTTACTGTCGCCTCAGTTATTCTTTCAAATAATCTTATTGAAAGTGATAAATTAAGGCCTCTTGTACCGGTGCTTGTCGGGATTATTGCATTAAGCGTAATTACAATTCTCGACAAGGTTGATGAAGACAACAAAGCGTGGACAATTGCAACCTGGGATTTTGCAAAACAGATCCTCCCCCTGCTTGCCATTGGAGTGGTCACTGCTGGTTTTCTTCTGGGATCAACTCATGATGGGAAATCCATTGCAGGGGTGATACCAAATGAATGGATATCGGCTCTTGTCGGAGGCAATTCGGTATTTTCAAACTTTTTTGCATCAGTTGTGGGTGCATTCATGTACTTCGCGACCCTGACGGAGGTACCAATTCTTCAGGGACTTATCGCATCGGGCATGGGGAAAGGTCCTGCCCTGGCACTTCTGCTTGCCGGGCCATCACTCTCATTACCGAATATGCTTGTTATCAGGGGTGTTATCGGAACTCAGAAAACCATTGTTTATGTTATTCTTGTAGTTGTAATGGCAACCGTTTCAGGAATAATATACGGTACCATATAGAGAGTGCAAATTCAGGGCCTTATCTTTTCAAACAAACCAATAAGTTTGGTTTTATAGATCTCTGCAATCTGTTGTTCATGCTCCCCGATCGGTTTCACGGGTATCAGATCAATAACATCTGAAGCAGATAAACCCGATTTATACATCAGGTCGAGTGACGCAATAATTGTGTCATAGATCGACTTCTTGCTTTCTTCTTCAGTAAGACCGATCTTCCCTCCTATTTCAGCGAGTTCCCTCCACTGAAACCAGAAATATGTAGGTAGCATTGCCGACATAATGGCGTAGCTTTCAAGCTTTTCCTCGGAAACTTCAAACGTGGTTCCAAGTGAACTCAATAAATCTATTACCTCTCTCTTGCTTGAAGGATCGAATACTTCAGCAAATGTCACCGGATTATACCCATGATTAATGTATGAAGTAGCGTTGGGTATCAATCTGGCCAGGTTCTTAACATTACCTAATTTCATCGATAACTTAGGCAGATTGATTTTTGGAGCCAGTGAAATCAGAATTGCATCTGCTTTTACATCATTTTTAATTAGCTCCAGCGTATCCATTACTACCGGCGGATGAAGTGCGATGAAAACTATATCCTGCCTGGCGGCAGCTTTTGGATCTGAAGATTCAATTTCCGGAAACTGTTTTTTCAGATTTGCCAGTACTTCCGGATTAATGTCGTTCACGACAATCTTACCTAACTCCACATTCTTATTTTTGAAACCCTGCAGAAGGATCTTTGTAACCCTTCCGCCACCAATGAAACCAATTGATTTAGTCATAGTATTATTTCTTAATTGTTTGATTATATAATTATTAGCAGCATTATTGTACATGAGATTCCAAATCGCTCCCACTGGGGCCGGGGTAAACGAAGAAAATCATGATTCCCTTGCATCGGCATTAAGAATACTGAACTGATCGCTTATAAAATATATTATTGAAATTAAAACACTTATAACAACTGATATATCAAAGACCGTGTAAGCAACTCTTACAATCTGGTAAATCAGGTCAAACTTAATCATCATTAATATTCCGGATATGACAGCCAGGATGAGAGATATTGCCTGGAGTCTGCCTGAAATGGTACCTGAAGTGTTCTCTTTCTTCATCCTGATCCATGTGTATGCTCCTGCAATCAAAGCAAAAACTGTAATTATGAAATGATTGGCATCAAGTGTCAGCCTGTCAGGAAGCATATAGCTGTTTACATCAGGTTTCAAAAAGACAAGGGCAACTCCTGCAGCGAGCAAACCATACACAATATAGAGATAGTTTGAGTTTACCTTGAAGAAATTCTCTTTCCTGTTGACATAGCATGCAACTGAAATCAGTATCGTCAGCAGGAGGAAAAGAATTGCCGGATAGGCAAATGATTTGACAACCTGTTCCCTGAATGCAGAAATTCCCATCATAAAACCGCTCATGCCAAGCTTAACATATTGAGGTTCCATTACAGGATTACCATCATCGCCAAACGGGTACTTAACCACCTGCCTGTAAAACATATCCGAACCAAATGAGTGACAATCAGTGCAGCCATTTTTCCCCAGGCCTGCCCTTGCAGGGAATACATCGTGACTGTATTTGTAAACCGAAGCATATGGCGAAGACTCCCAGTATTCCTTGTCAAGCATTTGATAATCAGTACCTGAAAGATACATTCTGTCGTTATTTACCCATACAATCTTCCTCCCTGACAGGTCATATCCCTGATCGCTCATGTATGCTGTTACTGAACTGATGAAGGCATCAATCTCTTCTTCCGTGTTAACCTCAGGGATTGTATCAGAATTGTTATCTGCGATCTTTGCCAGATCAGGATATTTTAATTTATCCTTTCGGTGCGTAACCCACATGTTATAGATATCCCTCATTTTCGGCTGGTCAAGTCCTTTTTTCCCTTCTGTAAATATTCCCGGCCATGCACTATGGACAGCATTTACCGGGAATATCTGCCCCTTATATTTGGCAAACTCAGGAACAAATGGATCAGATGGCTGATCTTTTGCGGTGAACATTGCAAGTTCACCATAATGGTTCCAGTAATTCATGTTCTGGTCGTAGAAGGTCCAGACATATTTCGGAGGAGGAGAAATTTTTATACCGGGATTATAAACATCGCTTACCTGAACCAGGGCTGATTTAACCTTTCTCTGAGGGATATGGCATGCCTGGCAGGATAGTTTGTCGAGATGCAGATCGGGCAGCCAGGCGTGCTTGGCAACCGGAGCATTCAGGTAACCCGTTGTATGGCAATCGTCGCATGTCCGCATCGTATTATCGAGGTCATTTCTCACCCAGCCTGAAGGATCATCTCCTTTTCCGAACTGGTGAACTTCCTTCCCTGCTATCCTCGGATCTGAAGCCATTGAGCCTGAAACATGACAGTCAACACATTTGACACCTTTGGCAATATGAACATCCGTGAACTCCGTGAAGGAAGAACCACGTTTTTTCCATTGGGGTTTTGAGTGACAATTGAGACAGGTTTCGTTCCTTGGTTCCCTGACAAGATGCATCGATACCTTGCCATCAGGACCGAACTTTGCAAGGTTATACTTTACCTGAATATCGACAGTATCCTTTATCGATCCCTCAACTGTAGCTAATCCTGAACCGACAGTAGCCATCCATTTAAAGTTGAATTTTACCAGGTGTTCGTTCCTATTTTTATAATCATATTCAGGCAGATGGCAAAGGTTACAGTCTGCTTCAATCACCCCTGAGCGGCTCCAGTGCGCCTGGAAGTAATCTCCGTCGAAATTATTAGTGCCACCCGCTGTAAATCCCATCTCCTCCATACGTTTGTCGTATCTGAATCCATCACGGTCGTATTCCATTGATCCACCACCGGGATGACAGGTTCCGCATCCGTTTGTGATAAAAGTAAAAGAAGTCATGTCCATTTCCTTAGATGAACTGTTGTTCTTATCCGACAAATAATTATATAATGGGGCCGGAGAACACCAGTTACCTCCGTAATTACCGGGATGGGACACCCACTGGTACCTCTCGGCTAAGGTCCCGGATGCCGCTTCATCTTTGCCTTGCTGAAAATGAAATCCTTCCGTTATCTTATCATAATCATGACATTTACCGCATGTCTGTTTTGGAGAATATGGTTTATCTGAATTAATTCCGTTAACCGGATCAATAATGTTGCCGTCCTCATCATAAAGATTAAAAGGAGGGCAAACACCTGACTGGGTTATTAACTCCCGGTCTGTCAGGAGAATTTTCCTGCTTTCAGTCCTCATAGTTACCAATGAAATGACTACCAGTACTACGGCAATCAATAAAATCAGAGCATATAGATTTCCGGACTTCATAATAAAATATGTTAGGGTTTCTTACTTCGGTTTTCTCTGGCTTTCAACTGACACATACATGAACCTGATAGCCTGATATTTATATCAGTAGTTAATGGCAATCCATCCCTTTCCCAGTCAACAATGCCTCCTGCCATATTAAATGCATTCTTATAACCATGTTCATTCATGAACAGAACACTTTCACGGCTCCTTAAACCTACCGAATCGGCAAAGATCAGGAGCTTGTCACCGGGAAGGTCAGAGTAGGAATTTACAAGATCACTATACGGCAGACAAATAACACGGGCTACATTGAACAACTTGAAATTATTCAGATATGATTCCCTGACATCGACGATAATTGCACCTTCGGAGCACAATTTAAAAGTCTCCCTCGGAGTCAGATTCCTGACTCCGTGAGATGAAAAACCTATGTTAGTCCATGTAATCACCTGAGAAATATTTACTTATCTTTCTCGTATTTAACAATATTGATTTGAGAGAATTCTGCAAAGTGTTTCCGCAGTAACTCCCAGTTTTCGAAGTTGATGCAATACTGAAGTTTAGGAGGGTCGATGCTGCCCTGTATCAATCCGGCCTTCTTGAGCTCAGCCAGATGCTGATAAACTGTGGAGTTTGCAAGTTTAAATTCGCTTGATATCTCGGTGAAACGGCATGTCTCAAGTGAAGCAAGATGCCTGAGGATTGCTATGCGGACAGGGTGCCCAAGTGCTTTGGCAAACCGGGCTATCTTAACATCCTCGTCCGAAAAAGTATTCTTATTCAATGCTTTCATTGTTTCAAATCCTGAACAGGAAATAAGCTGACTCATCAGCTATTTTCGTAAATTTACGAAAAGTTTATTTACAATTCATTTTAGGTGTCTGCTACGGTCTTTGTAAATTATTTTAACACAATAGAGAATTGAGAAAGACAAAACTTGAAATACTGATCGGACTTGCCATGCTGATACTTACCGGTCGGGGTTTGTTATGCCCGGCTGTTCAGGCCCAGACCGATGCGTCGGATAACAGCAAGTCTCCAAAAATCGTTAACATTATCAACTTCATCCGCCTGCTGGAGCCGAGGGACCCGGAGATAACGGAAGACGTGCTTTATCAGACTGTAGTCAAACAGATTGAACTCATGAGGAAGTACAACCTGGGCGGTACGTTTTTACTGCAGTACGATGCACTGATTGACCCTCGTTACCAGCAGCTGCTTTCAGCTCTGCCGGCCGACTCCTTTGAAATTGGTGCCTGGTGGGAGATTCCCCAACCCATGGCAGAGAAAGCCGGATTGGTCTGGAGGGGACGTTATCCGTGGGACTGGCACGCCAACATTGGCTTTACAACAGGATATACTCCGGACGAACGTGAAAAGATGGCAGATGTTTACATGAACGATTTCAAAAACATTTTCGGCTATTATCCAAAATCCATAGCCTCCTGGTTTATTGATGCCCATACCCTCAACTACCTGTACGAAAAATATCATATAGTAGCTTCGGCAAATTGCAAGGACCAGTATGGAACTGATGGCTACACCCTCTGGGGAGGTTACTGGAACCAGGCTTACTACCCGTCCAGAGTCAACTCCTATATGCCTGCACAAAATGCCGGAAACCAGATCCCTGTTCCTGTTTTCAGGATGCTTGGCAGCGACCCCGTCCGCCAGTACGACAGCGGGCTTGGTACGAACGGCCAGGGCGTCATTACCCTCGAACCGGTATACAAACACGGCGGCGGCGACTCCGCATGGGTGAACTGGTATTTCAGAGAATTTACAGACGGAGAAAGCATGGAATTTGCCTATGTACAGGCCGGACAGGAGAACTCCTTTACATGGGATGCCATGAAGAAGGGATTTGAGATACAAATCCCGTTGATAGCCAGCCTGCGCGACCAGAATCTTATTCGTGTTGAAACCCTTGCGGAATCAGGTAACTGGTTCAGGAATAATTACAAGGTGACACCGGCCACATCGGTAACTGTAAATGATGATATCGGAGAGAGCGATCTGAAAACTGTCTGGTTCAACAGCAGATTCTACCGTATAAATATTCTATGGGAAAACAGCACACTGAGGATAAGGGATATTCATTTGTTCAATGAGAAAATCCCATCGGTTTATGAGACGGAGCCGACCACCTCAAACGAATGTAAATTCTTTACGCTTCCTTTCGTCGACGGATTCCTGTGGAGTGATAAGCAGCACCTGGCCGGAATGAGACTGAAAGTCATGGCCGACGGAAAGGAAATCGCATTAACGGGAGGTGATCCGGTGATAACAAGTCCCCGGAAAGGAACTCTGCATATAGAATGGCCTTTGAAATCAATCGAAGGAACTCTCCTTATCGACATGAATGAACGTGAAATAAGGATGGCGCTGAAAACCGAAGAAACGACAGACTGGTATCTGGATCTATCTGCGGCCAAAAAGAAAGAGCTGCCATTCAGAAATATCAGCCGGAGTAAAGCAGAATGTAATTTTGAGGGGTTTGACTATTCAGTTAAGGCTTCAAGAGGCAATTTTGAATCTTCTG
>CAYQRF010000072.1:0-4727 GCA_964419775.1 uncultured Rikenellaceae bacterium
TGTCAATATGTCCGCACAGTGTCAGCCCGGTTTGCTTTTCTTCCTTCCGCCAGGTGTCATAATGATCGCTCATGAAACTCATTGCAAGGCCTACATCAATCTTACCCCTGGAAGCGCTCATCAGCTGCCTCCATCTCAGCTTCCGGGCATTGGGTGATGTGCTCATCACGGTAGAGTCGTAGGTGGTCTCTTCCCTGATCAGCTTATCGTGAACCGGGTAGTTGGCCCCAGTAAAATAACCGTCTTTTGTCCTTTCCAGGAACTGGTTCTCCAGTCCGAACTCGAACCGTGCTATTTCACCTGTCCGGATGTCGCCCAGAAGCCAGTCGTTTGCATAGCCCCCGTTATTGTTCTCCTTCATCACCGCTACCCATTCCTCGATTGACGAGGCAAACTGGATCGCCTCCCGTGCCCTGACAAACTCGGCAACGCCGGTAGGATCGAATCCCCTGTACTGTGTGATCGTTGTTTCAGTGACTATAAGTCCCGCGCTGTTTATACCGAAATCATCGCCGCTGTGGATGAATCCCGGAAGGGCATCCATTATGATGCTGTGACCTATCTCCGGCACTATGCTGAGGATAATGTTCCATCGCTGTCCGATTATATATTCAACCCAGGCATTGTGGGCCATTACAATCTGTCCGTCAGTGGTCCACGAACCGGTAGCGGCAATGGCGCTGCAATGCCCCGGAGGTGTAGGATCGGGAGCATCGGGGTTGTCTCTCGATTCGAGCCAGGGAATGTAGTACCACGACATCTCCAGTATAGAGTTCATGGCAAGGACATCCTTCCAGTCGATGGTGCCTTCGCCCTTCTTCTTGTTGACTCCCTTTACAATGCCGTCAATTTCCTTCTGATACTCCCCGGGGATGTTGTCCCAGAACATCATCTCCGATTCATCCCTGAAGAAAGCCCAGTCTTTCCCGGTTGTCCTTGCATTCAGCATCGACATGGCTCCCCTGAGGTCCACTATCTCATCAGCCAGCAAATAGCCGTGCTGATACCCTATTGTCCCGGCATTTCCTTCAAGCTTCACGTTGATCCATCCGTTCCTTTCCGTCCGGGAACTGTTTTTCATCAGTTCCTCATGACCGGGTTCGCCGGCATCGCGCGACGCTTTCCGGTTCTGGCATCCTGAAGTTACCAATAAAGGCACCAGCAGAATAATGTATACTAAGTTTTTTTTCATCGGGATAATCATGCAAGTTAGGAAAATATATTGATCCATGGGCAATTGTAAACAAGTGGTATGCGGTACGCGGTACGCGGTACGCGGCGTGAGGCAAGTCAATCTGCCTTGCGTCTTGCATCTTGCGTCTTGCGTCTTTTTCTTCTGTCCACCGGCTTTGTTCTTCCGGCTTTTTTCTTCCATAATACTTGCGTAACTATTGTGATAGTTGTATATTTGCATATAATGGTACTTCGGAGAAAGCCTCCGGGGACTAAAGCTTTTAGACTAACTGATTGAAAACCAAACCCGATCCGATATGAGAAGAAAACCTAAAAACCAGCCCCTTACAAGGGCGGAGGAAGAGATCATGCAGATACTCTGGGACATGAAAAGCGGAATTGTAAAGGATATCCGCACAAAATTCGATGAACCGCGTCCGGCACGGAATACCGTATCGACCGTTGTCAGGGTACTTGAAAGAAAAGGCTATGTGGGACACAAAGCCTATGGGAACACTCATCTTTACCATCCGGTAGTGACGAAGGAGGAATATTCAAAAAGACAGCTGTTCAGACTTCTTGACGGGTATTTCAACAGTTCATTCCCCGCACTTGCTTCATTCTTCGCCAAAGAGAAAGACCTGTCGATGAGTGAGCTTGAGGAACTGATCAAGGATGCAAAGAGTGAAATGGGAAAAAAGAAAAAGAAGAAGGAATAAACAAGTGGGACATTTGACTTTACCTGCTATGGTTAATGATCTGGCAGGGATTTTGCTGGTTATGATTACTGCAGTTATTGAAGCAGTAATACGGTGACAACAAAAACATTTAAGAAATAATGGTTAAGTCAGATGTCTCTGAATTCAGAAGGCTGAAATTGCTCTTTCTCCCGGTTCTTATGATTGTTTTCTGTGCTTTCCAAAGTCCGGGATACTATTACATGGGATCGTCAGGACCTGAAAATGGGGTCGGGGTGCTTGCTTCCGCGCTTCAGAAGCAGGCCGGCGGCATGGTGATCGATGAGGAAGGCAATCCGCTTCAGGGCGTGAGGGTGCTTGTATCCAGAACGACTATCTTTTCGACAACTGATGCAAAGGGAAGATTCTCAATCAGCAGGATACCCGATGGTTCTTCCCTTATCTTTTCATGCCCGGGATACAAGACCTATACCATGCTTCCGCTTATAGTATCGAACACCGGTATCCGCGTAAGAATGGTAAAGGATCCGGAATTCATCAAGGCTACGCCAGCTAAAGTTGATACCTGCGGGGTTGCTTGCCCGGCTGACTGCTTGCCCAGGAAAAAGAATTAATCCTCTTCTTCCGTAGTAAGAAAAGCAGCCCTTACCGACGGGGGACACGGGGAATCAAGTCCCTTCACCGACCTCCAGATCACTTCATTGAAATCGAAATCGTTAACCCTGTCCTCCACGCTGAAGTCAAATGTTTCGCTAAGGGCCTGCCATTTGTTCTGGCCCGTGTTCTTTTCGTTAAGGTCAATATTTGCAGGCCTGAATTTGTACGGAGGATGGCCTGATGTGGTGTTGAAGCATCTCCACAGCGAATTTGCGGCTGCATCATACTGAGTCATAGGCGGCAGACCAAGAACAAGTTCCATGGTCCGGAGAAGCGACGTGGTGGTATAGGGTGTGTGATCGACGAATCCCTGCTTTACAAATCCTCCGGCAAGAAGTGCAACACTCCTGTGGGCATCAACATGATCGGGTCCGTTCTGTGCATCGTCCTCAACCGAGATTATAAGGGTTTCGTTCCATATTGGACTGTGGCTCAGATAGTCCACGAACATGCCAAGTGCAAGGTCGTTATCGGCCACATGTGCAAACGGAGTGGGTCTGCCAAGGCTCAGTCCCTGGGTATGGTCATTTATGAACCTGACTGTATTGAACCGCGGAACCGCATTGATGGCAAGCAGTGAGTCAAAATCGCGCTTCCACTGGTAAAAACGGACGGTATCCCTTACCGATTCATCCCAAGCGGTGAAGTCGCGGCAGTAATTGTCCTGAAGAACTGCCAGTGTCGGTTTGCCATCGCTTACAAACTCACCGTAGGTGCGGTAGCTCACTCCTTTCTGCTTGCACATATCCCAGAAGAAGACCTTGTTATTTGCTACTTCCCTGGCTCCTTCACCCGGATAGGTGCCGCCCCTGTTGCCATAGCTGGTGGGCCAGTTCTTCTCCAGAAAGTCGGTTGCGTAGCCCCCCATTGTCCAGTTATGGCCGTCAGCGCTCACTTCGCCGTTCACATAGAAATTATCCAGAAGCACAAATTCCCGGGCAAGGGCATGATGATTCGGTGTTACCTTCTCACCGAACAAAGTAAGGCCGGGATCTCCGTTTCCTTCGGGGATATCACCAAGTATCTGGTCGTAAGTGCGGTTTTCCTTAATGACGTAAAACACATATTTAATAGGAGATGGATCTCCAACCTTCCGTGGTATGGGATTGCCGGCCTCTCCTTCGGAACTGAGCTCGTTCTCCTTGGTGTAGGGGGTGTTGGCATAAACAGCCTTTGAGTAAACACCGGCCATCCTGTCATCAGGAATTTCAATGATACTCATGGTGCCCCTGAACAGACCTCCTCCGATATACTGCACCTTTATTACCTGGTCCCTGCCTCCTTCGTGGTGAATTACAACATCGCCGCTCCGGGCAGGATTGGGACCGTAAGGATTGGGAAGTGATGTCATTCCCTTGCCGTTTGTTACAAGTATCCTGTCACCCGACACGCGCACGCTGGTCGGATACCAGCCTGTGGGAATAAAACCCTTTCCCTTGCTTCTTCCCGGTACCGTGACATCAAAGACAGCCAGACAATTATTGTCGGCATTTGCAACATAGAGCGTTTTTTCATCCCTGCTCAGTGCAACCCCGTTTGTAGTTGATCCGCTCGGGGAATCGGGATAAAGAGCCGAGTTGAGCGTCTCGACAACCCGTTGAGCCCTGGTGTCGATAACAGAGACATTGTTGTCATTTGCGTTTGCCACGAAGAGCCGGCTGCCGTCGGCGGTGATGCACATGTCGTTGGGATTGTCGCCGACATTTATTGTTCCGCTAATCTTCTGGGTGTAGGTGTCAAAGATCACTACCTTGTCGCAGCCCCAGCACGTTGCATAGATCGTCTTTCTGTCGGGCGAGAGGATGCAGGTATAACCTTCGCCTCCAAGCGGAGTCTCCGATATGATGCTTTTTGTTATCAGGTCGATGGCATAGAGCATATTGTTCTCCTTGGTCACTGCATATATAACTTTCTTCCTGTCGTCGAGGGCAAGACCAGCTATTGAGATCCTCTCGGGCCACGGCTTGCCGATCCTGATTGTATCAGTGTTGATGAGCTCCTTACTGCGGATATTGTATTTTATTATCCAGTTGTCGTTACCTCCCGACGCATAAAGGGCTTTGCCATCGTCGGAAAATACCAGTCCCAGCCACGATTTGCCGATAATGACGGAGTCGGTCACAATTCCCTTTTTTATATCCACAAGATGGATCATCTGGGTGCTCTGGCCGTTGTTGGTTATTGCGGCCATCTTACCGT
>CAYQRF010000072.1:4827-7930 GCA_964419775.1 uncultured Rikenellaceae bacterium
AGATGGATCATCTGGGTGCTCTGGCCGTTGTTGGTTATTGCGGCCATCTTACCGTTCGGCGAAACGGCAATGTTCAGGGGCAGATCCCCGAGCTGAAGCATCTTTCCCGCAGGAGTCAGGTGCCATCCGTTAGGCAGTACGACCCGTCGTGACTCAAAGCCATCGTTTGTCTGGGCTGTGATCTGAACGACAGCCCCAAACAGCATCAGAAACAGCATAATCTTTCTCATCGTCAGGTTATTTAAGCAAACTTATTGTGTTTGGTTTTAAGCACTTTAAGGGCATTCTTCCTTACATTTATCCTTATATCACCCTTTATAGTAACCGGCTCACCGTCAATGTGAAACCTGGTCTCAGGCGTGCTGACAGTCACTTCCCTGTCGGTCCTGATATGCATGTAGTACTTTGACCGGTTCAGTTTTTTTGCAAAGAGCATGTAGATGAAGACCGGGAAGAGATACTTCGGAAAAGGCCTGAGCATCACAATGTCGAGCATGCCGTCGTTGGGAACCGCTTCGGGAGCAATGAAGGCATAGTTACCGAACTGCCTGGTATTGGCAGTGACCAGTACGAAAAGGTCCTCCGAAATGGTATCTCCTCCTTCAACGCTGATTTCAGCATGGAAGGGGCGGAGACGGATGAAATTTCCGATTGTGACCCACACGTACGACCAGAAGCCGCGTGTGCCGAGCTTGTCGAAAGAGTGGGCAACAAAACTGTCGAGACCGACTCCTGCAACATTCAGGCAGAGGTCATCATTTATCGTGAGCATATCGATGTCGAAACTCTCGTTCCTTTCAATATCCTTCAGCAGCGATCTGATATTAGGCCTGAACCCTAGTTCCCTGGCAAAACCGTTGCCCGAACCGATCGGCAGCACACCAAGGAGCTTCCCCGTTCCTGCCAGCCTGGCGGCTATCGTGTGAACGGTGCCGTCGCCTCCGGCAGCTATGAAAATCCTGTATTTATCGAAGTTGTTTTTTATAAGGGTCCCTGATTCATCCACGCTAAGCGACTTGTAATAGGACAGTTCATCCCTTCGCCTTTTAAGCTCTTCGGAAACGAAGAACTTTACGGGAGGGATCCCCGCATTCGGATTCAGGATGAAAAGGGCTTTGCTGGATGCAGGGTCAGGCATGATGGGTCAGGGTCAGTACATGGTAAAAGTAATAAAAAAAGGACAACCCCCAAACCCACAAAAGCCACCCCCATAAATCCAGCTAAATCCACCCCCATCCCGAAGGCTTTCGGGACCCCCAGAAGACGGCATGTCATCCCTCCTTGTTCCACCCCCCAACCCCCTTAAAGGGGGGCTAAGAACCTGCAAATGACGCGAATACTAGACTTGACTTTTTTGTTTAATGGAAAGGGCAAAATTAGGGTTAAATCCAGTTAGAAGAAGATAAAACAGCCAATGATTGCAGAATCCAAGGCCCCCTTTAGGGGGTTTGGGGGTGAAATGGTCCGGGATAATTCAACGGCCGCTTCTCTGTGGTGTACTGTTAAATTATTAAAAAAATCTCCACCCCATCATTAGCCCCTCATATCCTATTTTGTTGTAATTTGGATTTTAATTTTCAAACCAGTTTACGAGCCCCGGCAGTTACAATAAACGCCTATCCAATGTCAGAATCAAAATTCTATCATTTCTCTCAATCAGGACTTTTTTACGGTGTGGAATCACTTGCTGAAGCAGTCACGGCGCTGAGGGAAGGAGGTTTCATCTGGCTGAATTACTACCAGCCGCAGAAGGATGAGCTGAATAATCTTATCGACCTGATTGGCATTCACCCGCTATCGGTGGAAGACTGCTTCGACGATAAACAGGTTCCGAAGATCGAACACTTTCTCAATAATACTTTCATCCTGTTCAATGCCTTCAGCTATGAAGACAGAACCCTTTACACCGATGAGGTGAATTTCTTCATCGGGAAAAACTTCCTGATAACAGTCAGCGGTCATAATTCGGAAAACAGGCGGCCCCTGAAGAATGTCGCCGATCTTGTGGAACATGATACCCTGAATGCGAGAACCAGCCCTGCCATGCTCCTCCACAAGGTGCTCGACTTCCTTGTTGACCAGAAATACAGCTCATTCGACACCATGGAAGATGAGCTGGAGGAGGCAGAGGACAGGCTAATGGACGATGTTTCCTCCTTCCAGCCCATGCAGCTGATCCATCTTCGCAGAAACCTGGTGATGCTGAGGAAAAGCCTTTACCACGAACGTGAAATACTTGTCAAGATCAACCGCCTCGATTGTCCTTTCATTCCTGAAAAAGCAGTAGTGCCGTTCAGGGACATATATGATCACCTTTCAAAATTCTTCGAGCTTACCGAGACCTACCGTGAAATTGAGACCAGTCTTATGGAGCTCTACACATCTCTGCTCAACAACAAGATGACTCAGATGTCGAACGAAACGAATTCCACGGTAAAGCGGCTGACTCTCATCACCACTGTATTCATGCCGCTGACTCTGATAGCCAGCATCGGCGGTATGTCGGAATGGACCATGATGACAGGCGGCGAAGGCAACTGGAAAACTGCCTACGCTTTGCTGATTGCGGGGATGGTGATTATCGGAGGACTTAACCTGCTTCTTATCAAGGGACTTGAAAAGGGCATTTTTTCGAGGAAAAAGAAGAAGCCGGAAGAAGACTAGGCTTCCGGAGGCATCTCGTCTTCGTGGGGCAGATGGTCTGCCGCAGACATCTCATTGTAAATTTTGATTATTTCCTCCCGGTATTCTTCCGGAGCATCCAGCCGGCCCCAGCCGGAATGGGACTGGAATAATCCATCATAAGCCGAATCGTGAAACGACTTTATCAGATGCGGAATACCTCTCTCGTTCAGAAGCCCGTCAATAAGACTGGCCTCAAATGCATTATTAAGGTCAAGTATTTTTTCAGTCATGCTCATTTGCAGATGTTTAAAATTTAAAGATAACGGCTTGCTGAGGAAATCTTAGTGTCTTTGTGCCTTAGTGGCATTTTTTTTGCCACAAAGACGCAAAGGCGCCAAGTTAAAACACAGCATTAAAGATAGTAAGTATTGGCAGATAACCAGTATAAATCATGCCTGACAGGGGCTTCAGGGGAACA
>CAYQRF010000073.1:0-7658 GCA_964419775.1 uncultured Rikenellaceae bacterium
TGGTTTCACTCACATCCCAGGCCGGACTGAAGGGATTAAGGAATATGTTCCACTGACTTTTGCGAAGTACCTCGTCAAAGAACATGAAAAGGATTCCCAGTATGATCATGATCACCGCAGTTCCGTTTCCGTTCCTTACAACCGTCGAAAGCATGAATGACATCATTCCAAGGAACAGGACAGGTATCATAACCTGAATGGTGACATAAACGAACTCGAACTTTACTATCAGTATATTTGAAAGGAAGGTAAAGAAAAGCATGATGAGGAAAGCTATCACAAAGATAAGTATGATCCTTACGAGCCACACCTTGTACCTGTAGTTCGGTATGCCGAAAAGTATCTCGATGGTCCGGGCATCCTGATCGTTCTGTATGCCGAATACAACCGGGTAGAAGACAAGGAGAATGCCCGAGAACATGAATACCCCGTAAAGATCGCGCATCGCTGAAACGTCTTGTGACAGAACGTATATTACCGATAGTCCGAGGTAAAAAACAACCGATCCTGCCAGGAACCAGATAAATTTATTCGCGAAGATGATGCGGAGGTTATAAAGTATCATCCTGCTGATGAGCGTGTAATAATTATGGACTGAACTCCTTTTCATTGGCCGTTAAGATGATTGATGTCTTTTCTCCTGAGGAGCCACAGGTAGGCATCCTCCAGGTTGGGGGTTGTTGTCACTGCAGTTTCCCAGGGCTGTAATTCCGAGATTACTCTTACTCTTACGTTGTCGCCTTCCGACATGTGATGGACGACCAGGTGGCTGGCCGCCATCTGTGTGAATTCGGCTGCAGGGATCTTAAATTGCCATACTCGTCCGGTGGCCTCTTTTGTCATTTCAGACGGTTTGCCGAGGTATCTCAGCCTTCCTTTGTTCAGAACCGCGACCTGGTTGCACGAGCTTGAGATATCCTCTATAATGTGAGTAGAGAAGATAACTATCCTTTCGCGGCTAAGCTCCACGAGGAGGTTCCTGAATCTTATTCTCTCCCTGGGGTCAAGCCCGGCGGTAGGCTCATCGACCACAAGTATCCGGGGCAGATGAAGAAGTATCATCGCAATTCCCATACGCTGCTTCATCCCTCCCGAGAATGAACCTATCCTTTCGTGCCTGTGTTCATCCATATGGACCGCCTTCAGCACATAAGTCACCCTCTCTTCCCTGGTTGCGACATCGATGATGTTTTTCAGCATTGCCTGGTAGTGAAGGTATTCGTGGGCTGTCATGTTCTCATAGCTTCCGAATTCCTGGGGGAGGTAGCCTATGAGACCCTGAAGTTCCTCGCGCTTGAGCTGCGTGTCGAGTCCGTTGATCCAGACCTTTCCGTAGCTCTGTTCAAGGATCCCGCATATGATTCTCATGAGAGTTGTCTTTCCGGCACCGTTTGGTCCGAGCAGACCGAACATCCCGTTTTCAATGTTAAGCGATACGCAGCTCAGGGCCTTGAAAGGCTTACGCTTCTTGCCGATCATCGGAACTGCAGCGACGATTCTGTAGATGGTTTTTCTCAGTCCCCTGAATTTCCCTTCGAGGCGGTATATATCGATATTTTCCTCGTTAAGTTTCTGTCCGGTGGTATAGATGAACAGCCCGGTGAACCAGAGGACGCCAATAATAATTACTACCGCTATGTTGTCCCATTTCAGCTGAAACATAACCAGGTTCAGCAGGGGCACCATCCAAAAGACAATGAAACTTACAACCGGAATAAGTCTTGCAGGCATTTTCCTTCCGGATTCTGCGGAAAGGTTTTTGAACAGTTCCCTGAACTGGTTCCATATGGCGTAAAGGAAAAACCATACTATTACACTGAAGAAGAATATCCAGAACCCTTTCCTGAGATAGAAGTATGTAAAATAAACCATAAAGGCAAACATGGGGAGTTCCCACGAAACCGTCATCATGTCTTTCCATTTCCTGAAGTGCGCAAGCAAACCGAGCCGCTCCCTGATCCTTGCTCCAGCCTTCCATTCGCGGCTCCACCTGTTTTCTCTTTCGTAGATCTTTACAAGACTCTGGACCCGGATTTTTATTGGTACGTCGGGAGGGATAACCGTTTCCCTGGCTTTTCTGAGGCTGTTCATGATGAACCATGTTGCAGCCGGTACGACTATCAGAACCAGAATGGAGGTGATCAGTTTCCAGATGAACTTATCGATATGCGTATAAATAAGGAATATCAGAATTCCGAATACGGCAAGCTGGACTGTTTTTACTTTCCAGTTGAGCGATCGGATCCATTCAAGTGCATTTTCAAGACCTGAGTAGAAAGTTGGAATAAACACAAGCGTAAGCAATGTGCTCAGTGTAAGTCCGCCGATAACCGTTATGGCGAATGAGGCTCCGATCACCGAGACGAACTCCGCCTTGCCCATTGCAAGCGGAAGCATTGCTATTACCGTTGTTGAAGCAGTTATTAGTATGGGTCTGATCCTTGCCATCCCTGCAGTCATCAGGGCTCTCGAACGGCGGAAGCCTCTTTTCCTGAGGATGTTTGTGTAATCGATAAGGATTATGCCGTTGTTCACAACAACCCCGAGAAGGATGAGGAATCCGGTGAGGGTGTTGACGCTCAGCAGGGTGTTCCCCGTCAGGATAAGCGCTATAAGCGATCCGAGGGCTGCAAGGGGTATACTGAAAAGCAGAACAACAGGGGTTGAGAGGGATTCGAACACAGCGGCGAGGACCATGAAAATAAGGAGGAAAGCAATGCCGATGAGGTAATAGAATTCCCGCAGCTGGTCTTCTTCCTGAATTATTTCGACTGCAATTCCGGATGGGATATTCAGTCCCGAAACAATGGACTCCACTTCAGCGCGGGCTCCTGCCAGGAGATCCTTGGATGATTTTATTTCATCCTTGTAACTATAGGTGACGGTCACTCTTTTTTCCTGGTTCTCGCGGTGAATATTCCCCATGCCGTAGGAGAAAATGACATCAGCCAGTTCTTCCATTTCCATCACAGCCCCGTTCTGTCCCGATACCTCGAGTCGTTTAAGGTCGTCAATTGTTTTATCGGCCGAAGAGTTGTCAAGAGAGTCAGTATCGGCGTATTTGATCATTATGTCGTAGCTTTCCGTTCCCTGCCGGAAGGTGGCGCCGGATGAGTATTCCCTTCCGAACGATGACAGGGCGGATGCCAGATCGCCAAGTGTGTAGCCGCTTCTGGCAATGTAATCCATGTCGAAATGCAGCTGGACCTCAGGAGTGTTGTCCTGTACATTTATCCTTGCATCGTCGACTGTTTCGAGGTTGTTGATGTATGTTCTGATATCATCAGCCAGGTCTTTCATCTGCTCAAAGTTCTGGCCCTTGATAATTACCGATTCCGGTTTTGATCCTATTCCCAGGAGTGATTCAAAATCGGCACCGGGATTGCTCATGGCTGCGCTCTCGCTGCTGCTTGTGAATCCTCCGCTGGTTGAAATCTCGTCCATGCTGATTTCAGCTGAGGATATATTCCTTGTCTTCTCTGAAATATCGTTTTTTATCTCCGCCAGTTTTCTTTTGCTTTCCTTGTCCCAGTCATCCTTAAGGTTTATTGTAACCGTTGCCTGGTCTTCCTCGATGCGGCTCACGATGTCTTCCTTTTCAGGAATTGATGCAAGCCTCGACTCTATTTCGGAAACCACCGCATCGGTCTTTGCAAGTGTCGATCCGGCCGGCATAGTGACGCTCATCCGGAACTCGGATGTTTCAACTTCATTGCCGGAGTTCAGGCTGAGGCCGAGACTGACCAGGAGGGCAGCGAAAAAGAGAGCCAGAGTTCCGATTATCGTGGCAGCAGGATTTCTCATACATGCTTTCAGCACCAGGTGGTAAGCCTGGATCAGCCTGTCGTGAATCGAGAGTCGCTTGAATACCTCTGAGTTATCTGCCGGAGATCCCGACAATAGATAAAAGGTGGCCATCGGGATTACCAGCAGGGCCACGCTGAGTGAAACCAGCAGAGTTGATATTATAGATACACTGATGTTTTTCCCTATGAGCTTTATAAGGAAGTTTGTTGTGAACAGGAATGGCAGGAAGACAATAATTGTGGTTACGGTGGAGGCAAATATGGCACGGACAACTTCCCTCACCCCCTGTTTGACTGAGGTTTCCGGGTCTTTTCCCGCACCCGCCAGCCTGTATATGTTTTCGAGCACCACAACCGAGTTGTCGACAAGCATGCCTATTGCCAGCGCGATGCCTACAAGGGTAAGGCTGTTTATGCTTATGTTGAAGGCATAGAAGAAGTTGAAAGCGGTGTAGACTGATATGGGCAGTGAAATGGCAATTACAGTGACGAGCCTGATATTCCTCAGAAAGAACCACAGGATGAGAACTGCCAGCAATCCGCCTGTGATGGCCAGGCTGATAATCTGGTTTATGTTCTTTTCCATGGTTTCGGCGCTGTTGTACTGGACGGTTATTTCAACTCCTGATGAAGCCAGTTCCCTGTTCAGCCTCTCTATTTCTTCAAGAGTGGTATGCGACAGTCCGATAAGGTTTGCCTGCCTGTCATTCACCAGGTTGATCGTGATTTCATCGAGGCCGTTCACCCTGCTTATTGTACTCTGTTCCTTGACTCCGTAAAAGATCTCCGCGATATCCCTCAGAAGCACCGGTCCGTCCTGTTTGACTATGATGTTTCCAAGGTCGCTTACATCGGTATAGGATGAGGTTACGTTTACATACATCTCCCGGCTTCCGTCGATAACTTTTCCGGCGAAGGTCTTCTCCCTGCTGTTGTTGTTAAGCAGGGAGCTGATCTGGTTCATTGTAATGCCAAGCGATTTGCATGCTCTTCTGTTCAGCCGTATCTCGATGGCGTTCTCCTTGCCTCCGTAAACCTGGACACCGGCAAGTCCGTCGATGTTTTCGAGTTCGGGCCTGATCTCCCTGTCGGTGATGTTGCGGATCCTGTCAACGCCTCCTTCACCCCGCACCTGGAGGGCCATGAACTGATTGGTAAGCTGTTCGAGGTCAATTTTGATCACATTCACGAAGAACTCCGGCGGTATGGAATTCCTCATAAGGTCGATCTTCTCCTGAAGCTTCAGGTTCGCATATTTCAGGTCGGCATTCTTGACATAGTAGATAAATATGGTACCGAACCGGGAAGTTATGTTTGATTCAATCTTTTCCACATCCTCCAGGGTGCCGATGGCTCCCTCGATCGGAATGATGGCCTGGTTTTCAATGTAGGAGGGATCGACTTCGAGGGGTGAGCCTACCTGTACTATCAGTGTCGGAAATTCGGCATTGGGAAGCAGTTCCACGGCCAGCTTCTTGTACGAAACATAGCCAAGCACTGACAGCCCTATGAAGAGCATGCTGATAAGGACCTTTCTTTTTAGAATGAAATCCATGCCTTCCTAAGCTTTATTGGTCATATTGCTGCTCATCTTTTTCCTGCCCGTCAAAAAATCGCCAAAGCTGTCTATAACCCAGTAGACACAGGGGATGACGATCAGGGTAAGAATGGTTGATGAGAAAAGTCCTCCTATCACTGCCAGGGCCATGGGTGACCTGAGTGACGCACTTTCGCCGATCCCGATTGTAAGAGGCAAAAGGGCCAGGATAGTAGTGATGCTTGTCATCAGAATAGGTCTTATCCTCTGCGCACCGGCAAGGATAATGGCATCCCTTTTGGGAGTTCCCGATTCCCTGAGCTGGTTTATCCGGTCGATCAGGATAATGGCATTGTTTACAGCGATCCCGGCAAGCATAATTATACCAATGTAGGCCATCATGTTCAGGGGCTTGCCAAGGATGAAGAAGGTGAGTACGGTACCTACCCCCGCCAATGGTATGGTGAGCATTACGATGAACGGCTGCAGTATCGATTCGAACTGTGAGGCCAGTACCATGAACACAAGTATCAGTGAAAGGATGAGTGCAAATGTCAGGTTCGACATCGATTCCCTGCGCTTGAGTTCCTCCCCGGTAAACTCGAGTTTGTAGTCGGACGGAAGCGCCACGGACCTCAGGGAATTCCCGGCATCCCTTATTACTTTGTCGAGAGGCTGATCCTTGTCAGTCATTGCATAGATATAGCAGGTCCTCGACTGGTTGCGGCGCGTGATCTCCCGCGGGCTGGTTATGGTTCTCACCCTTGCAATTTCGCTTAAGGGGACCTTGACATTCCCGGCAGTTATTATAAGGTCGTTGAGCTGGCTCAGGGATATGTCGCCCAGTTTGATTGTAATGTCCTTGAGCTCGCCATCCTTTTCGAAGGTTCCGGCGGCAGCTCCCTGGAGATATCCTCTTATCTGATTTACAACACTTTCGACAGTAACTCCATAGTAGCTTGTCTTGAAACGGTCGATTTCCACTTCCACCTCCGGCGTCCCTTCGTCGAGTGATGTGGTGATATTGTCAAGGCCATTGTTTTCCCTGAGTATTAACTCCGATTCCCTGAGTATCCTCTCCATTTCTTCGAAGTCCTTTCCTGATATCTCGAGGGCAAATGGCGATTCGGTGGTTCCAAGCGACGACTGGAGGGCCGTCTCCTCCCTCGAGAAGCTTACCTCGATGTCGGGGATGGTACTGAGATACGACTGTACCTGGCTTATAGCGGTTTCGGTTTCGGAGGCAAATTCATCCTTCAGGATGACTTTCAGGGAGGCGTTGTTCTCCCCCTTTGAACCTGATGAAAGTGATAGTGATGAAGTGTTGTCACTGCCCGACTGGGTATAGATCAGGCTGACCTTTTCTCCAAGAAGGCTTTTTATTATCTCTTCCGTTCTCACGGCTGTATTATTTGTCCTTTCAAGGCTGGTCCCTTCGGGAAGCCTTAGTTTTACTGTGAATTCGGCCGATTCGGAACGCGGCATGAATTCGCTGCCGAGCCGGGGAACCAGAAATCCTGCTGCAGCAAGAATCAGGACGGACAGAATAATCACAAGATTTCTTTTCTCCAGAATCCGGCCAAGGTATTTGCCATAGCCGGTGAAGTTTAATGCTCTGACAGATACCGACTTTTTCTTTTCTGACGGAAGCAGCGTTGATACAAGCATGGGGATCACAAGCATGGCAACTATCAGGGATGAAATTAGTGCAAAAGCCACTGTCCATGCCTGGTCGCGGAACATCTCGCTTGAAGCGTCCCTCAGGTAGACTATGGGCAGAAACACAACAATGGTGGTGATGGTTGAGGCAGTGATTGCTCCGCCAACCTGGGCTGTGCCTGTAATGATGGCTTCTTTCAAAGGCAGTCCCTCATCCCTGTTGCGGGTGATGTTCTCAAGCACGACTATTGCATTATCAACCAGCATCCCGGCGCCCAGGGCAAGTCCTCCGAGTGTCATTATGTTCAGTGTCAGATCGCTGAAATACATAAGGTTGAAGGTTGCAATAATAGAGATCGGGATGGCAAGACTTATGACGAGGGTTACACCAATCCTTCTCAGGAAGACGTATAAAACGATTACCGCCAGGAAGATCCCGATGAGCAGGGTGTTTTTCACCTCGCCTATTGAATTCTGAATATAGGTTCCCTGATCGAGGACCTTGACGAATTCATATCCCGGGAGGGCTTTTCCGAGCTCTTCAAATGCTGAGGTGAGGCTTTCCACCACATCAACTGTGTTGAATTTCGGTTCCTTGTAGATTGACAGGCCGATGCATCTTTCGCCGTTGATGGTTACTATGTTTTCCGGATCCT
>CAYQRF010000074.1:0-7657 GCA_964419775.1 uncultured Rikenellaceae bacterium
CGTCAGGGTTTACAACATTTTTAAGCGATTTCGACATTTTGGCAACTATCTGCCTTACCTCTTCACCGGTTTCGGAATAGTAGTATTTTCCATCCTTCTCAGTGACCTGATCGGCCGGTATTTTTGCTCCGGTCTTATTTTCGTAGGCGAATGCAAGGATCATTCCCTGGTTGAACAGCCTCCTGTAGGGTTCGTCGGTCGACACGATGCCAAGATCGCTCAGCACCTTATGCCAGAACCGGCTGTAGAGAAGATGGAGCACCGCATGTTCAGCGCCGCCTACGTAAAGATCGACGGGCATCCAGTATTTTTCCTTTTCGCTGTCGAATATTTCCTTGTCGTTATGCGGATCGATGAATCTCAGGTAGTACCAGCACGATCCTGCCCACTGGGGCATTGTATTTGTTTCCCTTCTTCCCCTGCGGCCATTTTCATCGACCACATTCAGCCAGTCGCCTGCATTTGCCAGAGGCGATTCGCCCGATTCTCCCGGTATATATTTTTCGAGTGCGGGAAGTTCGAGGGGAAGTTCATTTTCATCAATAACTGAAATCTCTCCGTCTTCCCAGTGAATCACGGGGAACGGTTCTCCCCAGTATCTCTGGCGGCTGAAGAGCCAGTCGCGAAGCTTATAGTTCACCTTTGCCTTCCCCAGGTTCCGCGACTCGAGCCATTCGGTGATCTTTCTGATTCCTGCTTCCTTTTTCAGTCCGTTGATGTCTATGCCCGTAACCGTATCGGAGGAGTTTATATATAATCCGTCTTCGGTCCAGCATTCATTGCCTTCAAGTATTCCGGCCTTCTGTTCTGCATCGGTCACATCGGGATCCTGGATGCATGCTATGGGAAGATTGAATTTCTTTGCAAATTCGAAGTCCCTTGTATCGTGTGCAGGAACGGCCATTATGGCTCCCGTGCCATAGCCTGTCAGCACGTAATCGGCCATCCATATAGGGATCCTTGCATTATTGACAGGATTGATTGCATATCTTCCGGTGAAAACACCTGTTTTCTCCTTTGACAGGTCGGTTCTGTCAAGATCCGATTTAAGGGCCGACAATTTTATATAATGCTCAACCTGTTCACGGTGGCTGTCGGTGGTTATTTGTCCGGCGAGATGGTGCTCGGGAGCTATTACCATGTAGGTAGCTCCGAACAGGGTGTCGGGCCGGGTTGTGAATACTGTAAGTTTTTCATCGAGGTCCTCGATGCGGAAGTCGACTTCTGCTCCCGTCGATCGGCCGATCCAGTTTCTCTGCATTTCCTTTATTCCCTCAGGCCAGTTGAGGTCATCGATGCCTTTCAGCAATCGTTCGGCATAGAGAGGAATTCTGAGCATCCACTGCTTGAGGTATTTCTTTTGAACCGGGTTGCCGCATTTCTCGTGTGAGCCGTCGGTCAGTACCTCTTCGTTTGCGCACACTATCCTGCAGCTGGGGCAGTACCACACCTGGGCGTTTTCGTAGTAGGCGAGACGCCTGGAGTCGATGTATTTCCTGACTTCCTTTTCGCCCAGCAGCCTTATCTCCTCAGGTATTGTTAATTCCTTAACAGGTCTTCCCTTCTGGAGTGTCTCATCAAACCATGTGTTGAAGAGCTGGATGAAGATCCACTGGGTCCATTTGAAATACTTCGGATCGGTTGTGTTGATCTCCCTGTCCCAGTCGTAGCTGAGCCCCAGTCCCTTAATCTGTCGCCGGAATGTGTCGCAGTTTTTATTTGTTGTAACGGCAGGATGGGTACCTGTCTGGATTGCATACTGTTCGGCCGGAAGTCCGAATGCATCCCATCCCATAGGGTGAAGGACGTTGAAGCCTTTCATCCTCTTGAATCTTGAATATATGTCGGTGGCAGTGTATCCTTCGGGGTGACCTACGTGAAGACCTGCTCCCGAAGGGTAAGGAAACATGTCAAGAATGTAGCATTTATTCGGATTTGTAAGATCTTCCGGTGTTTTAAATGTCTTGTTCTTTTCCCAGTGATCCTGCCATTTTTTTTCGATGGCTTTGAAGTTGTAGTCCATATATGGTGTGTCAATTTGATTTTAATTAATAAAGACCGAAGACCGGAGACCGAAGTAAGAAATACTGTCTTCGGTCTTCTCAAGGACGCGAAATTAGAAAAACTTTGGCATTTAATTGTAAAACCGCTCCAATGGTTTTACTTTTGCGGACAGTATACGGTCCCGTAGTTCAATGGATAGAATGACAGATTCCGGTTCTGTTGGTTGAGAGTTCGAATCTCTCCGGGATCACGAGGTAAACCCGGGTATTAACGTAAATAATGCCCGGGTTCAGTTTTCAGGATCCGTACCGTTTTCAGGTTCGCAATCTGATATGATTTTCAGAAACCTCCTGCGGCTTTTTATCAGATCTGACAACTCCCTGAACATGTCAGGATTAACCTGTTCGGCCATGGGGAGCACCCATTTTTCAGTCTGATCGAGGTATTCACTTATTTTTTTTATTGAGTGGGTGTCGGTATGCAGATCGGTAAGATTTGATATCCTGTCGGCGCATTTCAGGATTTTTGCCCTGACGGAACCGTGTTCAAGAATATTCCTGAGATACACCTCCTTTGGTATGTCATCGGGCCGGGTAACTTCCTTTACCAGCGCCAGGACATCATCAGCCTGACCGTCGATAATTCTTATTTCAAATTCATTTGTTTCCGGTACATCTTCGAGCAGGTCGTGGATGACTGATGCCTTAAGCAGAATGTGGTCATCGAAAAGCTTGTAATCGAGCAGTATAGCCATGGTTGCCATAGCGTGCCGGAATTGGTTTCCGCCGACACCTCTCTGTTTGCCAATCAGTGCAGTGGCTTTAATTATATAGGGAGCAAGGACAAGGCTTTTTATTTTTTCAGTTTCGGTCATATATCGGGTAATCTTTCCAAAGCGTAAAAATAAAATAAAAATATTTTGTGCGGCATATTTTCTACTGCCGCATGAATGCTTTTTTGATATAGTTGATAATATGGGTAATGGATGATTCCAGGTAAGATTAAAGCGTATCTGAAATTTCCCGGAACCTTCTTTTATAAACCTCGAAATCCTCAAGGCTAAAACAGACAATCTCAACCTTTTTTATGGAGCTGTCGGATTTCAAAAAATTAAAAATTTCAGTCAGCGCAATACCTGACGCTATTTCAATCGGGAAGCGGTAAGCGCCCGTGCTTATTGAGGGAAAAGCAATAGTCCTGAGGTTTTTCTCAACAGCAATGGCGAGGGAGTTTCTGTAACAGTTCGCCAGGAGCTCTCTTTCATCTTTCTGACCACCCCACCAGATGGGTCCGACTGTATGAATGACATATTTTGCAGGAAGATCATATCCTTTGGTGATTTTTGCTCCTCCTGTATAACAACCGTTAAGGTTGATGCATTCCTTTAATAATTCGGGTCCGGCTGCCCTGTGTATTGCACCGTCCACACCACCTCCGCCCAGCAGGGAATTGTTGGCAGCATTCACAATAGCGTCAGTCTCCCTGAGGGTGATATCGCCCTGGATTATTTCAATTCTTTCAGTGATTTTTTCCATATATTTTTAAAAACAAGATTAAGAGTCTCTGAGAATCCCTATCATTTCCGTAACCGCTTCAGCATCTGCAACATTTCCGATAGGCGACAATCCGGCCAGTGCCCTTGCAGCATTCAGGTCGTCGTCGGTGATGTAATCCTTACCTATGGCAATCAGATAAAGGACAGCCGATTTCAGGGTGTTCGCCTTTGTCCGGAATGAATGTGGGCTTGAACGGGCCGGAAAGATATGGACGTACCTCGTCTCGTTATTGTGATACTTGAGCGTCCAGCGGGAAGTGTCGGACAGGGTTATTATTCTGAAATCGTTGTAACCGGTTCCGGTCCACGCCATGAAATCGTTCCGAGCGATAAGGTGATTCGTTTCCAGGTAGCCGGTTACCTCGGAAAAAATGGTTTCCTGTGTCAGACCGCCCTTGTAAATGTCCATTACGCATGTTCCGATATGCTTGATTTCCCTTGTAAGCTCATTCAGGCGCGGATCATTTAATGGCATGGCCTTGCTGACAGTAAAATTCCTTATAAAAGGAAGATAGTGTTTGAGCGGATTAAAGAGCAGGGGCCGGGGAATGCGGATATCTGTTTCCATGGTTATGCCGGGTTGGACTGATTCAAAGCCGCTTGCTGTCTTCTGATTTACAGGATGTTTCCCTGAGGCTGCCGGCGGCAAAGGAACCGTAATAAGATAGGCAAAAAACGGCAGACAACAAAATCCTTTTGAGTACAGCTGATTTTCCCGGGAATAATTTAACTTTAAAAACCCTAAACCCTGCAAAACCTGAAGTCATGCCAAACACATCAAGGGAAAACTTTCTGTTAACAGTAAATCACAGGCAGCCCGGGAGGGTTGTAGTGGATTTTGGATCAGCCCCCGTAACAGGCATTCATGCCGTGGTTGTCGAAAAACTTAGAGACTATTTCGGTCTTGAGAAGAAGCCGGTTAAGATTATCGAACCGTACCAGATGCTTGGCGAGGTTGACGAAGATCTGGTTAAGGCCATGAAAGTAGATGTTATCGGTTTCGGCGGAGAAAAGAACATGTTCGGGATCCCGAACCGCGACTGGAAAATGCACAGGACTTTCTGGGGACAGGAAGTGCTGCTCCCGGGAGAGTTTAATTATACCTTCAATGAAAAAGGGGACATGCTGGTCCATCCCGAAGGCGACACCTCTGTGCCACCGAGCGCCATGATGCCGGTTACCGGATATTTCTTTGATGCGATCGACCGTCAGGGGCCTGTCGATGAATCAACCCTGAAGGTGGAAGACAATCTTGAAGAATTCGGCAGGATAACTGCCCGTGATCTTGAATTCTGGGAGAAACAGATTCAACAGGCAGAGGGTTCAGGCAAAGCAGTGGTTGCAAATCTTGGCGGAACCGCCCTGGGGGATATTGCCCTGGTTCCTGCGGTCCAGCTGAAAAATCCCAAAGGAATAAGAGGTGTGGCCGAATGGTACATGTCGACCCTGATTCGTGAAGGTCTTGTGAGGGAGATATTTGACAGGCAGACTGACATTGCATTGGAGAATCTGAAGGACTTTTACAGAGTCCTGGGCAACAGGATAGATGTTGTATATATATGCGGCGCTGATTTCGGTACGCAGAATTCAACATTTTGTTCCCCCGAGGCTTTCGACAGTTTATGGGTTCCTTACTATAAAAAGATGAATGACTGGATCCATCAGAACACCGGATGGAAGACATTCAAGCATTCGTGCGGATCGATAGTATCGCTTCTGGATCTGTTTATAAAGGCTGGATTCGATATAATAAACCCGGTGCAGATTAATGCGGAGGGTATGGACACGGCGATGCTGAAACGCAGGTTTGGTGACAGGATTGTCTTCTGGGGAGGAGGCGTCGACACCCAGGGTGCTTTTGCCTTCGGTACTCCCCGGCAGGTTAAGGAGCAGGTTAAAAGGCAGGTCGGGATACTAAACGAAAACGGAGGTTTTGTTTTCAATACGGTTCACAACATTCAGGCTAATGTCCCATTCGCGAATGTGGTTGCCATGCTTGAAGCCCTTGATGAGGTAAGATAAAAAACTCAGAGACGATGGTTGAGGACCTGAAACGCTCAGTATTTCACTTGATCAGATATGTTATAACAATGTTATAACGTCGTTATAACATTGTTATAACATAAGTTTTTTGCTGTTTATCACAGTGTTGATATGTCAAATAAAATTACAAAATCTCCAGTGATTTTGGATTTCAAGTCCCCCTTGGGGGTCCCGAAAGCTTTCGGGATAGGGGTAAAAAAAGGCAGGAGGTAAGTTATAATTCTTATATGGAACCACAAAAATTTAACCTGAAATACCTTCTGACCATCTGTCTTATTTCAGCAATGGGAGGATTGCTTTTCGGATACGACTGGGTAGTGATCGGCGGAGCAAAACCATTTTATGAACCTTACTTCGGGATAAGCGGCAATCCTGTGATGCAGGGATGGGCAATGAGCTGTGCACTGATAGGGTGCCTGGCCGGCGCCGTTTTGTCAGGATGGCTGAGTGACAGGTTCGGAAGGAAGCGGCTTCTTATTCTGGCAGCACTGATATTCATCGTGGCTTCGATCGGAACCGGGGGAGCATCTTCATTTTTATTGTTTGTAATCTTCAGGATGGCAGGCGGAATTGGGATCGGTCTGGCATCGACTCTTTCGCCCATGTACATTGCCGAGGTTACTCCGGGAAAAGTAAGGGGTGCGTTTGTCTCGATCAATCAGCTTACAATTGTGATCGGTATTCTTCTGGCACAGATAATAAACTGGAGAATCGCAAGGCCGGTGCCGGCTGATTCGACAGTTAACGACATACTTGCATCGTGGAACGGTCAGACAGGCTGGAGGTGGATGTTCTACGCATGTTCCTTCCCTGCCCTGCTATTCTTCCTGCTGATGTGGTTTGTCCCGGAGAGTCCCAGGTGGCTGCTTAAGACCGGCAGGGGCAGGCAGACAGCACAGCGGATACTTGAAAGGATCGGAGGTGCTCAGTTTGCCGGTTCCGAACTTGCCTCAATAGAAAACACCCTGGAGGGCGAGACCGTTCAGCCTGTCAGGAAAGCGCTCAGGGAGAAAGGGATAATCAAACTGCTTGTGCTCGGGATCGTTCTGGCGGTCTTTCAGCAGTGGTGCGGGATAAACGTGATATTCAATTATGCCCAGGAAGTATTTGCTGATGCAGGGTACGGCGTCTCCGAAACACTTTTCAATATAGTGATAACGGGAAGCGTGAACCTGGCATTCACCTTTATCGGGATGTTTACGGTCGACAGGCTCGGCAGAAAATCGCTTATGCTGTTCGGGGCAGGGGGACTGGCATGTATTTATGCAACAATAGGTCTGATGTACTATCTGAAGCTTCAGGGACTGCCCCTTCTGATAATGGTGGTCTCAGCCATAGCATGCTATGCAATGACACTGGCTCCCGTGACCTGGGTGCTTCTTTCCGAGATCTTCCCAAATCGTATCAGGGGATTTGCAATGTCAGTCGGGACATTTGCTCTCTGGTCGGCCTGCTTCATCCTGACCTATACCTTCCCGATACTGAACAAGACACTAAAGGCTTCAGGGACATTCTGGCTGTACGGAGTGATATGTGTACTGGGTTTTTGGTTCATATTCAGGAAACTGCCGGAGACAAAGGGGAGGTCGCTGGAGGAGATTGAGAAAGGCATGAGGCGTGAGGTGTGAGGCGTGAGGCGGGAAGGGGAGAAGGGGAGAAGGGGAGAAGGGGAGAGGGGGAGAAGGGGAGAGGGGGAGAGGGGGAGAAAGGGTGAAGGGGAGAAAGGGTGAAGGGGAGAAAGGGTGAAGGGGAGAAAGGGTGAAGGGGTGAAGGGGAGAAAGGGTGAAGGGACGACGACGAAGAGACATAGTGACTGAGGGACGAAGTGACGTTTAGCGGGGAAAATCTGCGCTTATCAGCGGGATTTCAATCTGCGATCCCGAAAGCTTTCGGGACAGCGAGAACTTCTTAATTTTTTACTTATGAAAAAAATACTGTTTTTTCTTTTGGTTATAGCCGGATGTACAAGCCGGGAAATGATTGTACGCGAGGAAATATCCCTTGCGGGGACCTGGCAATTCAGGATTGACTCACTCGATATTGGTCTTGACCAGC
>CAYQRF010000075.1:0-7510 GCA_964419775.1 uncultured Rikenellaceae bacterium
GCACCTCATATTACTGCAAACCAGGAATTTGTCATTCCCGTTTATACTTACTGGGATGTATTTCTTTACACGGTGGGGCTCAAGTTCTACGATCTTCTTGCCGGAAAGCTGAGCCTGGGTAAATCTTATTTCATAAACCGTTCGAAGACTGTTGAAAGAATACCTCTCCTTAAGTCAGATGGGTTGAAGGGAGGCATTGTCTATCACGACGGTCAGTTTGACGATTCCCGCCTGGCGCTCTCAATTGCCGGGGCATGTGTCGAAAACGGAGGAACGCTTCTCAACTATTTCAGGGTAGAAAAGTTATTAAAGGATGATACTGGACATATCATCGGGGTTGAGGTTAAGGATGCTGAATCAGGGCTTACATATTCCGTCAGGTCGAAGCTGGTTATAAATGCCACAGGTGTTTTTGCCGATCAGATCCACAGGCTCGACAATCCCTCGGCAAGAGCTACAATCAAACCGAGCCAGGGTGTACATATAGTGCTCGATAACAGGTTTCTTAACAGCCAGTCGGCAATTATGATCCCTAAAACTGACGACGGCCGTGTTCTTTTTGCCATACCCTGGTACGGGAAAGTTGTAGTCGGGACCACCGACACCCCGCTTAATGAAATATCGCTTGAACCAAAAGCACTCGATGAGGAGATTGACTTCATTCTCAGGACTGCCGGGAGGTATCTTACCAGGGCTCCTTTGAGGGAGGATGTACTCTGCATCTTTGCAGGGCTCAGGCCTCTTGCGGCCAATCCCGACAAGCCTGAGGCAACAAAGGAAGTGTCGAGAAGACACAAGATATCTTTTTCACAATCGGGACTTCTTTCAATAATAGGAGGAAAATGGACTTCATACAGAAGGATGGCTGAGGAGACAATTGACAGGGCGATAAAAGCCGGGATTGTTGAAAGAAAGGAATGCAGGACCAGGAACTTCCGCTTTTTTTCCGGGGCTGCAGCTTCAGCTTCGGACCGGCTGAGCGTCTATGGCGATCATGCTTCAGAAATCAGGAAGCTTATTGAGGATGAACCCGGAATGGGTGAACCGGTACATCCGGGTCTTCCATATTGCAGGGCTGAAATTGCATGGATTGCCAGGAATGAAATGCCGCTGACGCTTGAGGACATGCTGGCACGCAGAACAAGGGCGCTGTTTCTTGATGCAAGGGCAAGCGCTGAGGCAGGACCAGTTGTAGCCGGAATAATGGCAAGTGAGTTTGGTTTCAGCAGATCGTGGCAGGAAAATGAGGTATCCAGATACAACGACCTGATAAAAATCTATACATAAAACATAACACTTTTTCATATGGACAAGTATATTCTTGCTCTTGACCAGGGAACGACGAGTTCCCGGGCTATAGTTTTCAATCATTCCGGAAGGCCTGTTGCCTCAGCGCAGAAGGAATTCACCCAGATCTATCCGAAACCCGGCTGGGTGGAGCATGATCCGGAAGAGATATGGTCGACCCAGGCAGGCGTGGCCACTGAGGTGCTTGCCTTAGCCGGGCTGAAAAGCTCGGATGTTGCCGGCATTGGCATCACCAACCAGAGGGAAACAACTGTGGTATGGAACAGACTGACCGGCAAACCAGTATACAACGCCATAGTGTGGCAGGATCGCAGGACAGCTGAATTCTGCGACAGGCTGAAGGCCGAAGGCACCGATAGTCTGATACTTGAGAGAACAGGGCTGATAGTTGATGCCTACTTCTCAGCAACGAAGATAAAGTGGATCCTTGATAATGTTGGCGGCGCAAGGGAACTTGCAGCCAGGGGTGAACTTGCCTTCGGCACTGTCGATTCGTGGCTGGTGTGGAACCTTACACGCGGAAAGCTGCATATCACTGATGTCTCGAATGCATCAAGGACCATGTTGTTTAATATTCACACCCTTGAATGGGACAGGGAACTGCTCAGTGTATTTGACATCCCCGAAAGCATGCTGCCGGTGGTTAAATCGTCAAGTGAAATTTACGGAAGCACCGAGGGCCAGTTCTCGTCTGAGATCCCTGTAGCCGGAATTGCCGGTGATCAGCAGGCGGCCCTTTTCGGCCAGATGTGCATTGAACCGGGTATGGTAAAGAATACCTACGGCACCGGATGTTTCATGATGATGAACATAGGGAACAAGCCTATCGCGTCGAAAAGCCGGCTGCTGACAACGGTTGCCTGGAAGATAGGCAATGAGACCAGGTATGCCTTTGAAGGTTCCATTTTTATTGCCGGAGCTGTTGTGCAGTGGCTTCGCGACAGTCTGGGTGTCATTGCAAAGTCGGCTGATGTGGAAGCCCTTGCCGCAAAGGTCAGCGACAGTGACGGAGTTTATTTTGTTCCTGCATTCGCGGGACTGGGAGCTCCCTACTGGAATCAGCATGCCAGAGGCACAATCGTCGGCATAACCCGGGGCTCCACCACCGCTCATATCGCCCGTGCAGCCCTCGACAGCATTGCTTTCCAGACATTTGAAGTCCTGCAGGCCATGGAAAAGGATTCGGGTATTGATATCAGGGAGCTGAGGGTCGACGGCGGAGCAACGGTAAACAACAATCTGATGCAGTTTCAGGCCGATCTTCTCCAGGCGAGCGTCATCAGGCCGGAGATAACCGAGACCACAGCTCTTGGGGCGGCATATCTGGCAGGATTGGCAACCGGATACTGGAAGAACATAGATGAGATTTCGAAGCAGTGGCAGATGGACAGGATATTTGTGCCTGTGATGGCACCTGAAAAGAAAGAATCGCTTGTAAAGGGATGGAAGAGGGCAGTGAAAGCAACGGAAGCCTGGGCGGAGGAGTGAGGGCGTAAAGGCTTTAAGGCGTTAAGGCATTAAGGCATGAAGGCCGCGTACCGCATACCGCATACCGCAGCAACAAGTAACAACTAACCATAAACAATCAACCTATGAACCAATTCTTTGCTGAATTTTTCGGGACAGCCATGATCCTTGTCTTTGGATGCGGCGTTGTGGCAAACGTACTTCTCAACAAGACAAAGGGGAATAATGCCGGTTGGATAGTAATTACCTTCGGGTGGGCCGTTGGTGTTTTCACGGGAGTCCTGATATCTGCTTCCGTAAGCGGGGCTCATCTGAATCCGGCCGTGACACTTGCACTGGCAATTGCCCATAAATTTTCATGGGCCAAAGTGCCCATCTACATACTTGCCCAGGTGCTTGGTGCAATGTTCGGGGCAGGGCTGACCTGGCTGGCATACAAAAAGCATTTTGATGCCACCGAGGATGCTGATTCAAAACTCGCCGTATTCAGTACCATGCCTAACATCAGAAGCTACTGGTATAATATGCTCACCGAGATTATCGGCACCTATGTTCTTGCCCTGGCAGTGCTTTACATGGCCGAGCCTGAAGTAGGTCTGGGCGCCCTTAATGCACTTCCGGTGGCTCTTGTTGTTCTGGGTATAGGATTGTCGCTGGGAGGGCCCACCGGCTACGCCATAAACCCGGCCCGTGATTTTGGTCCCAGAATAATGCATTTTCTGCTACCCATTCCCGGCAAAAGGAACAGCGACTGGAAATATTCATGGGTGCCTGTTGTTGGTCCGATGATCGGCGCCGCACTTGCAGCCGGTATGTTCCTTGTATTTGGCGGTTAGAGGCTGAAGCCGGGTAAAATATTTACCGGTTTTCGAACAATCGGTATTAAAGCTTTGTTTAACAGCAAAGCTTTTTTTATCCACTTAAAATTTTACGACTATGAAAAAATCTATGCTCCTGGTTGCCGGTGCAATTTTTTTATTTGCACAGATGACAGGTCAGGAATCCACCTTTCTGAAAGGTGACAAGGTCCTGAATGTCGGACTTGGACTGGGTTCCACTTTGTATTCCGGAACCTACTACAAGAGTCAGATCCCGCCTTTATCGGTTTCACTCGAGTTCGGTGTTGCTGATGAGATAATAGACAAGGGAGTTATCGGAGTTGGCCCCTACCTTGGATACTCTTCATATAAATATGATTATCTGTCCTCGCAGTGGAAGTATACCAACCTGATTCTGGGTGCAAAAGGTAATTTTCATTACCCCCTTGTTGAAAAGCTCGATACCTACACCGGTCTTTTGCTGGGTTATAACATTGTAACATCCAAATGGACCGGAACCGGAACCGAGGATGATTGGTCTGCTTCATCGAGCGGTCTGGCCTGGTCGTGGTTTGTCGGCGGAAGATATTATTTCAAGGAGACTTTTGCAGTAATGGCTGAACTTGGATACGGAATCGCTTACCTGAATATCGGAGTTGCCCTCAAGTTCTAGGCCGGATCCATAGTATCCCGGTATAAAATAACAGTTTGCCCGTCAGGCAAACTGTTTTTATTTTCACCTTATTCAGGATTCTTTTAATTTTGGGGTAAAATTGGTATCAATGAAAAGGATCATTCTTGTATCAGCAATTCTTGTTTTCACTTTTGTAAGTCTGGCCGGACAGCAGCCGGTGTTTGTAAAAGGGAGCAAGGTTTTCAATGCAGGACTTGGGGTAGGCACCCCGGTTTTTTCAAGCACCTACAACAGGATGGTCATTCCTCCCCTTTCAGCTTCGGTCGAAATAGGGGTTACTGATCATGTTCTTGAAAAAGGTTCAGTTGGTGTCGGACCATACCTGGCATTTCTTTCATACAAATGGCAGTTCTCAAATTACAGGGCGCGGTACACGAACACAGTAATCGGATTGAGGGGCAATTTTCATTATCCCCTTGTTGACAAGCTTGATACATATTCAGGGCTTTTACTGGGCTATGATATTGTAAATGTGAAGGAAACAGGCGATCCTTACGATAGTTATGAAGATTCAGCCAGTCATATTGCCTGGGCCTGGTTTGTTGGCGGACGGTATTACTTCCGCGAAAACATGGCAGCAATGGCGGAGATCGGATACGGTGTAGCCTATCTCAATCTGGGGCTGGCATTCAGTTTCTGATGGACCTGGCAAGCCCATCTTTGTGCTAATTATTCTTTGCTGGTGCCAAGCAGATTTTTTTTGTTCTCCTCTCTCTCACTTGCACTATTCATGGATGAGATCCCTCGCCTGATTGGTCCTTGATTACTCTTTTTCCGCGTTGGATGTCTTCGAAAGTGAGGATAGTTTCCTTTATCCGTTATCAACCGGCGAGGGATGACAGGCACCCCTTGGGTAATAGGGGGTGAGGCCGCGGCGAATGGCAATTTTTCCTTAACATTTTCGATTTGTCTTTCGCCGCGGCCTCACCCCCCATGATCACCAGGCACCATGTCATCCCGCATCCCGGTTTTCACTTCCGGGATGCGGGATCTCCTTCACTGGGCATTGCTTTTTCAAGAATAGCTTGTTTATTTCTATAACACCATGCACTAACCCTCCCTAAGGGTGTCTGTACCTATTATTTCATTAATCAGGAAGTGTACAAAGTGTAGTCTGGCAAGTGTGTCGGGATAATAAAGAAAGCCAGCACCCCGTTTTATCAGCATTAATCAATTATGTTAGTCAAATACAATTTCCAGAGCAGGAAAGTGCGAATGGGTGCTGGCCGAGATCAAAATTAGGGATAGATGTTTTAATGATTAAGCCAATTAAATAACAATTAAACAAAGTTATTAACAATTGGACCGGTCAGGAATGTCGTGCAAGCTTGAACCTTGAACCTTGAACCTCGAACCAGCAACCCTCTTTCGCTAAAGCTTCAGGGGGCAAAGCCAGCAACCAGCAACCAGCAACCAGTAACCAGCAACTGAGTTCTTTAATACATATTATCCAGCACGTCAAGCACAATCTCGTGCACATTTCCCCGGTTTTCAATTGCTGATGTTATGCCGTATACCGCGGCACCCATAGTGTGTTTGTTGTCATCCTCCCTGTCGAGTAATCGTGAAGCGGAGTGAGAAAGCTTTCTGAACCATGTTTCAGGAAGCATGCGTGAAAGTCCCTTGACAAAGGAGACCAGGAAGCGGGATGAGGCGGTGCCGATCTTAAGCTCTCTGGTTTGTGACACAGCCATTCTAAGGGCGGAAAGGAAATTTTCGGCCTGATCCGTATGCTGGTCAGCTATTGTAAGATGAAGTGCATTGGGGAACTGGATCCTGTCGAGGAACCAGTTCTGATCCGACAATGCGTCTCCGACTTGAAAAATGTCGAGCGTGTCGGAAGTAAAGGCCACAATTCCCATGTCGGGTTTACCTATTACCCGGAGTCCTTCAATACCGTTTATGCCTGCCTGGATCTTCCGGGATGTTTCCATCACGTTTTTTGCCATCCTCAGATATCCTTCATTGCCGAGGTTCATCAGGGTTGCCCAGGCAGCAGCAACGGGACCGCCGCTTCTGCTTCCTGAGAAAGCAGCGGATCCGTACAGTCCGCCAGACCAGTCGGTGCAGGCAAAAAACTGATGTCGTCTGAGGGCTCTGTCACGATAAAGTATTACTGAAGCGCCTTTTGGCGTATAACCGTACTTGTGAAGATCCGCAGAGATGGATGTAACTCCGGGAACACGGAAGTCAAATCGGGGGACAGGGTATCCAAGTTGCTCGACGAAAGGCAGCAGCATGCCTCCCATGCATGCATCGACATGAAAGGGAATATTTTTCTCGAGAGCTATGGGAGCAATTTCTGTAATTGGATCGATAACTCCATGGGGAAAGCAGGGGGCCGAGGCAGCCAGAAGAATTGTATCCGGCGTAACTGCCCTGCGGATGGCTTCGGGATCGGCCCGTTTATCTTCTCTGACCGGGGTAAGGATAATTTCCAGATTGAGCCAGTGAGCAGCTTTCTGAAATGCGGGGTGAGCCGATTCGGGCACTATGATGGCGGGAGCTTTGATCTCCGGACGTTCTGCACGTGCTTTGTCCCTGGCTGTCTTGATTGCAAGGAATATGCTCTCGGTGCCGCCCGAGGTGAATGTCCCGGCTGCATCAGGGCCGCCATGCAGCAACCCGGTTAACATCTGGACTATCTCTTTTTCAAATAGTTTAATTGATTTGAAAAGAGAGCTGTTAAGTGCATTTTCGCTGCCAAAAAACTGGTGGGCTTTCCCGGCAACAGCGGCTGTTTCTTCACCGGGGTGAAACACATAGCCGAATATCCTGCCTTCTTTCCAGGAGGCGTCCTTTGATTTTATTTCCTGCATTTCGGAGATTAGCTCAGATGCAGGAATTCCCTTTTCAGGAAATGACTTTCTGACTTCCTTCATTGTGTTGGTTTCTTAGGTAAATCAAAGTTACTCAGGAAAACAACCCAAGTCAATTATTTCTCTTTTTCAAAACCATATCGTTTCAGGTAAAAAAATTGTTGTGAAACGATAAGCCAGATATTGTTTTACGATAAAAATTCGTGAGTTTTGCAAGCTGTCAGCTGTCAGCTGTCAGCAATGTATGATGGTAAATGACTTATTTAGTCAGGTGTGTCCTGAAACGGGAGGGACTTCAATATTGTTAAAAAACTACTGCCAGTCGCAGACGAAGCTTGTGACTTCGTGCTTCTGTTGTTCTTTCTTCAGTTGTTCTTTTTCCCTGATCTGGCTCTGAATCCTCA
>CAYQRF010000076.1:0-7492 GCA_964419775.1 uncultured Rikenellaceae bacterium
ATTTAGGCTGACACCGGTAACTCCCTGAAAAAGGCTAATTTTGGCGCCGGATACCCTGGTGAACCAGTACCCAGGTAAATATTAAGGTATACAGAAATTAAAAGTCCGGGATGAGGATACATTTCATTGCTGTCGGCGGTGCGGTGATGCATAATCTGGCCATTGCCCTCCACCTTAAAGGATATGACGTAACGGGTTCGGATGACGAGATTTACGAACCATCACGTTCACGGCTTGCAGGCTATGGCCTGCTGCCTGAAAAACCAGGCTGGCACCCTGAGCTTGTCACGGCTGATATTGATATCGTGATCCTTGGCATGCATGCCAGGGCTGAAAATCCTGAACTTCTGAAGGCAGCTGAACTGGGATTGAAAATAATGTCTTTCCCCGAATTCCTTTATGACCAGACGAAGAACAAGAAGAGAATAGTAGTTGCAGGAAGCCACGGGAAAACAACCACCACTGCAATGATAATGCATGTCCTGAAAACACTCGGGGTCAGGTTCGATTACATGGTGGGCTCATCGATCGAGGGATATGAAACAATGGTAAGCCTGTCGGACGAATCGGAGCTTGCCGTACTGGAAGGCGATGAGTACCTCACCTCTCCCATCGACCGGCGGCCGAAGTTTCACCTGTATATGCCCGACATAGCAGTGCTGAACGGAATAGCCTGGGATCACATGAACGTCTTTCCTACATTTGAAAATTATCTGGAACAGTTCAGGACCTTTGCCGGTAAAATAACTCCCGGAGGATCGCTTGTTTACTTCAGAGATGACCCCGAAGTGCTTAAGATAGCGGAATCAGCACGTGATGATATAAAAAAGATCCCCTACCGCGTTCATGCACATTTCCAGAACAGGACAGGTTTCTATGCCGTTACATGCAACCGTACGATACCGCTTAGGTTCTTCGGATGGCATAATATGCAGAACCTTTCCGCCGCCCTGGAAGCCTGTATGGCTGCAGGGATCAGCGCCGACGGATTCTATGATGCCATAGGCAGTTTCGGCGGAACATCCGGCCGGCTCCAGGTTATCAGGGAGAACGACTCGGGTGTTTTCTATTACGATTTTGCACATTCTCCGTCGAAAGTGAAGGCAACCGTCGAGGCTGTAGCCGAACGATACCCCGGACGCGATCTTGTGGCATGCTTCGAACTGCATACCTTCTCGAGCCTCAGTAAAAATTTCCTCCCCTTCTATAACGGAAGCCTCGAAAAGGCAACCAGGGCATTCGTCTATTTCAACCCTCATCAGTTCGAAATGAAAAAGCTGGAGCCTCTCTCCCGCGAGTTGGTGAAGGAGGGTTTCGGAGGAAGTAACCTGTCGGTTTTTGATGACTCCGCTGCTTTGATGAGCCGGATAAAACAACTTAAGCTTAGGAATCCTGTGTGGCTTTTCATGAGCTCAGGCGACTTTAACGGCTGTAACCTTAAATCGCTTGCTGAAGAGTTGCTTGCATGATCGATTAATTTGAAGAAAAAATTTTGCAGATAAAAAAAAAGATCGTTTCTTTGCATCCGCATTAAAAAAGTTCTTTAAACGGTCCATTCGTCTAGTGGTTAGGACGTCAGGTTTTCATCCTGGTAACAGGGGTTCGATTCCCCTATGGACTACTAATTTTCCAAGAAAATTTTATAAATAATGGCAAACCATAAATCGTCCGAAAAGAGGATAAGGCAGGAAAGAACAAAGAATGAGGCTAATAAGTATTACGCCAAGACTATGCGTAATGCACTGAAGAAGATCCGTACCACTTCCAGCAAGGAAGAAGCGGGAGCCATGCTGCCAAAGGTTAATTCAATGCTCGACAAGCTGGCCAAGAAGAATATCATTCACACAAACAAGGCCTCTAACCTCAAGTCCTCTGTAAAGAAACACGTTGACAGCCTGAAATAAGCTTGTTAAATAAATAGTTTCCAAGGGATCCGGTTTGGGTCCCTTTTTTTTGTCGTGCGGTCGTGTAGTCGTGGGGCTGGGGTACACAGGGAACAAGGGCGCGGGGTATCAGTAACCTCTTTTTGCGTGGAGATTGCGTGTGATCCCAGCTTATTCCACCCCCCACCCCCATGAAGATGGTATGTCGTCCCAGCTTGTTCCACCCCCCAACCCCCCTAAAGGGGGGCTTAAGAGTCAGAATGATAATGCTTTATGGAGTTATGAGTAACGATCTAAAGTGGAAAATTTTGTTTTAAAATTTGGATGATGTTCAAGCTTCTATACATTAGACAATCAACGACATAACCCCCCTTTAGGGGGGCAGGGGGGTGGACCCAACCGGCAGGAAAGTATCTCAGCAATGGCCACAGCAGGCAGGGGAGTGGAATCAACAGGCAGACTTGTTCTCCTGCTTTTAGGGGTCCCGAAAGCTTTCGGAATTGGGGGTAAAAGCAAGGTTTATTTTTTTTGTTTCCCCTTCTTTTCCTAATTTTATTCCCGGAAATATGTCTCGTTTATCATGTCAATCAAAATCACCGACTGGGCTGTCGAGGACAGGCCCAGGGAAAAAATGATCAGGAAAGGTATATCCACCCTGAGCGATGCTGAACTGCTGGCAATAATCATCAGTTCGGGAACGCGAAAGAAATCTGCCGTCGACCTTGGGAGAGAGCTGCTCGGCTCCGTCAGCAACAACCTTAACTCCCTCGGTAAACTCTCTGTCTCCGACCTGCTGAAATTCAGAGGCATCGGACCCGCCAGGGCCGTGACAATCAGCGCCGCCCTCGAACTCGGAAGAAGGAGAAACAGTGCCGAACTGCCCGATGCAGTTCAGATAAGATGCTCGAAAGATGCCGCCGATATCTTTTTCCCCATCCTGGCAGATCTGCCCCACGAGGAATTCTGGATTCTCTTCCTCAACCGGTCGAACAGGGTCATCGACCGGATGAAGATAAGCCAGGGCGGTGTCAGCGGAACCGTAACCGATGTGAGGATAATAATGAAAAAAGCCGTCGAATGGCTTGCATCCGGAATCATCGTTTGCCACAACCATCCATCCGGCAATATGAATCCAAGCGATTCCGACTCAAAGATCACAGGGAAGATAAAAGATGCCGGCAGCATTATGGATATCCAGCTGCTCGACCACATTATCATCTCGGGAAAGGACTACTACAGCTTCGCCGACAACGGACTTATCTGAAGACCGGGAAAATTACGGAATGACAAAGGGGTGCCTGACTGAAACCCCGCATTCATCTCCGCATTTGGCAAGTAGTTCTGCAAAGGTCTCTTTCAGGACAGGGTGAATCATGTCAGGAGCAAGCTCGCAAAGCGGCTCCAGGACAAATTTGCGTACCGGAATTCTGGGATGCGGGATTTCCAGCTCCTCTCTTCTTATCACTTCGGAACCGTAAAGCAGGATATCAATATCGATAGTTCGCGATTTGTATCCCTTGCCGCTCCTCAGCCTGCCGAGCTGAGCCTCGATCATCAGTATTCTTCCGAGGAGTCCCGAAGGCCTGAGACTGCTTCTTACCTTCACAACCATGTTAAGAAAACGGTTTTCGCTCTGAAACCCCCAGGGCTCTGTTTCATATACGGATGAGCATTGAATCACTTTTCCTATCACCTCACCAATCCTGTCCACAGCTATTGAAAGATTCTTCTCCCTGTCGCCGAGGTTAGTCCCCAACCCAAGAAATATTATCTTTTCCATTGCCGCTGGTTATAATTACCAAAATTTATTTTCAGGTACACTAAAAAATGTTTTCTCCCTTCAACTCCTCTTACCCCCATCCCGTTGGGGGTCGGTTTTTTGGGGATACTGCCACATAGCAACCTTTTATCCAAATTTATGAATAATGCACGTCAATTCACCTATCCGGAATTGATTTTTTATACCTTTGAAACTCATTTTATTAAAGTGCGTTTAAGATGAAAACATTTCTGAAATATGTCCTTGCAACAATCACAGGGATAATAATCGTATCGATCCTCTTCATAGTGATCATGCTCGCCAGCTTCAGTGCAATGATGGTCGCCGGCGATAAACCTGCATCAATCGCCGAAAATTCAGTACTGGTGCTGAAAGCAGGGGTTTCGATCCCTGACAAGGGTAACAAATCACCCTATGCCGGCATCGATCTGATCAACATGACAATAACGCCTGCTCCCGGACTGAATGAGATACTCCATAATCTGGAAAAGGCGGCCACGGATGATAAAATCAAGGGGGTCCTTATCGAGAATGGGATGGTGCCTTCGGGATGGGCCACTACCGGAGAACTCAGGGAAGGCCTTGAAAAATTCCGGGAAAGCGGGAAATTTGTAATAGCCTGGTCAGATTACGTTATGATGCAGGAAGGTTATTACCTGTCGACCGCTGCCGATAAAATTTATATCAACCCGTCATCAACCGTCGATTTCAAGGGACTCAGCGGAGAGGTTCTCTTTTACAAAAATGCTCTTGAAAAACTGGGGGTGGAAGTGCAGGTCATCCGTCACGGTAAATTCAAGGGAGCAGTCGAGCCCTATATTCTCAACGAGCTGAGCAAGGAGAACAGGGAACAGATAAGCACCTATGTGGGATCAATATGGTCCCACGTTCTGGCAGACATATCCTCCGCAAGAGGAATATCCATTGAGAAACTGAACAGCATTGCTGACAGCCTGGTCGGATATGTGGCCCAGGGAGCTCTCGCTAACGGACTTGTAGACGGCCTCCTTTATCACGACCAGCTTATCGACACGCTCAAGATCCGCTCGGGAATGACAACCGATGATAAGATAACCATGGTGCCGATGCACAAATACACCAGGGTGCCGGAATCCAAAAAAACAACCTTCTCCAGGAAAAAGATCTCCGTTGTATATGCATCGGGATCAATAGTCAATGGCAAGGGGGGTGAAACCAGCATCGGGGGAGACTCCTTCAGGGATGTGATAAGAAAGGAAAGAAAAGACACCTCAGTCAAGGCAATAGTGCTCAGGGTGAACTCACGCGGGGGAAGCGCCATTGCTTCCGATATGATATGGAGGGAACTTGAACTTGCTGCCAAGGATAAACCGGTGGTGATCTCCATGGGCAACTATGCCGCTTCCGGAGGCTATTTCATTTCAGCCCCGGGGACTAAGATCTTCGCCAGCCCCACAACCATAACAGGGTCGATCGGTGTCTTCGGACTGGTTCCCAACGCCGGAAAACTCATGGAAAAGAAACTGGGCATCTCCTTTGAGACAGTGGAAACAAACGCCAATTCTGACTTCCCCTCGGTGTACAGACCAATGAACACTGTGGAGAAAGAAGCGATGCAGAGAACCATTGAAAACACCTATTCCGATTTTGTCAATAAGGTATCATCCGGAAGAAAAATGACTTTCAACGCAGTCGACAGCATTGCCCAGGGACGAGTCTGGAGCGGTGCCGACGCCCTGAAGCTGGGTCTGGTCGACGGGGTGGGTGGATTGACGGCAGCAATAGAAGAGGCTGCGAAACTGGCCGGCCTGGAAAATTATTCGGTCAGGGAACTTCCTGTTTCAGAAGATCCGTTTACCAGAATGCTTTCCCAGTTTGGAGCCGAAATAAAAATGAAAGTCCTGAAAAACGAACTGGGCGAGTTCGAAAGGGTCTTCGATGAGCTCAGGGAGATACGCGACCTCTCGGGAGTACAGACGCGCTTACCTTACTTCATTGAGATTCACTGATAAATGGAACCCGCCAGGAATCCTCTCCTGTGGCCGTTCTCCATCCTGTTCCGGTTTGTAACGGCGATACGTAACCTTCTGTACGACAAGGGCGTCATTTCGTCAGAGGAGTTCGGGATCCCGGTCATCTGTATTGGTAACATCACCGTGGGAGGAACCGGAAAAACACCACATTCCGAATATATTATCTCCCTGCTGCGGAAGGATTTCAGGGTGGCACTTCTCAGCAGAGGCTACATGAGAAAATCAACCGGCTTCAGGTATGTCAACCCGTCTTCCTCAACAGCCGGCTCCGGAGACGAACCTCTCCAGATATCCCGCAAATTTCCCGATATAGTGGTCGCCGTCGACAGCAACCGAATCAACGGCATTAAAACAATCTTAGGGGATCATCCCGGAACGGATGTGATAATCCTCGACGACGGATTCCAGCACAGAAAAGTCCGGCCGGGTCTTTCCATCCTTCTCACAGACTATTCCCGACTGATGACAAGGGACAAACTGCTGCCTTACGGGAGGCTCAGGGAATCTCCCTCACAGAGGCGAAGGGCAGACGTGATTGTCGTCACCAAAATCCCTGAGAACATATCGGATGCTGAAAAGAAGGTGATTACAACAGAACTTCTGACAGGAGAAAAACAAAAGGTCTTTTTCTCAGCCATCGACTACTCCGGCCTGCAGCCTGTTTTTGAGAATGCAGATCCGGTGAACCTGACCACCGAAGGCCAGGACAGGACTGAACGGGCTGCCATAGTTGTCACGGGCATTGCATCTCCTGATCCGCTGATAAACCACCTGGGGAAGTATTTTGCAGAGATCAGACATCTTTGCTTCCCCGATCATCACAACTTCACCACAGGGGATATTGAAAGTATCAGGATGGCCTTTGAAGAAACGGCAATGGCCGATAAGTTGATAATCACCACCGAAAAAGACGCGGTCAGATTCAGGGAATTTCCTAATATTGCCGTTTCATTGAAAAAGAATATGTACTGCATTCCAGCCGGAGTCAGATTTTTGAATGATGATAAATGCGAATTTGATAAACTGATACTCGATTATGCTCGAACAAATAAATGAAACTGTAGCATTCCTGCGGCAGAAAGGGATAACATCGCCGGAAGCCGGAGTGATACTCGGAACAGGATTAGGCGGACTCACCGCACATATAACAGGCACAATTGAAATCGACTATAAGGACATACCTCACTTCCCGGTATCGACCGTCGAAGGACATGCCGGACGGCTTATATACGGTGATTTCGGGGGAAAGAAAATTGTTGCCATGAAAGGCCGATTCCATTATTACGAGGGATATCAGCCCGAACAGATTGCTTTTCCCATCAGGGTTTTGAAACACCTGGGAATCAAATACCTTTTCCTGTCAAATGCCGCAGGAGGTGTGAACCCTGAATTCCATATCGGCGACATAATGATAATCAGGGATCATATCAACCTGATCCCCAATCCCCTGATAGGCAGAAACGACAGCAGGATAGGCTCCCGCTTCCCCGATATGAGCCAGCCTTACGATAAAAAACTTATCGATATGGCGGTCAGTATTGCCGCCAGGAACAACATCACGGTAAGGAAAGGGGTTTACCTCGGGACCACAGGACCAACCTTCGAAACACCGGCAGAATACAAATTCTTCCGTATCATAGGTGCCGATTCCGTAGGCATGTCGACAGTTACTGAGGTCATCGCCGCCAGGCATATGGGACTTCCCGTCTTTGGCGTAAGCATAATCACCGACCTGGGAGTGGAGGGAAAAATTGAATACGTTACCCACGAGATGGTCCAGCATGAAGCTGAAAAAGCCGAAAAGCTGATGACAACGA
>CAYQRF010000077.1:0-7449 GCA_964419775.1 uncultured Rikenellaceae bacterium
AAAACAACGGGAATTCGTACCTTTCAGCACTAACCTGAACGTATATGATCAAATCCATGACCGGTTACGGTAAATCCATAGCCGAAACACCCCAGAAGAAGATCACTGTTGAGATAAGGTCTCTGAATTCCAAGCAGCTGGACCTGAACACAAAAGTACCATGGCTTTATAAGGAAAAGGAGCTGGAAATAAGGAATATTATCAGCCAGCTGCTGGAACGGGGCAAAATCGATTTCTCCATCTATTTCGATATTCTCGAAGACGAGGGGATACCGGTAATAAACAAGACAATTGTGAAAAGCTATTTCAGGCAGCTCAGGGAACTGGCTTCCGAGATTGAAATCAATATCGACGATCAGATTATGCCCATAATAATGAGGCTCCCCGATTCTCTAAAAACCGAAAAGCTTGAGGTTCCCGAAGACGAGTGGAAAACAGTGAAGGAACGCATAATGGAATCCGTAAACGTCCTCGACCTTTACCGCGCCGAAGAAGGAAAATCAATTGAGGCGGACCTCAGAAAAAGGGTGTCGGGGATTCTTGAATCGCTTGCAGAAGTTGAGAAATTCGAGCCCGGAAGGATTGACAAGGTAAGGGAAAAGCTTTGGGCTATTCTCAGCGAAAATAACGGGACAGAAAACATTGACAAAAACAGGTTCGAACAGGAGCTGATTTTCTACCTTGAAAAATTTGACATCAACGAGGAGAAGGTAAGGCTGAAAAAGCACTGCGAGTATTTCCTGGAAACAATAGATACCCCGTCACCGAATGGGAAAGTGCTAAGCTTCATTACACAGGAGATAGGAAGGGAAATAAACACCCTTGGATCGAAAGCCAACGATGCTTCGATCCAGAAGCTGGTTGTAAGGATGAAGGATGAGCTTGAAAAAATCAAGGAACAGGCAAACAATATTTTATAAGGGCACAACCCTAATATCAGATGAAAGGTAAACTGGTTATAATATCAGCCCCTTCCGGAGCAGGAAAGACTACTATTGTGAACCATCTTCTTGAAAAAGGACTGGGCCTGGAGTTTTCGATTTCAGCCACCACCAGGCCCCCAAGGGGAAATGAAAAAAACGGAAGGGAATACTGGTTCATCTCTGCCGACGAGTTCACTGAAAGGGTAAATAATGATGAATTTGCCGAATGGGAAGAGGTCTATAAAGGTTACCGTTACGGAACGCTTAAGAGTGAGATTGAAAGGATCAGGATCAATGGAAAGAATGTTGTTTTTGATGTAGACGTAAAGGGTGGCATCAATCTGAAAAACCTTTATGGCACCGAAGCAATCTCAATCTTTATAATGCCGCCATCGGTTCCGGAACTTGAAAAGAGGCTTCTTGGGAGGGCAACCGACGACAGGGAAAGGATAAAAACCAGGGTAGAAAAGGCAAAGGAAGAGATAAAACTGTCAGACAGTTTCGACATCATTGTGGTCAACGACAATCTTGCCCTTGCCAAACAGGAGGTTTACCAGATTGTTAAGAGTTTCATCGACCATTAGCTTAAGCTGCCTGCTACACGCTGTTCAGGATCTTTATCAGAAAAAATCTGCATATATTTATCCCTATGTCAAAAATAGGCTTGTTTTTCGGCTCGTTCAATCCGGTTCACATCGGACACTTTGCGATTGCAGGATATATGAAGGAATTCACCGATCTTGACGAAGTCTGGTTTGTTGTAAGTCCGCAGAATCCCCTCAAGAAGAAATCAACCCTGCTCTCCGACCGCGACAGGCTCTATCTTGTCGATCTTGCAATCGGTGAAAATCCTGACCTGAAATCGTCCGACATCGAATTTAACCGTCCTTCACCATCTTATACAATCGATACCATGGCCCTCCTGACCGAAAGGTACCCTCATCACAGGTTCGTACTTGTAATGGGCGAGGACAACCTCTACACCCTGAACAAATGGAAAAACGCTGAAGAACTCGTGAGGAATTTCCCTGTTTACGTTTATCCCCGGCCCGGTACAGTAAAAAAGGAAAATGAAGAACTTGAGGAAATTCTCAGGAAGGCGAGGGTAAAATGGGTCAATGCACCGTTGATGGATATCTCAGGCACATTTATAAGAAATGGGATAAAAAGAGGAAAAAACATGTCTTACTATCTCAATCCGGCTGTCTGGAAATACATCACCGAGATGCATTTCTACGAATGATACAGTTAAACCTTTTGTACTTCCCTGATGATTTCTCCTCCCCTCCTGAGTGAAATCTCGTTCTCAGGGATCATCTTATGGTATCTCTCAGGCAGTGATTTCTTCAGTCCGGCAATTACCTTGTCCATCGTAAGCACCGGCTTGATCCTGAGAAACGCTCCGAGTACAATCATATTGAATGTCTTCGGGCTCTGAAGTCTGGCCGCCTCTTCGGTGGCATCAACCCTGTAAATTGATATATCGGTTCTTGAAGGATGCCTGGTAATACCGTTTCCATCGTAAATAAGCACGCCGCCCGGCTTGACTGACTGCTCGAATTTATCCATCGATTGCTGGTTGAGAATAATTGCAGTATCGAAATGCCTGATTATGGGAGAACTGATCCTTTCGCTGCTGAGAATTACAATAACGTTTGCAGTTCCTCCCCTCATCTCCGGGCCGTACGATGGCATCCAGCTAACCTCCATGTCCTGCATCATACCGGAATAAGCCATTATCTTACCCATTGAGAGGACTCCCTGTCCTCCGAATCCGGCTATCAAAATCTCTTCTGTCATGTTACTCTGTTTTTGGTTGTTGTACCGGCTGTTCTTCAGGCACTTTCAGATCGCCCAGCGGATAATAGGGAAACATGTTTTCTTCCATCCACTTGTTTGCCTGAACGGCTGTCATCTTCCACCCCGAAGGACAGTTTGACACTACCTCTATAAAGCAGGTTCCCTTGTTCTGCTTCTGGTACTGAAATGCCTTCCTGATAGCTTTTTTTGTCTTTCTGACGTTTGCCGGGGAATGCACACTTTGTCTGGTTACATAATAAGTACCAGGCAGGGTAGCAACTATATCGGTCATCTTCAACGGATTGCCCATTGATCTTACATCCCTGCCGAAAGGTGATGTGGACGATTTCATCCCGGGAAGTGTTGTAGGAGCCATCTGGCCCCCGGTCATCCCGTAGATCCCGTTATTAATAAAAATAATTAGGATGTTTTCACCCCTGTTGCAGCTGTGAATTGTCTCAGCGGTTCCGATTGCTGCAAGGTCGCCGTCGCCCTGGTAGGTAAAGACATACTTATCCGGAAGGAGCCTCTTTATAGCTGTTGCCAGTGCCGGAGCCCTTCCATGGGCAGCTTCCTGCCAGTCTATATCAAGGTAGTTGTAGAGGAAAACGGAGCATCCCACGGGGGAGATCCCTATAATATCATGCTGTATTCCTTCCTCCTCAATGACTTCAGCAAGTATCCTGTGAGCAGTGCTGTGGCCGCAGCCGGGGCAATAGTGCATTATATCATCAGTAAGCAGGGATGATTTCCTGTAAGCCAGATTTTCGGGCTTTATGTATTCCTTTATTCCTGTAACTTCTTTCATATATCAGCCTCCTGTTATCCTTTCTTTAAGGTTTTCAACAACTTCATCGGGTGTAGGTATCATCCCTCCCATCCTGCCGTAGTGGTGTACCGGAACCTTGCCGTTAACTGCCAGCATCACGTCCTCAACCATTTGCCCGGCGCTCATCTCAACTGCCATCGCCATTTTTACCTGTTTCGCCCGTTCCATGATCTGTTTCGAGGGGAAAGGGAAAAGGGTTATCGGCCTCAGCAAACCTGCCTTAATACCCTGTTCACGGGCAAGCTGAACTGCTTTCTGACAAACCCTTGCACTTGTACCGTAGGCTACAAGCAGATAATCAGCATCTTCGCACTGATACTCTTCAAAACGGACCTCTTTTTCCCTGATCTCATTGTATTTTGCAACCAGCTTCTGATTAAAGACCTCCTGTCTGAAAGGATCCAGTTCCAGGGAGGTGATTACGTTTCTTTTCCTGTTAGCAGGCTTGCCCGTTGTTGCCCATTCGGGTACTTCCTTCGACCTTTCTTTTTGAGGATTAAGCCAGACCTTTTCCATCATCTGGCCGATAGCCCCGTCGGAAAGTATCATAACCGGGTTCCTGTATTTGAATGCAAGGTCAAATCCCAGCTCGACGAAATCGGCCATTTCCTGGACCGAAGCCGGGGCAAGGACAATAAGGTGGTAATCGCCGTGCCCTCCCCCCTTGACAGCCTGAAAGTAATCCGACTGCGCAGGCTGGATGGTTCCCAGTCCGGGGCCTCCCCTTACAACGTTTACAATAAGGCAGGGCAGTTCAGCGCCTGCTATATAGGTTATTCCCTCCTGCTTAAGGCTTATGCCGGGCGACGATGAAGTTGTCATCACTTTCTTGCCGCAACCGGCTCCGCCGTAAACCATGTTTATTGCAGCCACTTCGCTTTCAGCCTGAAGTACCACCATTCCTGTGGTCTCGAAGGGATTGGCCTCCATCAGATATTCAATTATCTCGCTCTGGGGCGTTATCGGATATCCGAAATATCCGTCAGCCCCGGCTCTGATTGCTGCCTCGGCTACAGCCTCATTTCCCTTCATCAATCTCAGTTCTCTTTCCATGGCTGCTATACTTTTGTTTTATAAACTGTTATCACACCGTCGGGACATACGATAGCGCAGTTGGCGCATCCTATGCACAGCTCGGGGTTTGCCGGATAAGCATAATTGTAGCCTTTACCATTGACTTCCCTTGCCAGGTCGATTGTGCCGGTGGGACACGAGACAATGCAAACCCCGCATCCCTTGCACCTTTCCACATCGACTACGATGCTTCCTTTGATTTTTGCCATATTGTGACTTTTAAATATTTAACGGATATTTTTCTCTGAAACATTTCAGTCGGTATTCGAGATCACCGAATAGTGAACGGGGAACCTGCGAAACGCAAGCCCTGAGGCCGTCATTTCTCTCGCTTCCCGTTGTATTGAGAGTAATGGCACTTATACCGAACGGAATAAGCGCATCAATCAGTTCAGAGGCAGTCATCCCCGGATACGAAATTGTAAAGTAGAATCCGTCGGCAATGGGCTCATCAAGATCCTTGTCGTAGGTTATAATGAATCCGTTCCCGGTGAAGATCTCCTTCATGATTCTTGCCTTCTCGCCATACTCAATTATGTCGTCCCGGAATTTATACTTACCGTCATTTACAGCTTTCAGGAGGGCAGCGAAGCCATACTGAACCGAATGCGTCACTCCGGCCGAAATCCCGTAAAGCGCCCCGAAAATAGCGGAATGCCCGAATTTTTCGGATGAGTAATACCTTAGAAGATCGGGGTACGAACGATTGAAAAGGTGGTCCGAAATCGCCATTATGGCAATTCTCTGTCCGGCATAGCTGAAGATCTTGGAGCTTGAAATCAACAGGACATAGTCGTCGGTGTAACGTGCAACCGTTGGCTGAAAAGGCGGTTCCCCCGGGTTAAGATAATCTTTTCTGAAGTCCATCCCGAAATATGCAAGGTCTTCTATTACTATAACATCATACTTCGTGCATAGTTCGCCTATAATGGAAAGTTCCTCCTCGTTAAGGCAGATCCAGGTCGGATTATTGGGATTGGAATAGATGAGCGACGACACCTTGCCTGTTCTCAGGATCGACTCAAGCTTCGCCCTCAGTTTCTGTCCGCGGTAATTATATATATCGAATGAGAAATAGTCGTGACCGAGCATCTTCACCTGTTGCTTCTGAACCGGGAATCCCGGATCGATGAACAGCGAGCCCTCTTTGTTCCTGTCGTTCCTGTTTGCCACGAGGAAACAGATCAGCGATCCCATCATTGAGCCGACTGTCGGAATGCAGCCCGTGGCGTTTATATTGACGTCGAGAAAGAGCCTGATGAAACGGGAGGCCTCCTCCTTAAGCGAACGGAGCCCTCCGATATCGGGATAGAGCGAACCCACCCCGCTTTTCAGAGCTTCTATTTCAGCATTGGTTCCGATTTCCGGGGCTGGCAGTCCGGGAACACCCATCTCCATCCTTACGAAACTGATTCCCGTCTCCCGTTCGATACGGTTGACGAGTGATACAATCTCTCTTATTGAAGCCGTACCGGGTGAAAGAATTCCGGCAGACTCCTTCACCGACTCTATAATATCTTCAGGAATTGGTATGTTAACCATGATGATAGTTTAAAATTTCCGTTTGTCAATAACCCTTTTTGACTTGCCTTCGCTTCTCTCGAGAATTTTGGGTTCCACAAGAGTTACTTTAATGCCGAGTCCCAGAGAGCTCTGCAGGTTATCCTGGATTTTCATCCGCAGGGCTTCGAGCTGACTTATTTTATCGAGGAAGAAGGCTTCATCGACCTCGACCTTCAGTTCGAGGGTGTCGAGATTATTGATCCTGTCAACAATAAGCTGATAATGAGGCTTTATTTCACTCATTTCAAGCAGAACGCTTTCGACCTGCGAAGGAAACAGGTTCACTCCCCGGATGATCAGCATGTCGTCGCTTCTGCCCAGGCACTTATCCATTCTGACCATGGTGCGTCCGCATTTGCATCTCCCGTAGTTAAGCCTGGTGAGGTCGCGTGTCCGGTACCTGATAAGAGGAAGTCCCTCCTTTGTAAGGGTTGAGAAAACCAGTTCTCCCACAGAGCCCTCGGGCAGAACCTCAAGAGTCTCGGGATCGATGATCTCAGGGTAAAAGTGATCCTCGCTTATATGGAGGCCTTCCTGGGCAAGACATTCGCTTGCAACGCCCGGACCGATTACCTCGCTCAGACCGTAAATATCTATCGCCTTGATCCTGAGCTTATCTTCAATCTCCTTCCTCATGTTTTCAGTCCAGGGCTCGGCGCCGAAAACACCAACCTTCAGTCTGAACTCATCGCGGCTTATCCCGCTTTCAATCATGGCTTCGGCCAGATAGAGGGCGTATGAAGGGGTACATGCCAGAACGGTGCTTCCGAAGTCGTGCATTATCTGGATCTGGCGCTGGGTATTACCTCCAGATATGGGAATCACCGAAGCTCCTATCTTCTCTCCGCCGTAATGCAATCCGAGTCCTCCCGTGAACAGTCCGTATCCGTAAGCGATCTGGATGAAGTCGTGACGGTTGGCGCCTGCACAGGTAAGAGTGCGTGCCATCACCTCCGACCAGGTTGATATGTCGTTCCTGGTATAACCGACAACGGTAGGCTTTCCGGTAGTGCCCGATGAAGCATGTATCCTCACTATCTCACTCATCGGAACGGCAAAGAGGCCGAAGGGATAATTATCCCTGAGATCCTGTTTTGTTGTAAAGGGAAGCTTCCTGAGATCATCGATCGACCTTATCTTCTCGGGACCAAGTCCCGCCTCCTGCATCTTATGCCTGTAATAAGGAACATTGAAGTAAACACGTTCAACAGTTTCAATCAGACGTTCACTCTGAACCCTTCTCAGTTCATCACGATCCAT
>CAYQRF010000078.1:0-7437 GCA_964419775.1 uncultured Rikenellaceae bacterium
CATTTTTCAAAAATGCTTACAGTTTTTTACTTCCTGAAATGTGCATCTGATGCTGGTTTCCAATAACTGTTGCCGTTTGATACCAAAAAACAGCTATGGAATTTTGTTTTTATTTCCAAAATATTAACTTTGTATTGTTTACACATCAAACCTAATGCTAAATCGTATGAAGAAACAACAACTGCTGATTGTTCTTTCTGCGTTTATGGATTTCTCAATCCTATTTAGACAAACAAGAGTGTTAATTCCGGTTGGTTTCTTCACAAGTCACTTCTTTACAAGTCAGCTGATCCTTAATAGCCTCAAAAGAACCGGGTATTGTGTTATTGAAAATTAATATAAGTTTTATGAATGCACTTTTTTTCAAAAATCCATTATATTTGGCGAGTTAAATTCAAACCTAAATTAATTTCTTATGAAGAAACTATTACTGATGATTGTTTTGTTTGTGTTTGCAGGAGTCACGACCCTGTTTGCGCAGACAAGAGTAATTACAGGGACCATCACCTCCGCAGTGGAGGGAGAAGGCCCTATCCCTGGTGTCACGGTACAGGTTAAGGGTACTACAATTGGTGCCGTTACCGATGCGAGCGGACGCTACTCAATAAATGTACCGGCCGATGCTACTACCCTCGTGTTTTCATACATCGGAATGAAATCTCAGGAGGTCGCGATACAAAACCGTACTGTTATCAACGCTGTTCTTGAATCTGATCTCGTGGGATTGGATGAGGTTGTTGTTACAGCTCTCGGTATTTCGCGTGAGAAAAAAGCTCTGGGTTATGCCGTTCAGGATGTTAAAGGAGAAGAACTTGCAAAAGTTCGTACCCAAAACATCGTCGGCAGCCTTTCAGGACGTGTTGCAGGTGTTCAGATTACCACTGCCACCGGTCAGATGGGAGGAGGCGCCAAGATTAACATCCGCGGTAATACCTCTCTTACAAAGAACAACCAGCCCTTATTCGTTGTTGATGGTATACCGATCGATAACTCCGACTACTCATACGGTGCAACAGGTGCAGGAGGCTATGACCTGGGAAACCTTGCTGCTGACATCAACCCTGACGATATCGAGTCAATCTCGGTTCTGAAGGGAGCAAGCGCCTCGGCCCTTTACGGATCCAGAGCAGCCAACGGCGTTGTTATGGTTACAACCAAAAAAGGAAGATCCACTTCTGAAAATTCGTTCGGTGTATCAGTCAACTCAAGCGTTAACTTTGAGGAAGCAAAGTACTTCCCGAAATACCAGAAAGTTTATGGAGGCGGCTATGGCGACGACTTTAATGAAATCACTGTCAATGGTCAGGATTATCTTTATCCAGCATATGATGTAGATGAAAGCTGGGGTCCCAAGCTTGATCCTTCAGTTATGGTGCTTCCCTGGAATGCATTTGACGAATATGATACCCAGAACTATCTCAAGGAGGTTCCCTGGGTATATCCTGAAAATGATTACACCTACTTTTTCAAGACGGGCGTAAACTATACGAATAATGTTGCCATTAATGCAAGCAACAGCAGGGGAGGCCTTCGTGCTTCATTCACCAACATGGATGTTACGGGTATTACCCCGAACAGTTCGCTGAAAAAGAATACGGTTAACCTCAGCGGTAACATCAACGTCAATAAATACCTGGATGCATGGATCAATGCAAACTATGTCCAGAACGTTGCAGTCGGACGTCCCGAAACAGGTTACGGCGACAGGAACCCGGTTCAGAAGATGTGGCAGTGGATACATACCAATGTTGACTACAAGGATCTGGAAGATTATATAACTCCTGGTGGAAGACAGAGAACATGGAACAGGAACTGGTACAACGATCCGTCACCGGCCTATACCGATAATCCATACTGGTCAAGCTATAAGAACTATCAGAGTGACAGACGGGACCGCTTCTACGGCAACTTCGGAGCTGACCTCAAAATTACTCCCTGGCTTAAATTTACAGGAAGAATGGGTATAGACTTCTACAAGCTCCTCGCAGAGGAAAGAATGGCTATCGGTTCACAGGCTACTTCCGAATACTACAAGGACGTCAGGTCCCTCGCCGATCTCAACAGTGAATTCTTCTTTACGGTTGATAAGCGTTTTGGAGGAGATATGTTCGGACTTACAGCACTCCTGGGAGCAAACCGTAATGACAGGAAGACATACAGGGATGGAGGCATCTCCATTGGCGGACTTATGATCCCGGGTCTTTACAACCTTTCAAACTCATACAACAAACCCAACGTTTATGATAATCAGACATGGAAGAGGATCAACAGTGTCTATGCAAACGCAAGCTTTGATTACAACAGAATGGTTTTCCTTGAACTAACCGGCCGTAACGACTGGTCATCAACTCTTCCCGAAGGCAACCGCTCATATTTCTATCCATCAGCAACCCTTAGTGTTGTTTTGTCGGAGATGGGTGCACTTAAAGGAAACAGTATACTTTCATTTGCCAAGCTTCGCGGAGGTGTTGCACAGGTTGGTAACGATACCGGACCTTATGACCTTCTTAACTATGTCAACCTCAACACATCATTTACAGATGTTTATGGAGTTCTTAACCCCAGGATGGGATTTTCAAGCACCCTGGCTAATGCTGAACTAAAGCCCGAAAAAACCAATTCATGGGAAGTAGGTGCCGAATTCAAATTCTTGCAGGACAGGATCAACCTCGATGTGTCGTACTATTATAAGGAAACCATCGACCAGATCGTACCTGTAAGGGTATCAGGTGCAACCGGTTACGGCTTCAAGAACATTAACGCAGGTAAAATGACCAACAAGGGATTCGAGATTGCTCTTGGCGGTACTGTAGTAAAGGCAGGCGACTTCTCATGGGACATTATGCTTAACGTCGCAACACTCGACAATAAAGTTGATGAGATCGGCCCGGGCCTCGATTACCTGACACTGGGTAGCGGTCCATTCAAGGTGCAGAGCGGCGCTTTTGTCGGGATGACCTACCCGATCATCTATGGGACCGACTATGTTAAAGACGACCAGGGAAATGTAATTCTCGGAACCAGCGGTAACTATCTCCCTTCAGAGATCAAACCGCTTGCAAAGGTTACTCCGGATCTTACTGCCGGATTGACAAACACCTTCAGATTTAAGGGTTTTGATCTTAACGTACTGTTCGATGGACAAAGAGGCGGTAATATGTACTACCTTTCATATATGTGGGGTATGTACTCAGGAATTCTTGATGAATCAGCAGCTATCAATGAGAACGGCAAGAACATCAGGGATGATGTTGCTGATGGAGGAGGCGTTCTTCTTGACGGTGTTTACGGATCGTACAACTCTGTTACAGGTGACATTACTTACCTGACAGCAGATGGCGATGTAAGTGATTCTCCGGTTAAGAATACGACCCGTCTCGACGGCCAATGGTATTCAGAATCGCACTATGACGGTCCTGACAGACAGAGCATCTTCAGCACCGATTTCATTAAACTGAGGGAGATAAGCTTCGGCTATAACTTCCCGGCCAGATGGACCGGTCCGATCAAGGGCGTAAGGCTTTCTGCCTTTGCACGCAACCTGGCGATCTTCGGCGCAGCTACTCAGCATTTCGATCCTGAATATCTGCAGATGGCCGGAAGCAACGCTCAGGGTATAGAGGGCGGATATCTGCCAAGTACTGTATCATACGGTTTTGGCCTCAACTTTAACTTTTAATCAGAAATAATATGAATACGGTAATGAGATTTAAAATATTTATAACGGCCCTGCTCCTGATAGCTTTTTCAGGATGTGAAAAGGATTTCGACAAGATCAACACGAATCCAAATGCGGCCACCGAAGCTGCCACCTCGGCTCTTCTGACTCAGGCTATGCGCGACCTGGCTTTTAACAACTTTGATGTATGGTATGCAGGACGACAGGCATCACTTACATCACAGCAGTTTTCACAGAGAAACTATACATCTGAAGACAGATATGCTTTCAGGTCAGGTACCACCGACGGGTTTTTCAGGAACAATTACATTTACATAAACAACCTTCAGACGATAATTAAGCTGAACACCGATCCTGAAACCAAGGACGAGTATGCCAGTCTCTATGGCGATAACAACATGCAGATCGCAATCGCTGAGATTATGAAAGCATGGACTTTGCATCTGCTGACCGACTATTTCGGGGATATTCCCTACACACAGGCACTCGATATAGTAACTTATCCCCAGCCTGCTTATGATCCTCAGAAAACAGTCTATGACGGACTTATCGCCACACTTAATGACGCTCAAACCAAGCTAGAGAATTCTACAACTGACGGTTTTGAAAGCGGTGATGTCTTCTTCCAGGGTGATCTTACCAAATGGATCAAATTTGCAAATTCCCTGAGACTTCGTCTTGCTCTCAGAGCTTCAAATGTCGATGATACATATCTTACTGAGGCACTTGATGCAATTGCCGATGGTGTTATGGAAAGTAATGACGACAATGCAGTATTTGGTTTTTCCTCATCGGGAACTCCCAACGAAGCTCCTTGGTATAACGGCTTCTATGTGGGTGGAAGGAACGACTTTACGTTCACCGCAGGTTTCATGGAACTGATTAAGGGCAATAATAATCAGGCATTTGTTAATCCCTTTCTCGGCGTGAGAGATCCTCGCTATCCCGTGTTTACAACTTATACCACAGACAGGGAAGGTGTTCCTTACGGTATGTCAGACGTGCTGACCCAGAAGTGGTGGTCAACCCATGGTACTACCAGGGTTAGTCTTTATCACCAGAATCCTATTATGCTGGATGCAAATTTCCCGACTACCTTCCTCGACTACCCGACTGTGTGCTTTATGATTTCGGAAGTTGAAGGCTGGGATGCCGACTGGCTTGAAGAAGGTATCAATGCTTCGCTTGAAAAATGGGGAGCTGTTGATGAGGGCGGAGCTTATGTGACCGAAATCATGAATAGATTCAACGCCGCTACTGACGAAGGCAAAAAGGAAATAGTAATCACTCAGAAATACATCCATCTTCTTATGCAGCCTCATGAAGCATGGGCAGAATACAGAAGGACAGGATATCCCAAATCGGTTGTTAAACCCGGTGATGTTACAGCTGTTATCGACGGTTCAGAAGTGGTGTTTACACCTTCTACCGGTGCAGAATCAGGCAGTGATGTTGCAGCAAGGTACAAATATCCGACTTCCGAATTCACACTCAACAAAACTAACGTAGAGGCTGCTGTCGTTCGTATGGGCGAAGACTCCCACAGGCAGAGAGTATGGTGGGATGGCGGCGGATTACAGTAACACGCTTTTGATATATAAAAAGAGAGGGTGCATTTTGTGCACCCTTTTTTTATGTGATTTTCAGATTTACCAGTTCAATCCTGGTTGCAGTAACCTTCAGGATCCTGACGACAAACTTGCCTATCCTTATTGTTTCATTCACTACCGGGATGCTTCCGTGATGATAAAGGATCAAACCCGCCAGCGTTTCATAATCATCCTCTTCCGGCAGATCCAGTCCATATGTCTCGTTGAGGTAGTCGATCTCAAGCCTTCCTGAAAATACAAATTCTCCCGGGCTGATCTCTTTCTCGGTAAGTTCATAATAGTCGTGCTCATCTTCGATATCCCCTACTATCTCTTCCAGAATATCCTCAATTGTAACCATACCCGAGGTGCCTCCAAACTCGTCAACCACAAGGGCAACACTTTTCTTTTCATCAAAGAAAAGCTTGAGAAGCTTGTTTGCTGCCATTGTCTCAGGAACGATAGCCACCTTCCTGACACTCGACATTATATCCGGAGGATCCCTGAATACATCCTTGAGCTCGAAGTAACCTATAATGTTATCGATTGTATTCTGATAAACCAGGATCCGGGAATGACCCGTCTGTATGAATCTTTCCTTAAGGTCCGGAACCTTGCTCCCGGCTTCGATGGCGTCGATCTCAGTCCTCGGAACCATGCATTCCCTCAGTTTTACATTCGAGAAGTCGAGGGCATTCCGGAATATCCTGATATTCTCCCTGAGCGGTTCAGCACTCCCGGTGATCTGTTTCCCCTCACTAATGAAATTGTTAAGGTCGACCTTGCTGAAGACAAGGTTCTCCAGCTCTTTTTTATTCCCTCTCATACCGAAAAATATCCTCAGGAACAGATTTGATGCTGAAAGAGCCAGCTTGCTTATGGGATAGAAGATGATATAGAATAACATTGCAGGAAAACTCAGGATATTCAGGAAGAAATTGGGCGAGATCATGAACATTGTCTTCGGAAAGAATTCAGCCATGAGGAGTATCAGGGCAGTACTCATTACCGTATTTACCACAAGCACGGCAAGGTCCGATTGCAGAAGGGGCATCAGGACAGGATTAAGAAGCCGGGAGAAAAAGAGGCCGTATATCACCAGGGCAATGTTATTGCCAATAAGCATTGTTGCTATAAACTGCCCCGGATTATTTGTAAAAACACCCGTAAACTGAGAACCAAAATTGCCCTGCTTCCTGTCGAGCTCTATCCTAAGCTTGTTCGAAGCCACAAAGGCGATCTCCATTCCTGAAAAAAAGGCGGAGAAAATCATTACAGTGATTATTACCAGAATGGCATTCATAGTCCAAAAATAACATTTTTAGCCAAAATGAACGTAACGTTGCCCCCTGAATACTACCTGGCCTCTGATTGGGACTGCAGTATTCAATTTCTCTCTGGCCCAGGGCCGCGTGGGCTTTACATGATTTTGGGATGGGCGCGGTATGTTCTTAAGAACCCTGATTGGGACTGCAGTATACCATGCCTGGCTTCAGGCCGTAGGCCTTACATGATTTAGGGATGGGCGAAGCCCGTCCTTAAGGCCACCAATGATGCGAAGCCCCGTATGGGGCGAAATAATTTACCAACCGGAATGTTATTTATGGTCTGGCAGACTGTTAGTTGCCGAAAAAACAATGTCGCCCCATACGGGGCTCTGCAACTGTGTGGATGCCCTGAACGGGGCGTTGCCCCGCCCTAAATCATTACGCCCCTGACGGGACTATTGGAGAATCAGATAGCGAGAAAAATATCAATGCTCCTGATGGAATTATAAAATGGCGCCTGTATATGTAAATGATTGTCGTTCTGTTAATTGATTTTTGGTTTCAACTGTGACGGACGGTACTCATGATTGCAGCCAGGCCGTAGGCCTTACGTGTTTTAGGATTGGGTGCGGTATGTTCTTAAGGCCCCTGATTGGGACTGTAGCATACCATTCCTGGCCTCAGGCCATAGGTCTTACATAATTTAGGATTGGGCGCGATATATGTTCTTAAGGCCCCTGATTGGGACTGTAGCATACCATGCCTGGCCTCAGGCCGTAGGCCTTACATGATTTAGGGATGGGCGAAGCCCGTCCTTAAGGCCATCAATGATGCGAAGCCCCGTATGGCATACGCGTCAACTTAAGGATTCTTTGGTTTTTTGATAGTTGATTTTAAAGGA
>CAYQRF010000079.1:0-7323 GCA_964419775.1 uncultured Rikenellaceae bacterium
TGTCCGAAATTATTGAAGGTTATGAATGACTCGTTTACATCAACATCTGAAACCACAAAGCTTCCCCTGCCGACAAATGACTTGTCGGGCTTCTGCACCACAAGTCCGTTTCCCGTGACCTTTCCTTTCTGCGAATTCATTGAAAACGATCTGAAATTCATCAACCCGGGTCTGATGCTGAGGCTTCCCGCTATGCCCCTTGCCTCGAACCGCTTGTAAGAAAGGGTGTCGACCCTGAAGTCCACATCGAGGTTTACATCGTTCGGAAAAGTGACGGGCGCTTTTACCTGTTCGTCAGCTTCACCTGGTTCTTCGTCCGGATCCATGAAGCGCTCGGGCCTGAAAGATGAGGCTGAGACTGTTGCCGTTCCACCCAGTATTACAGGATTGCCAGCAAGCCAGCCCGGGAAATTCGTAAATTTCCCTGACAGCCCTATCTCCTGTCCGTTCAGTGACAGCCTGAAGTCGTCGGTGATTGTGCTGCCGTTGAATAAGAAAGTGCCTGTTGCATTCCTTATATCCACCTGCCGGTTCTTCAGCCTGAGGCTTACAGAATTGAAAACCGTTCTGGAATCTGATGCCAGATTGAAGACGTCGGTGAACCTGTAGCTGCCCTTTTTCCCCGGCCGGCCCGAGAATTTCAGGTCAAGATCGATTGATCCGCCGGCTTCAGCGGCTTCGCTCAGATTCATGAATTCAACCAGTTCCGACGGCAGGAGCCTTCCCCTGAACACCAGTTCGGTAAAGGGATCCTTGAAATTTGTAAGCGAGAATGAGCCGGTATAATCGGAAGAACCGAGCCGTGAAGTGAAGTCCTTAATAAGGAAGGAGCTGGTTTCGGGCCGGTTGCCATTTCCGTTTGTGTACTCTCCGTCGAAGGAAAGATTTCTGACGCTGAGATCCGATTTACGGTTATTGATCAGGGCATTTTTGAGGGAAAAGGCAATATCGTAATGAGGGTCCGCGGAGGAAGTCGGTTTTCCCTTTGTTATCCAGCTGAATTTAAGGGTTCCCTCAGGATTGTATGCCGAAAGGGCTTTTGTGTATTTTGAAGGAAGGAGGTAGGGTATCCTTGAAATGTCGATATTGTCCGCTGTCACGGTTAGGTCGAGGTAGTTGTCGGCTGCCACGAAACCGGTGAGCACAAAATCCCAGTTTTCGATACGCATTGTGCTCTTTTTGAAGAAGGTGCCTTTCTCATTCTGATTCAGACCCACATTAATGTCAGCAACAAATTCAGGTTTTAGAATGAAATCCTTCAACTGGAAGAGCCTGAAAAAAATCTTCATATCGCCCTCAAAATCGATATTGCTTCCCCTGATCCTGCTCTTCAGCATGCTGTCCTTGATAAGTCCTTCGAGATTGAGGTCAACTCTTTTATCATTATACACGAGACTCACATCCTGCAGGCTTATCCTGTTCAGGTTCAGCCTGGTGGTGCTTTCCTTTCCATCCGTGGCTCCGCGATCGGTGAATTCATAGTTGGTGCGGCCCGAGCTGTCTGTAAAAAGCGTAAGTTTTCCCGACCGCACTGTGATCTTGGTGAACGTATAGTTTCCGCGGATCATGTCAATGGTGCGCAGATCGACGGAAGCCGAATTTGCAGAAAGCAGGGTGTCGGTGTTCAGGCCCCTGAAAGCTGAAGCGTCGAAGCCGTGGGACGAGAGTACAACCACATTCCTGAGTTCTATGGTTGCCTTTGGGAATTTTTTAATCAGCGACAGCCTGTAGGATTGAGTGGAGATCTTGGTTGCGAAGTTGTTGTTCAGGGTGTTGAGGACAATGCCGGCAACCTTGTTCTGTATCGCCAGTGATATGACAAACAGAAGGACCAGCAGAGAGCCGGTTATAATGGATGTAATTTTAAGTAACCTTACCGCCAGTTTCATTTACCTGAAGCAAATATCCTTCCCACGTAATGTTAACGGGGGACAAAGTTACATTATTTGATTAAATAAAAATTTATCTGACAGACACGAGGCGCAGGGCGCTAGACATACAGCTCACTACTTTCCTTCCTTCGGTCTTCTGTCTTCGGTCTTCCGTCTTCCCAGCAGAAAGCTCAGGTCGTCTGATTCGCCGAGCTCAAGAGGCTCATGGCCTTTTCTGAAGACCCTGGTTTTTCTCGGGCCGATGAGCCTCATCTTCCCGTCCCCGACATGGAACATGGTGCCTTCGCGGAGTCCGGCGACCCACAGGCCTGGGTTTACTTCGATAAACTCTTCAATCCTCTGTTCCCTTGTTTCACCTGCATGTCCCTCGGGATTTGCGTCGAGGTAATGGGGATTGATCTGGAAAGGAATCAGGTTGAATGCCCTGAAGGATGACGGCCTTATCACCGGCATGTCGTTGGTTGTCCGGATTGTCGGGCAGGCAACATTCGATCCGGCGCTCCATCCTATGTAGGGAGTTCCCGAAAGGACTTTTTCCCTTACCGGGCCGACTAGCTTGTTGTCGCGGATCATTTTTAGGAGCATCCATGTATTTCCGCCTCCGACAACAATGGCCCGGGCCTTACGGACTGCTTCTGCGGGATCGGAGAAATGGTGAATGGAGATCACGTCATGTCCGGCCTCCCTGAACCGCTCCCTGACCTTCAGTTCATAATCGTCATAAGAGAATGTAACTGCGGCACAGGGGATGAAAAGTGCCTTGACATGTTTTTTCCCGAGGAATTCCCCGATCATCTGTTTGGAATATCCCAGGTACTGTTCGCCGGGGTTTGTGGAGTTGCTGATGAGAAGAAGTTTCATGGTGAGGAAGGTTGCTGGTTGCTGGTTGCTGGTTACTGGTTACTGGTTAGCAGGTTTGCACTCTGAAGGTATAGCGAAAGAGGGTTCTTAGCCCCCACCTGGGGGGGTTGGGGGGTGGAGTCATTGGTACTGGTCATTTTCTCAGACAAGAGACAGGTTGTTTATTTAGCGTATCGGTTACTATAGCAAAGTTAATACTTTTCGTCAAGCAGCTTCCGCTTTCGGTTTTCAGGATTCACCGGGATCTCAAGCAGTCTGAAATCATAATCCTTTATATTGAAGACCATGATTTTTCCGGAAAGGACACTGCCATAGCCGGTGATTATTTTAATCACCTCATTTGCCATTATTGTTCCGGTAATTCCGGGCAGCACTCCCGGCAGACCGGTTTCGGCAGGGGAGGGATCACCGGACTTCGGCGCTTCCGTTGCGGGATTATAGCACCTGTATGTCGGACCTCCGTTGTAGTTAAATACCGAAACCTGTCCTTCGAATTTGTAAATTGCTCCGTGGACCAGGGGTAAGCCAAGGATCACACAGGAATCGCTCAGCAGGTATCTTGCACCTATGTTGTCGGTTGCATCTACCACTATGTCGAAATCGCTGAGGATCCGGAGTGAATTTGTCTGGTCTATTTTCAGGTTGATCCTTTCGGTTTCGATAAGATCGTTCAGCATTTCAATCCTGCCGGCAGCAACTATCGACTTCAGTTTACCGATGTCTGCCGGGCCGTAGAGTATCTGCCTCTGAAGGTTGTGTTCATTTACAGTATCAAATTCGGCAATTGCAAGTTTCCCGGTTCCTGCGGCTGCCAGGTATTGAAGCACGGGGCATCCGAGTCCCCCTGCTCCCACGACAAGCACCTTCGATTTTTTCAGTTTTTCCTGCCCTGAAAGTCCTATCTCCGGGAGCATTATCTGACGGCTGTAACGCCTTATCTCACGCTGTGACAGAGTGTCTTCTTTCATCTTTGTGTGACGGTTGCACACAAAGATAACTCAAATTCAGGGTGAGGCAAGTCAGTCGTTGAAAGTAAATGCAAGTCCTATCTCGAAAGGTTCGAGGTTTAATCTTTCGGGTCCCAGGCCGTCCTGGAACCATGGGGTGCAATAGTAAGTCCCGTAGATCATGAAGTTTTCATACCCGGCCCTGGCAGTGAACCCTCCCCTTAGCAGGTTGAGGTTGTATTCTCCTCCGGTTCTGGTCTTTTCTCCGTCCTGGAAGACGAGTTTGGTCCAGGCGTTAAGTTTTATGCCGCCTATTACGCCTGCAGCAATGTTGAACCTGCTGTAGCCTGCCGGGATCTGAAACTCGAGCAAAAGCGGAGCATTAAGGTACAGGGTATTGAATCTTGATTTCTTCACATTCGCGATGTTTTCGGGAATGGCTTCTGTAAGGTATCCGTCAGGGCCCACAAAGATTGTGTTGTGACCGTCGAACCTGTATATATTCCAGCTTACACCTATTCCTGTAACCAGGCCTGCATATCTGCTTAAACCTATATTCACCTGCGAGAAGTTAAGGTTAAAGCTGTTGGAGTTGCCGGTGCGGAGAGTCATGTAATCTATTTCCTCGGGGAGAGTCATAGACTCTGCATAGAGCCAGTTATTTAAGCCGACTTCCATCCCCGACCAGTGGCCCCTGAAATGGCGGCCTCCCCTGTAATTTTCAGATTCATCGCGGTCCTGCTGGTCACTGTAATCGTAAGTCCTTTCCGGTTCCCTTTCTGTCTTTCTGACAGTAGTTCTTTCGGTGTTTTTTTCCGCTGCAGCGTTTTCAAGTTCCTGAAGTTCGTCGTACTTTTCCACATTCACCTTTTTGCCTTCCTCCGAATCGCGGATGTTAAGTCCGCGGTCGCCTACCTTGATTATCACAAGCGAATCGTTCCCGTCGATCCTGAAGATCTCTTCACCGATTATGACAGTCAGGGTGTTTGCCGAGTCGGCAATGGCATGTTTTTTACTTATTACTGTCACCTCGCGCGACTGCAGGGTAAATGACTGGCAGATCAGTGCTGCGGACAGGATCAGGAGCATTGTTTTCGTTTTCATGGCTTAATCGTTATTATTCTTTTCAATGCTGTGACGGTTAAGTATAATGATTGGTTACAGGTTCTCGGGCGGTTTTCTCACCGGCGCATTTACTTTCACGAGCCTGGAAGCGAAGTAGTAGGATTTTGTATTTCCGTTTCCGTCGGTATTCCGGTCGAGTGCAAGTTCCCATCCGAAAAGCTTGTTGAGGCCCAGGATTCCGGCCCGGGCAAGATCAAACCTTTCAACCGGTTTTGTTCCTGCGGTTTTGTCATTCATGATCTTTTCATGGAACAACCGGGCCATGAAAAGTTCGACATTGCTCCGGTGTTCGATAAGCGGCGGGATATAGCCGGGTTTATATTCAATCAGTGAATTCAGCGATGGTCTTTCTGATTCAATTACATTTTCCGGCAGGTTTAATGCAATCATGTCAGGTCCCATGAGTCTTTCAAAGTCCGTTTCAGCCATGAGAATCACCGGAGGCTCCGGGTCAGGGAGAACGGGTTCTGCCAGTATTTCAGTTACTGTCTGACGTGGTTCAACCTGCACTGGTGTGGCGGATTGTTCTGTAAGTTGTTCCGCCCGGGTGTAAAGGAAGGGCAGGGGTGTTTCGATAGTGATTGTATCGGCAGCAGCAGGAGCGGACGCCTGTGAATCAGGAGCCGGGGGATTCAGATTGAATTTCAGCATCAGCGATATTGCAATTGCAATAGTGGCTGCAGCGCTCAGTGAAACAAGCGAAATGCGCAATATCCTGGCTGCCGGGGTTAATTTCCTGATCCTGCCTTTATACCTGTAGGTTACTGCCGGGGGTGTCAGCTTCAGGCTCATGATGAGGTCATGTTCCTTTTTTCTGAGTTCATCCGTACCGGTAAGTTCGTCAATCTCTGCCGTCTGTTCCGGGGAGAGGTCATTTTCGAGTTTTGCTATACAAAGATGTTCAAACTGTGTTTCTGAGAGGCGGGCAGCCGGTTTAAGAAGCCTTTGTTTGCCCCTGAAGACCAGTTCGGGGGGCTTGAGCGAGACCGTTGCCAGGCAGTTCAGTTCCTCTCCCAGATCGGGATTCTCCCTGAGGAAAGCCCTTAGCTCTTCGGCCTGCTGATCGCTTAGATTGCCGTCGAGCCAGTCGGTGAACCATATTTCATAATTTGAACGGTCGGGCTTCATTAAATTACAGATTCAATTTTCACTATAAAATTCCTGAGAGCCAGTCTGCCGCGGTAAATGTTAATTTTTACCTGAGCCTCGGTCATGCCGGTTATCTCGCCTATCTCGCGGTAGCTGTATCCCTCATAGTCGCGTAAAAGAACAAGCGATTTCTGATGTTCCGGAAGTTTATCGAGTGCAAGATGGAGTATCTCATTCAGGTCGGTGTATTGTTTTTCCGAAATGAAATCATGGTAATCCGCATCTTCCAGGCTTGTCATTCTCTTTTCCTTTCTGATGATGTCGACCATTGTCCTGTAGGCCGTGGTGAAAAGCCACGACTTGACAACCGGATATTCAATTTCGGCAACATTTCTCCATAATTTCTCCCAGGTATCCTGCACAATATCATCCGCCCGTTCTTCATCCTTCAGATTTCCACGGATGAAACGGTAAACGGAATCAGAAAACTCTTCAACAGATCTGTTATATTCCTTTACAGTCATAAAACACAATACAGGATAAAGACGGATGAAAATGGGAAAAGTTACATAGCCGGCTGTAACAAGATAGGAAAAACGGTGAAATGGTCGTGCCGGCTATGCAGGTTGAATCTTTGTCAGGTTACTCTTTTTGTTTACCCCCCAACCACCCCCCAAAGGCTAGTCTTTGTACTCATCTTTTTGCATGTTAGAATCATTGTCTGGTTCCCCTTTTTGTTTACCCCCCAACCCCCCTAAAGGGGGGTTAAAGAACTAACGATTAGCGATATAGATTTCAAGGATAATCCATACTCTAATATCTTTCAGTTTTCTTACCGAAACCTAACGCAGGGCTCTTGCTGGAATTTGTCAGACTGCATAAGTGATTGTAATTCAGTAGACAGAAGCCCCCCTTTAGGGGGGTTGGGGGGTGGAACCAGCAGGGATGACATGCTATCTTCTGGGGATGGTGGGTAGAACGTAAAATGGAGATGAAGAGGTCTCAATTTAGCAATAGATTGTGTTCAGAGAGTAGCCTAAAGGGGGGGTGGGGGGTGAAAGCAAGGCATGAAATGCCATCTTCTCGGGTCTCGAAAGCTTCCGGTACCCCTGAAGGAGGGCTAATGGTTTGAAAAACATATCGTTGCAGGTAAAAAAAATATCGAATAACAATAACCCGGTTATCGTTATTCGATAAAAATTCGTATATTTTCTTAGCTGTCAGCTGTCAGCGATCAGCAATCAGCGATCAGCTTTCTTTCATAACCTCACTTCCTCACGCCTCACACCTCACGCCTCACGCCTCTTACCTCACACCGCCTCATCCCTTGTACTGATACACCTTCACCCAATCCACCTCCATCGACGTCATGCCGCTTATGGGAGTCTCAACGCCGCCTGCCAGCAGCA
>CAYQRF010000080.1:0-7256 GCA_964419775.1 uncultured Rikenellaceae bacterium
CTGAAGTATGGTTATCCGCGGTCAAATGAAGACGGCAGCATCTGTCTCCTGGCAAGGCGTCTTGAATTTATTCATCCTGTGAAAAAGGAAAAGGTGGTAATAACTGCTCCTCTTCCTGCCGGAGATGTGTGGAAACTTTTCAGAAATGTGGAAGTATAAAAAAATGAGCCCGGGATATCCAGACTCATTTTCTCCTGTCATGAAAGCAATAACTCCTGTCTTTGTTCTTACTTAATCCTCTTATGAAAAACCCTTCTGATCTTAACCTGTACAAAGATACTTAGGTTCTTCCCAAACAGAGTTAAAATCAGGTTAATAAGAGTTAAGGAAAAGTTAAATCCTGTCACGGGATTTGAGAAAAACTTAAATTTGCGCCATGAGCAAGAACAAATTCATCGGCCTGATTATTATGATGCTGATCTCCATCACCGGGATCATATGGGTACAGATGGTCTGGTTAAGTAATGCCCTGAAAATCAGAAATGACATTTTTAACCGGGCTGTCTTTGCAGGTCTTAACGATGCTGCACAGACCATTGAATCAAACCGCAAGATGGATTTCTTCTTTAATTCTCCCGCTTCATTCAATCAACAGGAAGGTGGCGTGTCGTCATACATGAGTGTCGGGAGCTATTCCTCCAGGGATGGGAAAAGCTACAACTATAGTGTTACGAGCCAGTCAATGACAGGCACCGTTGATTCAACCGGCACTGTCAGGTTCAATGAACCTGTAATAACCAGAACCGATACAACCTTTTACCAGGAGCCTGCTGACATTGAATCACAGAGGTCGATCCAGTCCTCTCCGCCTGTAAACACAAGGGATTTCATCGACAGGGTCAGGAGAAGGGCAAGCGAATTTCAGGCAATGAGCGAAGAGATGATTGCAGAAGTTTATCAATGGGAAAAAACAATGGAACTCAATCCCGCTGAGGTTCGGAATGTTCTTGGCAGGTCCCTGCATTTTTCAGGAATCGAAACGCCCTTCGAATTTGCTGTTATAAGGGATGGACAGATAAAGGACGGAACCTCCGGAAAGGCCGGGAAGAATGAGTTTCTTAAAAGCAGTTATATGGTCCGGCTTTTCCCCGACAACATTATGGGTCAGAACCTGATCCTTTCGGTCATCTTTCCCGAAAAGAGGAATTATGTTCTGGGGTCTATTTCATGGCTTCTTGGCGGATCCTTGCTCTTTTCCTTCATCATCCTGGCAACTTTTGCACTAAGCCTTTTCTTCCTGATCAGGCAAAAAAGGATCTCGGAAATGAAATCCGACTTTCTTAACAATATGACACATGAATTCAAGACACCCATTGCCACAATATCCCTTGCCGCTGATACCATAACCAATCCCAAGGTGATAAATGATGAAAACAGCATCCGGCATTTCATAGGCATGATCAAGAAGGAGAACAGCAGGATGAACAAGAAAGTCGAGACGATTCTGCAGATTGCATCACTCGACAAGAAGGAGATCGATTTCAGGTTTGAGAATGTGTCGATGCATTCCATTATAACAAGAGCTGCTGAAACCATCGAAATCCAGGTTCACCAGAAAAACGGCAGGATGACCCTAAATCTGAATGCTGCTGAACCTGTCGTATCAGGCGATACCGAGCATCTTTCAAACCTCGTTAACAATCTCCTGGACAATGCGTTGAAGTATTCTCCTGAAGCACCCGAAATAACAGTCGAAACAACCAGTAACGACAGAGGTTTAGTACTGTCGGTTACTGATAAGGGAATAGGCATGAGCAAGAGCGTTCAGAGCAAAATTTTTGAAAGATTCTACAGGCAGACAAGCGGAAATGTTCATGATGTAAAGGGCTTTGGGCTTGGCCTGAACTATGTCAGAGCTATTGTCGATGCCCATAAGGGAAATATCACCGTAACAAGTGAACCTGGAAAGGGGAGCAGATTTGATGTCTTCCTGCCATTTAACAGCGATAACTGAAATGAACATGAAATCAGCCCGGATTTTTCTCGTTGAAGACGACCTGAGCTTCGGTTCGGTCCTGAAATCATACCTGGAACTTAACGACTTCCATGTCGACTGGGTTGATGACGGCAAGTATGCCGTTGATCACTTCAGAAAAGGGGCCTTCGATATCTGCATTCTCGACGTCATGCTGCCACATGTCGACGGCTTCACAATTGCCGGCGAGATCAGAAAGATTAATAACCTGGTCCCGATAATATTCCTGACTGCCAAGAAGATGAAGGATGATGTCCTGAAGGGTTACGGGGCCGGAGGGGATGACTATGTCACAAAACCATTTGACACTGAAATTCTTCTGGCAAAAATTAAGGCAATCCTGACCCGCCGTGATTTCCAGACCGGCACCAGGGATATCTTTGAGATAGGGAAATTCGTGTTCAATGCAAGGCTACGGACATTAACATTCGGAGACGATGAGAAGAAACTCTCTCCAAAGGAGGCCCAGCTTCTCGAGCTACTTGCACTGAGTCCGAACGAATTGATAAGCAGGGAGATGGCTTTGAAAAAGATATGGGGTTCGGATGATTATTTCACCGCCAGAAGCATGGATGTCTATATTACCAAGCTAAGAAAATTCCTTTCAGAGGACCCCCGCCTGAATATAAAGAACATTCATGGCGCAGGATTTCAGCTTATAATCAGGGACGATCTGGCCTGAGGCTGCTCCGGTTGAACTGCAGCGGAAGCAGCTGACCTATCCCGTCCAGCTCAATTATTTTATTCTTCCCGGCTAGCAGAATCCTGATCTGTCTGCTCCATCTGCCTTCCTCTTCCGCGATTACCTGGCGGCAGTTGCCGCAGGGGGTAAGCTGTTCAGCTGGTGATCCATCGACGGATATTGCTGAAATTGCCAGTGTAACAGGCCTGTCATCAGGGTAATTGGTTATTGCTGCTGCCAGTGCCGTCCTTTCGGCACAGATACCCGACGGGAATGCTGCATTCTCAACGTTGGCCCCGCGCACTATCCTTCCTGATTCAAGCCGTATTGCGGCACCAACCCTGAATAGGGAGTAAGGAGCATAGGCTGATCGTGCTGCCTCCACTGAGGCCTCGATAAGTTCCTGATCTTCAGCACCTAGTTCATTTTGGTTATGAAATTCCCTGAAGGAAATTGAAATATTTTTGATTTCTGACATAACTCTCTTATTATGTTTGAATTACAAAAATAGCAAAATTAATCAGTCATTGTTCTTCCGGATCGCTGATGCTTCAGATTGTTAACAACTTTGCATTCTATCAACAACCACTTATGGGTCAGGCCGGGTATCCTCCGGCCATTTTTCCTATTTTTGCGGAAATGCGAGAAACGTGGGAAGGAATACATATCTGATATTATTGTTTATTCTGGCTTTTGCCGGTATGACCTCGTGCAGGGTATCCAGACCTATGGTCACACCGGCTTCAGGCAATGCACTTGCTGAGTTCTATATTAATCAGTATCGCGATCTGGCGGTAAGCGAAATGCTCAGGACCGGTGTCCCTGCAAGCATCACGCTTGCACAGGGGATGGTGGAATCCGATTACGGGCGAAGTACCCTTGCAAGAACAGGAAATAATCATTTCGGGATTAAATGCCATAATGGATGGACGGGTCCGAGAATGACGAAACACGATGACCGCAGAAATGAATGTTTCAGAAAATACAGCAGTGCCCGGGAATCTTATTATGATCATTCCGATTTTCTGAAATCCGGATCGAGATACCGTTCCCTTTTTGAACTTGATCCGCTCGATTACAAGGCATGGGCACGCGGACTGAAAAAGGCAGGGTATGCCACCAATCCCGACTACGACAATATGCTGATCAGAAAGATCGAGGATTACAGGCTTTTTGATCTCGACAGGGGAGTTACCGCATCTGTTCCCCCGAAGCAGGAGAAACCGCAGGAAAATGTCCCGGGAAAAACAACAACAACTGAAACTACAACCGCTGAAACGATTCCTCCGCCGGCCCAGACCACTGCAAAGGAACCTGTGACTTCCACACAGGACGCCATTACATTCGGAGATATAATGGCCAGGGTCCCGCGGATTCAGGAGAACAACAGGGTGCGTTATATTGTTGTAAAAGAGGGCGATACCCGGGAAAAGATCGAAAAGGAGTTCCGGCTTGTTAACTGGGAACTTCCGAGGTTCAATGACCTGAATGACGATTTTACTCCCAGGCCTGGACAGATACTGTATATTGAACCCAAAAAGGATAAGGCTTCCGAAGGAATGAATTTTCACACTGCGACAGCAGGGGAGACCATGCATGCAATCTCTCAGCTTTACGCTGTCAAGCTTAAGAGTCTTCTTGAGATGAACCGTTTGGACAAGGGGACTGAGCCCGGTGCAGGTGATAAAATCTGGCTCAGGGAAACAAGACCTCTTGAATAATGCCTGGTGTTCGTGACTTTTCCTTCCGTGACAGCTTCAAACAGCTGTTAAGGAATAAGCTTCTATTTTAAATCCCCTCAGGAAATCAGCGGCGCCAAGCCTCTTTTTCCCTTCAATCTGAAGGCTTAGAAGATTTATGAATCCGCCCCTGCATGCTATTTTAAGAATGCTTTTTCCATCGGATACTATCTGGCCCGGACTGAGTTGATGTTCTGCAATTTCCGGTATACTCTCATAGATCTTGAACGCAACGGTTTTTGATTCATTTTTAAACGCCGACCTGGCACAAGGGTAGGTTGAAAGTCCCCGGATGAAATTGTGTATTCTGTGTGGCTCCTGGTCCCAGTCGACAATGCAGAACGCGGGAGAAATTTTCGGAGCTTTCTTCATTGTTTCTCCGGGCATCATGAATTCTGACTGGGACTTCGGTTTTATGAAATTGGTCGCAATTCCTTCAAGAGTTTTGATCACCAGCCGGGCCCCGTGTTTCATTAGCTTGTCGTGCAGGTCGGAAGCATTCTCAAACGGAAAAACCGAGACCTCCTGGCGAAGAAGGATGTTGCCTGTGTCTGTCTTTTCATCTATGAGGAAGGTTGTAACTCCTGAAGTCGTTTCACCGTTGATTATGACATGGTTTATCGGGGCTGCGCCCCGGTATTGCGGCAGCAGGGAGGCATGAAGGTTTATGGTTCCCCTGGGGGGTATGGTCCATACCTCGCGTGGAAGCATTCTGAAGGCAACTACAACGAAGATGTCGGCATTCAGGCGTCTGAGCCTTTCGATGAACACCGGGCTCCTGAGATCCTCTGGCTGCAGGACGGGAAGGTAGTTTGATTCGGCAAACAGTTTGACTGCTGATTTCTTTACAGTCATTCCACGGCCTGCCGGTTTGTCGGGTGAGGTGACAACTGTGATAACGTTATAACCGTTCATCAGCAATGAACCCAGAGGTGCCACGGCAAATTCGGGCGTCCCCATGTACACCACTTTCAAACTTTTCATAGATTGTAACAGACCTTATATAATGCAAATCTAGGAAAAAAATCAATCCTTTGCAAAGTGTTTATAGCAGGTCAGGTTGTGCCCCATTTTGCTGGCCTTGGTCTCAAGGTAGAATTCATTGTGCTTATTGGCAGGAATCTCAAGGGGAATGGTTTCAACTATTTGTATACCATAGCCTTCCAGGCCTGCTCTTTTTACGGGATTATTTGAAATCAGTCTTACCTTGCCCAGACCGAGTTCCCTCATGATACTTGCACCCACGCCGTAATCCCGTTCATCTTCACCGAATCCCAGTTTGAGGTTGGCCTGTACCGTATCCATTCCCTCATCCTGGAGTTTGTAAGCCTTTATCTTGTTAAACAGTCCGATTCCCCTGCCTTCCTGGTTGAGATAGATCACAACTCCCTTTCCTTCAGCCTCAACCATCTCCATGGCTTTGTGAAGCTGGGAGCCGCAATCACATCTCATCGAACCGAAGATATCCCCTGTGAAGCATGACGAATGAAGCCTGACCATCACGGGCTCATCCCTGGTCCATGTCCCCTTGACCAGTGCCGCATGCTCCAGTTTATTGCTCTTCTGGCGGAAGGCGATGAACTCAAATTCGCCGTGTTCCGTCGGCAGTTTTACTGCATCTCCCTTCTCAATGATGGAGTCCCTTTCAAGTGTGTATTTGATAAGATCCCTGATGGCAATGATGCTTATGTTGAATTTCTGCCTGAGTTTTTCGAGATCGGGGAGCCTTGCCATCGTACCATCGTCATTCATTATCTCCACAAGTGCACCTCCGGGCTGTAATCCGGCCATCCTTGTAAGGTCGACAACAGCTTCGGTATGTCCGGCCCTTCTGAGCACTCCTTTCGATTTTGCCTTGAGCGGGAATATATGACCGGGACGTCCGAGGTCGGAAGGCTTTGTTGAAGGATCTACAAGCGCCTTGATTGTAAGGGCTCTGTCCTTTGCTGACACCCCCGTGGAGGTTTCAGATCCCAGAAGGTCAACGGTCACCGTAAACTGGGTCTCGTGAAGTGAAGTGTTGACTCCCACCATGAGATCCAGTTCGAGTTCTTCGCATCTTTCCTCGGGAAGCGCAACGCAAATGAGTCCGCGGCCGTGCTTGGCCATGAAATTTACCAGTTCCGGTGTTATTAGTTCAGCCGAACAGATGAAATCACCCTCATTCTCCCTGTCCTCGTCATCCACAACAATAATCAGTTTTCCTGAACGGATGTCCTGGATGGCTTCTTCAATCGTGTTAAGCTTAATTTCCATTTTTATCAGAATTTTTTTCCTTCAACGGACGATCTGCGTTTCGTTCCGATGATAAACAGCCTGTAAAGGTAATCCTTTATCTTCCTGAAAAACACTAAATATGTATCAATATTCATTATTACAGAATCACTCGAAGCCTTGTAGGTAAGGAAAATACCGATGGGGAGAAGGATATATGTCGACGCCCACATGCCGGCAGCAGTACTTACAAGATTCTCTTCAACAAGCTTTTCTCCCGACAGCGATATTACATACCAGATCACAAAGAAAAGTATCGATATGACAGCCGGTGTTCCCAGTCCGCCTTTTCTTATTATGGCCCCAAGCGGGGCTCCTATAAGGAAAAAGACAAGGCAGGCAACCGAGAGGGTGAATTTCTTGTTCCAGTTCACCTCATAGCGCTTGATGAATTTGACATCGGTATGAAGACTTTCACCCTGAGTTGAGAGATAGTTGCTGGCGCTTTTTACGTTTGCAATTGCCCTTGATACTGCAGTCTTCCTTTCAATCACCCTTAGTGAATCGTACAGGACTCTGGTGTTGAATTCGGGAACAGAATTTACGCCTGATTGATTAGCCGGGTCTGCCAGTGCATTCTGGTTTC
>CAYQRF010000081.1:0-7094 GCA_964419775.1 uncultured Rikenellaceae bacterium
TTGCCGGGGTCTTTCGCCCTGATGAACATCCCATGCCGGACACCGCCGATTTCCAGAAACACTTTTTCAGAAATGCTTCCTTCTACAGTTTGCCCGTTCTGGTTGGTAACAGGTTTCGGTTTTCCAGGACTAACAATGAGTAAAAAGATAAAAAGGGAAAGGAGAAGCAGAATTAGTATGGCAAACAATATCAATAACATATGAGATGGTGTTTTCGTCATGTTTTATCAGTCATAACACTCCTACCAGGCATAATCCGGTCTTTGGCCTTCGGTCTTCAACACATCGCCTGTCGCCTGTCGTACATAATTCATTTAATCCGCCTTCGCGTAAAGCTTCGGCGGACGCGAAGGTCAGGTTTAATTCCTCGGTGCTTGCACCGTTTTTTGAGTCCAGAGCTTGCTCTGGGGTTCATACCATTTGATTTCGATTTTATGACAGTGCGATTATCATCAGGATTTTATTTTACTCTCCTGAGAGAAGTTTGCCTGAGCCTTCTGGCAGAGTGGTGAACCATAAGGATATGAACAGTCTGAGAATTTGAAATTTTGTAAATGATCCTGTAATTTCCTAATATTATTTCTCTGATATTGTGATTCTTACCAACTTCAGGTACCCGCCTTCCGATTTTTGGGTTAGTCTCTAAGTACCTGGTAGCCCCGATAATTCTTTGAAGGGTCAGGGATGCATACTTAACTGAGTCTTTGGAGATATACTCTGCAATGGATTTTAAGTCAGTTAAGGATCTTTGAGTCCAGATTACTTTAGCCATGTTTTGAGCTCTTCCTTAACCTGATCTGTAGAAAACAATCTGCCTTCCTCAACGTCTTTCAGTCCTTCCTCGATTTTATCCAAAACGATAAGCTCCTCCACAAGTTGATCAACAGTGAAAGTATCCGGTAATCTGTCAATGGTCTTCCTTACTTTTTCCTTTGTAAGCATAAGAATTTTCTATTTCAACAAAGATAATAAAAAGCTGTTTATGTGAACCTTATTAAAAGCGGCGTGCGGCTTTCTCCAGTCCTCGGTCTTCCGTCTTCGGTCTTACTTCTTATCTGAAATCCCTGCAGTTGTATTCTATGGCTTTCAAGCTGAACTCACCATAGCAGAAATCTTCATCCGGACGTTTATAGATTAGTTTTGCTTTTGAAGGAAGACGGTATCCGTCTATGTTTGAATATTCTGTCGCCGGGGTCAGCCATGGACTGTTGACATAAGTCTTACCGTCGGTAGTTTCAAATCTGTCGTTGCTCAGAAAGTTTACAAGCTGTCCGTCTTCATTAAAGTACAATGTTGCTCCGACAGTGATATGGCCATTTGTGAATTTTGCACCGACAGTCAGGTCGTCAATTTCCTTCCATTCGATGTTCCTGTCAATCAGAGAAGCCGGAGCCATGAAGCACATATCGTTGAATACAGTAACCGTTTCACCCTGATCCATTTCCTTACCCCTGGCATCAACAACTGTAAACAGTCCGAAAATTTTTATAAGCATGAAAGCCGTCCGGTCTTTGTAGATGTGGATACCTTTGGCAGGAATTCCTTTCTTCTTTGCGACAATGTAAAAGAGCCGGGTTGGCTGGTCCGTGAAATTATACTGGACCGATGTAAGAGGCATGAAATCCTCGCTTGATGCTGATCTTATCCCGCCGGTGAACTCCACCCTGAAATTCAGTACCTTTTCCTTTCCGATTGAACCGGAGTAGCGGATATATTTCTGTACAATGACCGGGAGGTGTTGAATGTCTTTTTCGGTAAGTGTTTCAATTTTAATACCCCTGGTTCTTTCAATGGCTTCCATGACTGCTTTTTTCCAGGTCTTTTTCATAGTTATTTTCAGATGGGTTGAAGTTATAAATAAACATGGTACGCTGTATGCGGCGTGCGGTACGCGGCTCCGGTTTTCGACCTGAGCCCTCCACCTTCGCTGAAGCTGCGGCTTGCAAAGCCTGTGCCTTTTACAGTTTCAGTTTATTGTCTTTCCGGAGGTAGTTGATTATTCTTGAATCATTTCTCGGGTCAGGACCCTGGAACCGGGGCCAGTCGACCGGGTAGCCAAGGGTTACTCTGATTTTTGAATCAAAGGCTAACGGGTCAATTGATATCCAGTCGAGTCCAAGCGAGGAATAGCCGGGCATAAAATAGCCCGAGTAGATTATTTGTTTATTGATGGTTAATGAAAATGCAGTACCCTGGGTACCCCATTTTACCTGGCGCAATTCCTGAGCCTTTGATTCCGATATCAGAAAATAATGTTCGGCTGAATCATACAGAACGATATCATTGTATGAGATAACCGGATTCTCCGACAACTTTTCACTGCCTGACAAGATCTCGGCGCCCGGTGATTTTTTCTGAAAATCTGTCAGCAGGTAGATTTCCAGTCCGGATTCAGACAGTTTTTCACAGCTTACAAGTGCTGAAGTGATTGCGGCAATTATTATAAGCAGGCTTTTCATGGGTGGATGTATTATATTTAAGATTGGGAAACAAGGAAAAAGGTTGCGTTGTCTGAAAGGTGTTTTAAAATCATATTCCTTTTCTGTAACTTTTTTAGGATGATCACTTAGTCCTGACTTATGACAATTAGCGCGTCAGTGATACCATTGTTAAAATAATGGATTCATCAGTATATAATTTTTAAATTAATGGTCTGATGCCTGCCTGTCGGCAGACAGGGAACCCACATGATTGAAAATTATATACATACGTGTTTACGTATTTGATACATGTGGGTTTCATAAGGTTATTCAGGTCAGAGTCCGGAGGGATAAATTGCAGATTTCTTGATACCTATAAAGAATATTGATCTTCGCGAATTGATTCACCACGGGTTTCACGGAGAGCACTGATTTAATTCACGGGTTTGCTTATTTATTATCGGAAAAGTATTATATTTATGTGTCTCGATTGTATGGAATTACTTTATAAAGATCTTACTGGCAAAATTGTCGATTGTGCTGTGAAAGTTCACAAGCAACTTGGACCTGGTTTACTTGAATCGGCATATGAGGAGTGTCTTCATCAGGAATTAATGGAATGTGGCATTTCATCAATTAAGCAGGTTCCTATGCCGTTGATCTATAAAGGAAGGAAGCTCGATTTGGGATATCGTTTGGATCTTTTAGTCGAAGACAAGGTAGTGATTGAGGTAAAATCCGTTGAGTGTCTTAATCCTATTCATACTGCACAATTGATGACCTATTTGAAGTTGTCGGGGTGCAGAATAGGGTTATTGATAAATTTCAACGTTTCATTTCTGAAAGAAGGAATCAGACGTATTATTATGTAAAAAAGTTCAATCCGTGATTTACCCGCGCTCTCCGTGAAATCCGTGGTTAAAATTGTTGATATTTTTCAAAAAATCGGACAGGATTTATCCGTTTTATCAATTACCAGGTCACTGTAACTCCCGACTTGATCAATTCATTGATTTGTCTGGGATCCAACTTATTTTCTGTCAGATCGGCATATTCGAGTTTCTTTAGTTCAAACAGAGGAGATATGTCATCAATCTGGTTGTTGGATAATATCACACTCTTCAGGTTGGATAAATTGCTTAATCCGTCTATATATCCAATCTGGTTATCTGAAAGATTCAGTTCTTCCAGATTTTTTAATTCGTTTAGAGGGCTGAGATCTGATATTCTATTATCTGACAGATCAATAATCCTGGCATTGGTACAAAATTGAGCACCATCCAGATCGTTAATGTCTGATGACGATAATTCAAATTCTTCTATTTCTTCGAGATAAAAAGATGGATATTCAATGTCCGTATGGCCATACTCCCTGATTTTTATGGCATCGTAAAAAGTATAACCGATCAGTTCTGTCTTTGATCTTGTTTTGAAGGTTTTATCAGGCTGGAAGTCATTGATGATGCTGAAACCCTCCGTTTCCATATCCCAGTCATAAACAGGGGCATAATCGATATCTTCGCAGCTATTCAATGAATTGGCTATTTCTTCAATACGTTCCAGTTTCAGAATATGTGAATACTCAAGCAATCCGTCAAAATTATTCTGCGCGGTGAGCCTGTTAATTTCTTCTATATGATGACTGGCTCTGTCGGGATGATACATCATCATTAATTTTGAAAAGCCTTTACCGTCATCTGTTATATTGACAGATACGTAGTCGCTAAGTATATCTGAAATTTTATTCAGTGCTGTAAACTGGCGGGCTTTATATAAATTAATCAGGACGAGAGATATTTTATTCAGGTTTTTAACTGTATATGCCTCCTGAAGAATACGTTGCAGTTCTTTTATTTCCATTTTAGTCATGAAGGATTATTATTGTTTTCGTTTCGGCTCACTGCTTAATGATAAATTCCGGAATGAATAAGTATGATTGCAGGCTGATTGTGGGCAGGCATTACAACTTGCTTACCTCAGGGATTATTCTTTCCGGGCAGCATAAAAGGTAATGTTTTCGCCATTCCAGAAATCATCACTTTCCGGTAGTACATTTTCGAAGTTTTTGATGTTTGTAAAACCCTTTGACTCAAGGATTGAAGCCATATGGTCTTTTTCATAATAATGACTCCAGAAAATGTAGGTGTCAACTGAATCATCTTCACCTATAACTATATGATGTTCTGCAAGGACATTAGCTTCCGGGTAATGGTATCCGTTTGCCAATGCCAGGTATGGTGAAGGTTTCCAGAATCCTTCGTTTTTTATTTCCCAGGATTTAGGTAATATTTTGTTTTCAATGTTTTTCCCGTTTACCACATCGCATATAAAGTGTCCGCCTTTTTTCAAAGCCCTGAAAACATTTTCCAGAACTTTATCTCTTTCATGAGGCAGCAGGACACAAAAATCGAGATAGATCAGGATTAGCAGATCAAATTGACTATCAAAGTCCAGCTCCAGATAATCTGAATTCAGGTATTCAATATCAAGATGTTTTTCTTTCGCTTGTTTTATTGCATATGGGATTGAGTTTTCAGAATAATCAACTCCTGTTACTGAATGTCCTCTTTGTGCCAATAATTCGGCGTAGAGTCCGGGTCCGCAACCCAGATCAAGTATTTTCATTTCAGGTTTATCAGATTGTTCCAGGATCCAGTTTGAAATATGCCCGATTTTATTTTTGCTTCTGCTGGCTGCATCATTATCAGGGTTTAAATGTAATTCCAGCAACTGCTTTGAAATGTATGGATCGGTCCACATAATGGAAGATCCTTTTTCATACAATTCTGGTCTGTTTGCAGATCTTTTAATAAGTTCGAAATTCATATAAGTGTCATTATTGTTTTCCTGCAGTTTAAATTAATGCATCCTAAGATACTCATTCAAAATGTTACGCACATTAAAACAGGATTATCAGTATCTGAGATTTTACTTGCAAATTCAATAAGTGATTGTTTTTTATCAGGAAATACCGGCTGGCTAGCGATAAATTCCGGACTATTGATGTGATTTACAAATTCAAGTGCATCAATCCACATTACCATCGTTGAGTCATTGATCATTTTCATGGGATAGAACCTTGGGCCCCCGTCAATATCATTTATTAAGCCTGTCGTGTATAAAGGATTATCTGTTTCTGTGGCCTGGCAAAATGAAAAATTATTGGTCCTTTTGTTTAACACTCCAAGGGCCATGGTCGTATTATAATCACTTGTAATATTCGCTCTTACGGTTTTTGTTGTAAGTCTTTTAGCAGGAAAGTTTAAGTGGAAATCACAGCACAGGAAATAATGATCGTTTGTTTGAAAGATGTTTTCCAAAGTAATAGTATTTCCCTTTTTGAGCGAGTATTCCATTAATTCTTCAGGTCCTCCCAAAAAGGGCTGATGTGAATATTTGCCAAAGTCGAATACGTATTTCGGTTGTAATCTGTAGTCTGAGGTCAGGACAAACAATGTATCATTCACTATTTGTTTAATAAATATCTGATATTTAAAACAATATAGGTCTGCATAGCTTTCTGTATCTGAGAAATACGGTTTCTTTCTCTCTAAAATCCTATAGTTTTTCAGCTCATGTTTTACGTTTCCATATTTGCTGAAGATGGCAAATCTGTTTTTCTCAATCCCGGACGAATTAGCTATGTATCCGATAAATAATGAATCATTTAATTGCAGCCATTTGCCAATAAACCCGGTGTCGTTTTTAAGGATGTCTTTGTATCTGTTAATGAATTGTCCATCAGTAGAATACTCAAGAATGTCACCGGAGCTTCTCAAGTAAATATCAGAGTTATTCCCAAAATCCATTTGCGATAAAATCAAGTATTCTCCCGGTCCTCTGCCCTCATTACCGATTTTTCTAATGACCTTCCCGTTTTTACCGAATAAGTAGCAAGTGGAGTAATCACCAGCCAGGATTAGGCTATCAGAAAAAGCACAATGAAAGTGCATGAATTTTAATTGATATTCAGTGCTTTCAAGTCTAATATAGGTTATGTTTTTTGAAAACTCGCTTAAGTACCGGGGTTCCCAGTTGTTAATATGTTCCTCTATTTTTAAGGTATGCAGGCTGTCATTTTCATTCTTTTCTGATGAACATGAAGAAATAATCAGGATAAGGATAATGACACAGGTACTCTTTTTCATTATTGATTGATGTGATTTATTTTTTTTGTACAGATGCCGGGAAACTGTCTTGTTATAATACTGTTTCATTGAAAGGCACAGAGCCCTGCTTAAAGCCTGTCAGGGTTAGACTCAATATCAGCAATGAACTCCATCAATCCCCTGTAAGCGGTGACAATATCACCTTTCTCCACCTACTTCCGGTATTCCGGGATACAGTCATTGAGTGATTTCATTGATCAATTTGTATTTTGATGGTCAAATCCGCATGAAAGGCAGATCGTCCGGTGAATGCAAAGTGTCGATCCGCATTGCGGACAGGTTCTCCTCTCTGTTTCGAATGTCAGGAACAGGTCCATTCCCTTTTCCTTTATCATGGCAAGATTATCAAAGAAACTCGTGCCGTACCTGGTTTTGTATCTTTTATCGAGGTTCTTTAATCTCCGGCACGGATATTTAGTACACTCATAACAGAATTTCGACTCCGTCTCTTTGAGAAGGTCACAATTTATCACAATGCAATCCCTGCAATATGAGGGTTTTGGGT
>CAYQRF010000082.1:0-1911 GCA_964419775.1 uncultured Rikenellaceae bacterium
TTTCTATAAGCTTTTCATGCTCAGTAGTACCGGGGTGGACAAAGGTAAGTCCAAGGAAGTCGAGTCCGTTGACCATATGCTCCGGAGTGAAAATCCATCCGTTGAGAATAAGGAACCAGATTGCAATATCAAGCAGGCCGAAACCAACCACAACCAGACCCATGACTGCTCCGCTCCTGAGAGCAACCTGGAGGCCTTTGTTAAGCGATTTTGAAGCCGCCCATGCAGTTCTGTTCGATGCAAAGGTAGCGGTTTTCATTCCAAGGTAACCGCAGAGACCTGAGAAGAACCCCCCGGTAAGAAACGCAACAGGCACGAAAGGATTCTGAATCCCCATATAAGCCAGTATGGTAAGCAGAACAACAAGAATGATGAACACCTTGATAACAACCGAATACTGACGGCTGAGATAAGCCATGGCTCCTTCCCTTACATAAGCTGCTATCTCCTTCATCCTGTCGGTACCTTCTTCCTGGGCTTTCATGTTCCGGTAGAAGATCCACGCAAACAGCAATGCAAGGAGTGCAGAAACAGGCACAATCCAAAAAATGCTACTAATCATGATATCAGTTTTTAAATTAGAAAAATTAGGTTTTGGTTCGACAAAAATTTTGCCGGTACAAAACTAATTCAGTTTTTTATTTATCCAAACGAAAAAGAGCATTCCCGGATCAAATTGCCCTGAAAAATCCATAATTTACAGACTCAGGTTCCGACCTTCAAGGATAAGGCAATTTTAGGGCAACGGTATTAACATTTTATTACATTTGCCGGGAATATTTTTAATGAAATTTCAAAAGATTGCCCCATGAGTGATTTTTTCGAAGATAAGATTGCTGAAAGACTTGGAGGAAGAAGCTTTGGCAAATCGACTGCCATCTACAAGTTTGAACTGATAAAGAGAGCCAAGGCTGAGGCAGCCGCGGCTAATCCCGGTGTAAAGCTTATCGACATGGGAGTCGGGGAGCCTGACTGGACTGCTGATGAGATTGTTGTGAAATCGCTGTCCGAAGAGGCCGGACTGCCAGGGAACAGATGGTACGCTGACAACGGCATCCCTGAATTCCGGGAAGCTGCAGCCGGATACCTCAAAAAAGTCTACGGGCTTTCAGGTATTGATCCTTCAGAACATATAATACATGGTATCGGATCGAAGCCGATTCTTGCAATGCTTCCCTTCTGTTTCATCAATCCGGGTGACATTCTCCTTACTACAATTCCCGGATATCCGGTGATGGCAACCTATACAAGGTATCTAGGGGGCGAAGTCTTCAACCTGCCGCTGACAGAATCAAACGGTTTCCTTCCCGACCTTGATTCAATACCTGATGAGATCCTGCGGAAGGCAAGGATGCTTTATATAAACTATCCCAACAATCCGACAGGCGCAGTCGCCACACCTGAATTCTTTGAGAAGGTGGTCGGTTTTGCCAGGAAGAACGGGATTGTCGTTGTCAACGATGCAGCTTACAGTGCCCTCACCTATGACGGTCAGAAACCGCTTAGCTTTCTGTCTGTCGACGGCGCCATGGACGTCGGTCTGGAGGTTCATTCACTGTCAAAGGCATTCAACATGACAGGCTGGAGAATAGGATTTGTCTGTGGTAACAGCAGGGCGATAAAGGCTTACGGCACTGTGAAGGACAATACCGATTCTGGCCAGTTCAGGGCAATCCAGAAGGCAGCAGTTAAAGCACTTGAGCACACTGAAATCACTGAAAAGACAGTGGAGAAGTACTCCAGGCGCTTCGACCTGCTGATCGCAGCCCTTAATGAAGCCGGCTTCAGTGCCGTTAAACCAAAGGGGACCTTCTTTTGCTATGTAAAGGCTCCCCGCGGAACCACTGACGGAAAGGTCTTTGAAACAGCAGCGCAGTTCTCCGAATTCCTTATCAGGGAGTCGCTGATATC
>CAYQRF010000082.1:2011-6957 GCA_964419775.1 uncultured Rikenellaceae bacterium
AATTACACAGACAAAATAGATGTCCTGATCCTCTGCGGCGGTTCAGCCACTGACCTGCCCGTCCAGGGACCTGAACTTTCGCGGCTGTTCAACACAGTCGACAGTTTCGACACTCATGCCAGGATCCCTGAATACTTCAGGCAGGTAGATGAATCATCGCGGGCGGCAGGAAAGCTCAGCCTGGTCTCCGCAGGCTGGGATCCCGGACTGTTCTCTCTGGCACGGCTGCTGGGACAGTGCGTATTGCCCACCGGGCACGATTACACATTCTGGGGCAGGGGCGTCAGCCAGGGCCATTCGGATGCCATCAGGAGGATTGCGGGAGTCAGAAACGCCATTCAATACACAATTCCGGTTGAGAGCGCCCTTCAGAGAGTCCGTTCCGGAGAGAATCCGGAGCTCTCAACATCCGAAAAGCACATCAGGGATTGCTATGTGGTGGTTGAAGAGGGAGCCGACAGGGCAGCCATTGAAAAGGCGATCGTTACGATGCCAGACTATTTCAGCGACTACAAAACAACAGTGAATTTCATCACTGAGGAAGAACTGAAGGCAAAGCATTCAGGAATGCCTCACGGAGGAGTGGTAATCCGTACCGGCACAACCGGAAACGGGACCGGGCAGAGACTGGAATTCAGCCTGAGTCTTGAAAGCAATCCCGAATTCACTGCAAGTGTCATAGTGGCCTATGCAAGGGCAATAGCCAGGATGGCGAAAGATGGCCAGACAGGCGCCAGGACCGTTTTCGACATACCCTTTGCGCTTCTGTCGCCCGAATCGCCTGAGGAACTAAGGAAAAGACTGCTTTAGTTTGCATATTTAGCAATTGATTTTCTTCGTTTTCCCCGATCCCAGGGGGAGCGAAGAAAATTTTTCAAAGTAATACCTTTCAGGAATGATCAAAGCAAACGAATTTGCCGACGACCTTAAAAAGGCTGTTGATGTACTTGTCAAAGGGGGAGTGATACTATACCCGACAGATACCATCTGGGGACTGGGCTGTGATGCAACCAGGCAGGATGCCGTCGAAAGGATATTTTCAATCAAGCAGCGCGACGACAGCAAGAGCCTTATTGTGCTGGTTAACGGATTCGGCATGCTCGAACGCTATGTCAGGAATATTCCCGAAATTGCTTACCAGCTTGCAGAGGTAGCCGACAAGCCGCTTACGATTATCTATCCCAACGGAAGGAGCCTTGCACCCGGTGTTATGGGAAGTGACGGATCAGTAGGAATAAGGATATGTTCCGAAGGATTCTGCAATGAACTGATAACACGGTTCCGGAAACCGATCGTATCGACTTCAGCCAACATCAGTGATACCCCGGCTCCCGCCATTTTCAGCGAGATCGAAGAAGTGATTGCTTTATCGGCCGACTATGTGGTCAGATACAACCAATCAGATATAACAAGAAATAAGCCATCATCCATAATAAAGGTTGAGGATGATGGCGTGATCAGGATTATCCGCAAATAATCCTGCTATCTCGATCTTACACGGCCCGATCCTGATACCCTGGCGTTCACCCTTGGACTTCCCGCATATGTAACATTGCCGCTTCCCGAGATACGGGCTTCCAGCTCATCCACTTCCCCGCAACGGGCACTCCCGCTTCCCGAGATGCTTACATCGAGCCTGTCGATATCAGCCTCTTCGCCCGAAAAGCCTCCGGAGCCGCTGATTGAAATGGTTGCCTCATCAATTGAGCCTTTTCCGAGGATTATGTCTCCCGATCCTGAAATACCGCAGTGCAGGTCATCAGCACTCACTGCAGATGTGGAAATCCTTCCGCTGCCGCTTACGCTGAGATCAAGATCATCTGCTTCGATCGGGTCCGCAACACTCAGTCTGCCTGATCCTGATACACCAATCCCTTCAACCTCAGGCATTGTAAGATAAATGGTGACCTTCTCGTTCATATTTCTGAAACCAAATCCCCAGTTGTCCTGCCTGATTGTCAGTCTGTCGCCTGAGACAGTGGTAATGATTTCCTCAATATCATCCCTGTCGCCCTCGATTGTCAGGCTGCATTCAGGTCCGATCCTGAGGATCAGTTCACCTGAGATGCCATAGCTCACCTTGGTGAAGTTTCTGACATTCCTGGTTTCTTTTGCCTGCCCAAGTGCAAATGCTGTGGTTAAGGCAAAAGCTGTAAGTAAAATAGCTGGTCGGATAAATTTTCTCATTTGATTCCGGTTAAATTGGTTAATGGCAATTGGTTCATTGAGTAAAAGACGGTTGAAAACGGAAATCGTTGCACCGGACGTAGAAAGGCGTGAGGCGTGAGGTGGGAGGCGGAAAGGCGTGACGGCATTAAGGGGCGTGAAGGTCTTACAGGTCTTGCAGGTCTTGCAGGTCTTGTCGAAGCGAAGCTTAGACACCGACCGCAGCGTCGGGGTCATTCGTGCCATTCGTGGCTAACTTCTTTTCTTACTTCGTGTTACTCCGTTCGTATCCCGAAAACTTTCGGGACCGTGTGACTACGTGATTAACTCCGTGCGACTCGTGGTTAAGAAAGAATTCACGAATTTTTATTGTAAAACGATAATTGGATTATTGTTTCACAACAAATTTTTTACCCAAAACGATATGATTTTGCAAAACTACAGATTGATTTCCATGAGTCCTTCCGGCAGGTCCATGGATATTGTTCTCTTCTTTTTATCAATGCCGGTGATCAGGTCGCTGTGAAGCGGAACAAGAATTTCCTTTTTCTCAGGCGACAGAATCCTGAGAAGGTCCTGTCCGGGATTCTGAATGACCTCCTCAATTACACCAATAACGCTAAGATCGCTGAGTATCACTGTGAATCCCGTTATGCCTGAACTGGCATCGTCTTCTTCCCGGCGGGTTCCGGAAGTCATGCTTATTCTGCAGCCGGCGAACATTGAAGCTTTATCGTAAGAGTCGTATCCCTCGAGTCTCAGTTTGACGATATCGCCTCCCTCATCTTCCATGGATGAGATAAAAAAAGGAACCGGTTTTCCTTCGTATTCGATGAAAACCGATTCCATGTCAGAAATATCTTCCGTAAAATCCCTTTCCAGCTTTACTGTCAGGGTGCCGTCATAGCCCTGGACTTTCTGTATCCTTCCGAGTAATATGCCGGCATTGTATGGCACGGGGTCTGATTCCCTGTGGTTGTTCTATTATTCAGCGGGAGTTCCGTCTGCAGAAGCTTCGGCCGAAGCCTCTTCAACTGCCGGAGCTTCAGCAACCGCGTCTGCGGCAGCTTCTTCAACAGCAACCGGTTTCTCAGGAGCAGAATCAGCAGCTTCCCTGGCAGCCTGATCAGCCAGTTTTTTGGCCAGTCGTGCAGCCCTTGCATCGTTGACTTTCTTTTCAGCCAGAAGGCGCTTGCTTACATCGTCATCCTTCGTTTTTTCGAGGTTCGATTTTTTTGATTCGATCTTTTCCTCGTTCTGTTTCATCCAGGTTTCGAATCTCCTGGTTGCTTCGGCGTCGTCGAATGCACCCTTCTTCACTCCTTCGAGCAGGTGCTTCTTCATCAGGACTCCTTTATAAGAGAGGATAGCCCTGCAGGTTTCTGTAGGTAGTGCGCCATTCTGCAGCCAACCCAGGGCTTTATCGAAATCGAGTTCGATTGTTGCGGGGTTGGTTCGCGGATTGTAATTTCCGATTCTTTCAATGTATCTGCCATCACGTGGCGACCTGCTATCAGCTACCACAATGTGGTAGTAGGCCTTTCTCTTGCGGCCTTTCCTAGCTAATCTGATTTTAACTGACATTTAGTTTTAAACTTTTTATTTAACCTGTTTTCAAAAAATGTGGGTGCAAAGATATAGAAATTTTTCAAGGAAACAATTAAATAAATCGGGTTACTGGTTGCTGGCCGAAGGCACTGACCGAGGAACGAGCGTCAGTGTTGCTGGTAAGGTTCGAGGTTCAAGGTTCAAGGTTCAAGGTTCAAAGTTTCAGGGTTTCAGGGTTTCAGGGTTTCAGGGTTTCATCGTTCATTGTTTGTCGTTCATCGTTTATTGTTCATCGTTTATTGTTCAAAATACCGAATACCGAATACCGTCCCGATAGCTATCGGGAACCGAATACCGGTCTCTGGCAGTCACCCGTTGATAACTCGTTGCATTTTATTGGGTGCCTGTCGGGCTTTTTGGCTAATTTTGTGTTCCGACCTTAACAGAAAAATTACAACCAATATGGCCCCATTCGCGCATTTGCATGTACACACTCAGTATTCAATACTCGACGGAGCCTCGAACATCTCCAACCTTATCGATAAGGTTAAATCGATGGGGATGGAGGCCATTGCCATCACCGATCATGGCAACATGTTCGGGGTAAAGGAATTTCATGCAACCGCACTGAAAAAGGGGATCAAACCCATTCTGGGCTGTGAGATGTATGTGGCCAAACGACCTGTAGGCGGTGTGGCAGCAAAGGAGGACCGGTCGGGTGATCATCTTGTACTCCTCGCAAAAAATCTGAAAGGATACAAAAATCTAATTAAACTTGTTTCGCTGGCCTGGATAAAGGGATTTTATTATACCCCCCGTATCGATAAGGAACTGCTTGCGCAATACAGGGAAGGCCTCATTGCATCGTCAGCATGCCTGGCCGGAGAGATCTCTGATGAGATTCTCAACGGATCTTTTGCCACGGCAGAGAAGGTTCTGAAGGAGTATACCGACCTGTTCGGTGACGACTTCTACCTTGAGGTACAAAGGCACGAGACCAACGATCCGGAAGCCGACAGAACGGTTTTTCCGAAACAGCAGAAGGTAATAGAGGGCATCCGGAAACTGGCCGAAAAACACAATGTGAAGATCATTGCGACCAACGACGTGCATTTCATAAACGCCGAGGATGCCGAAGCTCACGACCGTCTGATCTGCCTCAACACAGCGAAGGACATTGACGATCCTGACCGGCTCAGGTATTCCCGGCAGGAATATCTTAAGAGCGAGGA
>CAYQRF010000083.1:0-6901 GCA_964419775.1 uncultured Rikenellaceae bacterium
AACATAATAACTGGTCACTGTCGACCAACACCGGAGTCAATTTGCTTTCGCCGGGCAAGAATCCCAGGACCAACCTTCAGTTTCTTACCTTCCTCGTTGCCGTACTCAAGGCAGTGTACGAAAGCAATGAACTTATAAGGGCTTCGGTGATGAATGAATCCAATTCATGGAGGCTTGGCGGACATGAGGCTCCTCCGGCGATAATTTCAGTTTTCCTTGGAACCTATCTCAGCAAGATGCTGGATGACATTTCGAAGAAGGTATCCGACAGCAAGATGAGCCCGGAACAGAAGACGGAACTCAAGCTTGGGATCGGAAAAATTCCGGAGATTCTTCTCGACAACACCGACAGGAACCGGACATCGCCGTTTGCTTTTACAGGTAATAAATTTGAATTCAGGGCTGTAGGCTCATCAGCCAACTGCAGCCAAGCTATGATCGCACTGAACTCGGCTGTGGCATTTCAGCTAAGAAAATTCAGGAAAGAGGTCGAACTTCTTATCAAAAAGGGCAGGGGAAAGGATGAAGCAATCTTCCAGGTCCTTAAAAAGTCGATCCTTGAATCGGAGAAAGTGCGTTTTGAGGGTGATAATTATTCTGCTGAATGGATGAAAGAAGCCAGGAAAAGGGGCTTGTGTTCACTGGAAAGCATTCCTGAATCCATAAGCAAATACCTTACTCCCAAATCGAAAGAAGTGCTTGTAGGAGGAGGGATCTTCTCGGAGAAGGAGCTTCACAGCCGTGTCGAGGTTGAGTATGAAAAATTCACAAAGAAAGTACAGATAGAATCGAGAGTTCTGGCCGACCTTGCAATAAATCACATTGTTCCGACAGGGATCAAATATATGTCGGTACTCATTGAGAATATCAGGGGACTGAAGGAAATTTTCCCGGAAAATGAATACCTGAAGCTTTCGGAGCCGGGGAGAGAGGCGGTCACCATCATTTCCGACCATGTTATAAACATAAAGAAGATGGTCTTCGAAATGGTTGAGGAAAGGAAAAAAGCCAATGTGATTGAAGACTCATACAAGAAGGCGCTTGCCTATGAGAAGAATGTCAAGCCTTTCCTCGAAAGCATCAGGCAGCACATCGACAAACTTGAGCTTATAGTTGACGACGAGATCTGGCCGTTGCCGAAATACAGGGAACTGCTGTTCACAAGATAGTTTAGTGAGGGTTAGGGTTAAGAAAGCAAAGGGGCATCATTTCTGATGCCCCTTTGAATTCTGTGCTGAGAAGCCGGCTATAAGCCGTCAGAGCTTTATAAACTCCACCCTGCGGTTCAGAGCTTTGTTGGCCGGGGTGTCATTCGGAGCAACCGGCTGGCTTTCTCCCAACCCGTCCGATTCAAGCCTGGATGCATCTATTCCAAAGTTCTTCACCAGTTCATTCTTCACCGAAGCGCCGCGCCTTTTAGAAAGATCCAGATTGGAGGCATCGGCTCCGTCAGCGTCGGTATGACCGACAATTTTAACCCTGACATCCGGATTTTCCTGCAACACTGTCGCTATTTCCTTAAGTGTTCCGTTTGATTCTGGTTTGACAACATCCTTGTTTACATCGAAATAGATTCCGTAGGAGATCAGCTTGCCTTCAGTCAGGAGTTTGTTTCTCATATCGGGAGCCCCAACTGCAATACGCACATTGCTTATCATGGCGGCGCCATATTCGAACCTCAGCCTGTCGGGCTTAACGCATCCGGCCGGAAAGGCCCTGGGCAGGTCAATGACTTTGTTCTGATCCTGGTATGTACGTATCCTTGTCTTCTGGACCCATATCGCAACATGGTACACCTGGTTCATTTTCTCATGGTAGGTTTCATTATTGACAAAACCGCTCAGCTTAGCCGCTGAGCACTCATCTCCATACAGCCATGTACTGTAACCCAGTCTTCCTGTATATTCAACCTGGAACTGGAATCCACCATTCCCGGGAGCGGAACCGCTGTCCCATGCTTTTGCATTTTTCGCCTGCATCAGCCTCATATGCCAGCCGGACATCCGGTCTCCTTCAAGCCCGCCAATCGGAATGACGTCAAACTCGATTGTATAGTTTTCAGGAAGCTTAAGAAGCTCATCGGTCCATACACATTCGTTCATAATGAATTTCATCCACTTCCCCGGAAAAAGATTGGTCGTCACCACCTCGGCTGAGCCATTCGTGTTCCATAGTGCTGGAAAGTCGCCCACTGCGTCCTGACTGAAATCATCATAGAAGATTACCTTCTCTCCCGGGACGAAATCATATTTAGAGTAAGCCTGAAGAGAAGCCTGTTGCTGACCATGGGAAGCTTCACCGGTTTTCTGGCCGCCTGTACCCTGAGTCTGTTCTGCCGGGCTCTTGTTTGCAGAAGCATTATTGTTCGTGCTGCCTTTTTTATCGGGGTTTGTGGTGATGCTGTCCTCAACGGCGTCGAGGGTCTTGTCAATAGCCTGGTCAGCCTTCTGGTTAAGCCGCCGGTTGACCTGCTGTTCAAGTTTCTTTTTCAGATCGACCTTGATCTGCGATTCAGCATTTACTGTAAGGCACATCAATGCCACTACAATACATAATTTAATTGTTTGATACATGGTTGATGGAGTTAAGTCAGGAATAAGAATAGCGTTTTGAATCCTTTATTAAAGGTATGGAAGAAATTTTGTTATTATATCAGGCTTTTATGAATTTTTTTCTGTACTGATAAGGAACCCGGGATTCATAAATGCCGGTTGCAGTTTCCTTTTGTGCTTCATCCCGGCAAACATGGTACATTTATTGATGCATTTCGAAGGCTTGTAGCCTGCTGTTATTTCTTATTACCAAAATGATTACTTTTGAAGTCTAAATCAGGATGATATCATGAAGCGATTAATACTGGCCATATTATTATTTTCGGTTTTTATCTTCCAGGACTCACAGGCCCAGAAGAAAAAGGCGGAAAGAGCTTATGCTGCTTTTAATGCCGGCGAATACTACGAAGCCATTGACCAGTTCAAGGATGCCTACTCGAAGTCGAAAAAAGCCGACAAATCATTCAGGACTGAGCTGGGATACATGGTTGCCGAGTCGTATCGCCTGACCAATGATCCCAGGAACGCGGAGACATGGTACAGGCTTGCAGTTCGTTCAGCCACATCAAAGCCCGAAGCCCAGTACTGGCTTGCCGAATCGCTAAAAAAAACCGGTAAATACCAGCAGGCCATAGAGGAGTTTAAAAAGTACAAACAGGTGGCCCCTTCCGACTCAAGGGCCGATCAGCAGATAAGGGCCTGCGAACTTTCGCTGGAGTGGGAGAGGAACCCCGAAGCCTATCGTGTGGAAGAACTCAAGGACCTCAACTCGAGGTTCTCGGATTTCAGCCCCGCTTACGGACGCGATGATTTCGGCGTCATTTATTTCACCTCCTCACGCGACGATGCAGCCGGAAGCAAAACTCACGGAGCAACCGGACAAAGCTTTACTGACATATTTGAGAGCCGTATCGACAAAAAGTCAAAATGGAGCACACCGATACCGGTCGATGACCTCAACAGTGAATCGGAGGATGGTACGCCCAGTTTTACTTCCGACTACATGCAGGTTTTTTTTACACGTTGTGAGGCAGGCAAGCGGGAAACGAAGGGCTGCGTGATTATGTTTGCCGAAAGGTCAGGTGACAAATGGGGAGATGCAAAGAATACAGGCATTCTTCCTGATTCGCTGGTAGCCGCCCACCCTTCAATATCCTCCGACGGGCTGACTCTCTATTTTGTTTCCGACATGCCGGGCGGATCGGGGCTCAAGGATATCTACTATGTAAACAGAAATGATGAATCTGACGAATGGTCAGCACCCCGCAACCTGGGAACCGACATAAATACTCCGGGTAACGATCTCTTCCCTCATATCAGGGATGACGGAACACTTTATTTTGCATCTGACGGACATATCGGTATGGGCGGACTTGATATCTTCAAGGCCGTACCCCAGCCCGACGGCTCATGGGTGGTGCAGAACATGAAAGCTCCGATAAACGGCTTTGCAGATGACTTCGGGATCTCCTTCGAAAGGGGAAATGAGAAGGGAATTTTCAGCTCCACACGTAAGGGGAGAGGCAATGATGATTTATATACTTTTGAATTGCCACCCCTGAGATTCAACGTTACCGGGCTGATAAAAGACGAGAAGACAGGCCAGCCGATCCAGGGCTCGGTTGTAAGACTTATCGCCAGCGACGGATCGAATCTCCAGGCTGAAACAGGTCAGGGAGGGGATTTCAGATTCAGCCTCAGGCCGGACGTTGATTATATCTTCCTTGCTTCAAAACAGGGATACCTGAACGGCAAGGAAAGAGAAACAACCAAGAACCAGGAAAAGAGCCGCGACTTTATGGTTACCATACCACTGACTGCCATCGATAAACCGATTGAACTGCCAAATATCTTCTACGACTTCGGGAAATGGGATCTGCGCCCCGAATCGATGGTGTCGCTTGACAAGCTTGTTGAAACTCTTAATGACAACTCCAATGTAACAATAGAGCTGATGTCGCATACCGACTCACGCGATACGGAGGAATACAACCTCGACCTCTCCCAGAAGAGAGCACAGTCAGTAGTTCAGTATCTCATAGAGAAGGGAATCGCAGCCGACAGACTATCGGCAAGAGGCTACGGGGAATCCACACCCAAAGTGGTGGATTCAGTTATTGCTGAGCAGAATGCCTTCCTGAAGGAAGGGACTTCACTTACCGAACAATTCATTAACACCCTGGCCAGCGAAGAACAAAAAGAGATTGCACACCAGATAAACAGGCGTACGGAATTCAGAGTTTTAAGAACGGATTATGAGGTCAGGTAAAAATGAAACACTTAATATCTTCTTTGCTATTATTCTTCCTGTCTGCCTTGATCCTTTCTTCCTCCGAACCATCCGGAACCATCCGCATACTTGTTATTACCGGCGGTCATGGGTTTAACAATGAAGAGTTTAATAACATGCTTTCAGATATGGCACCTGAAATTTCATATCAGGTCGCTGAACTTCCGGAAGCATTCAATATGTTCCTTCCGGAGAACAGGGATAAGTTTGATGTTCTGGTATTTTATCACATGTGGCAGACTATCACTGATGATCAGGCAAGTAATTTTGCTGATTGCATCAGTGAAGGAAAGCCTGTTGTGGCCCTTCATCACAGTATATGCGCCTTTGATGACTGGCCTGAGTACTGGAATATTATCGGGGGAAAATACTTTCATAAGGCCACTACCTTTAAGGGCAAGTCATATGAACCATGCTCATACATTCACGATCTTAACTTTACTGTAAGGATATCTGACGTTCAACACCCTGTTACCAAAGGGCTTGATGATTTTCTGATAAATGACGAAACCTACAAGGGATACTATGTTGAAGATGGAGTAACTCCGCTCCTGACAACTGATGAAAAGTCGAGCAACCCGGTAATAGGCTGGACAAAAAGCTACGGAAAAGCAAAGGTTGTCGTACTCCAGAGCGGACACGATGTCCCCACTTTCCAAAATCCGAATTTCCGGAAGCTGCTGAGACAATCAATAATCTGGGTTTATAGAAAATAAATGTCCAACGGATCAAAATACGGCCAACGCGGAGTATCTTCCCAAAAGGAAGATGTTCACTCAGCCATAAAAAATCTTGATAAAGGGTTATATCCCAAAGCATTCTGTAAAATTGTACCCGATATCCTTGGAGGTGACCCGGACTACTGCAATATTATGCATGCAGATGGTGCCGGGACAAAATCATCTCTGGCCTATATCTACTGGAAAGAGACGGGAGATATGTCAGTATGGAAGGGCATTGCCCAGGATGCCATAGTTATGAATACCGACGACCTCCTCTGTGTTGGCGCCTGCGATAACATGCTTATCTCTTCGACAATCGGAAGAAACAAAAACCTTATCCCCGGCGAGGTCATATCTGAAATAATAAACGGAACCGAAGAGGTCCTTGAAGAGCTCAGGAGCCTGGGAGTGGGTATATGGTCGACAGGGGGAGAGACCGCAGACCTGGGCGACCTTGTCAGGACCATCGTGGTTGATTCGACGGTGGTGGCGAGGATGAAAAGAAAAGATGTGATTACCTGCGACATACAGCCGGGAGATGTTATTGTGGGGCTGGCATCGTTTGGTCAGACCACCTGGGAAAATGAATATAACGGGGGAATGGGGAGCAACGGGCTTACCTCCGCACGACATGATGTCTTTTCTAAGTACCTCGCGGATAAATATCCGGAGAGCTTCGACCCCTCAATACCTCCGGAACTCATTTATTCCGGCGGTCTGTCGCTTACAGAAAAATTACAGGGGCTCGGCCCCGATGCAGGAAAGCTTGTGCTCTCCCCGACCCGGACCTATGCCCCGGTTGCCTTGAAAATCATAAGGGAACTGAGATCCTCAATCCACGGAATGATACACTGTTCGGGCGGTGGCCAGACCAAGGTAATGCATTTCATCGACGGACTCCATGTGATAAAGGACAATTTGTTTCCCGTACCTCCTCTGTTCAGGATTATCCGGGAAGAGTCGGGGACCCCATGGCAGGAGATGTACAAAGTTTTCAATATGGGCCACAGACTTGAGATTTACACCGACCAGGCTACAGCAGAAATAATTACAGGCATTGCCGCCGCTTTCAGGCTTGAAGCTAAGATCATAGGACATTGCGAGGCGTCTGACAATAAAAAGCTTACAATCGTTACGGAAAACGGAAGATTCGAATACTGAAACCGGATTTAGTTTTTTATTATCTTTGCACGCTGAAAATTCGATACTTCTATGGAGGCAAACATGATTCTTGAGAAGCTGGATGGAGTTAAACAACGGTTTATTGAGGTTGGAGAGCTTCTTACAAGGCCTGACATTCTCTCCGACATGGAAAGGTATGTTAAGCTGAGCAGGGA
>CAYQRF010000084.1:0-2101 GCA_964419775.1 uncultured Rikenellaceae bacterium
AGCAGCTCAACGTAGGCCAGACTGCTTCCATCCGTCAATCCGGAGTCCGGCCTTTCGAACAGATACGCGGTGAACCAAAGTTCCTCGCCGGCTATATACTCCTCCCTGTCGGTATGAACATACATCTCCTCCCTGGGGAATGAATTGCAGTAGTCACTGAATTTACGGGCCAATACACCGGAAAAATTCTGTCCCTCCTGCCCCGACACTTCAGGGCCGGAGAAGCACATCAGCATAACTGCCAGCGCCATACCGTATATCATCATTAACCGCTTATTCATCTTCCTCTTCATCTTTTTCAAGCCAGAAATCCGGTCTGGTTGTTGTACCCCTGACAGAGCAGTCGGCACAGAATTTCTTTTCGGTAAGCACTCTGAAAGGAGGCATCGCGTACATCTGTTCCTCAAGTATCCACACTCTTGTATTCAGTTCGGGTATCTCAGCCCTTCCGAAAATAGTATCGGAGACACAATCGGAGTACAGGTTTATAACACCGCGGAAGTATTCATCAATATATAGTCTGGAGGAAGTTTTGGCAGAAACGCTGAAATATCCCAATACCTGCCTGGACGGTTCCTCAACGCAATAAATATTTCCCGGAATGGTCCCGGGAGTAATATCATAAAGGCCGCCCACCTCCTCAGAAATATTCTGAAGCTTTTCCCAGAAAGTGAACTCATCCTCATTCAACGAATACTGGTTGACCAGGATGCTGTATCTCACTTTAAGCCTGTCGGTTTCATTCGAGATGAATTTAACCGGAAAGTTCGAAACCCTGGCCTCACTCAGAACGGATGTGCTTTTAATAAGAATATTGTCGGAATTCGAGCTGATCCAGCAGGTATTGTTGGGAACCGGATAAGGCAACTGGAACTTCCACGTTTCAGAGTAGTCCCACCTGAAGAATTTGCATTCGCCCGAAGGATCTCCGGTATTGAGATATACATTACAGCCTTCCTCGGCTATTGTATACCGGGTTTTATCTGTTATAAGCACTTTCCCGTAATACAGGCTGTCAATCGGGGGCACCGGATTCATCTTCATTGGCAGCGACTGATAGGAATAGATATCCGCTTCGGAGTTAAAGGACGGATTTATCCTGAGTGTGTAAGTCCTTCCGACAACTGCGCGGAAAAAGGCCGGATCGGTAACATAGGTACCATTTACTGAAGATTCCCTTACCCGGTAATAATTTCCCAGATCATCAACAATGGAAACAATATATCCCGAAACAGGCCTTAAGCTTGTTGTCGGTCTGGTACGTTCGCCAAGAGGCATCGATCTGGACAATCTGATTGAGAAGGCCTCAGCCTGATCGGTTATCATTGCCTCAACCACAAGCAGATCGGGATCCTCATCCGTTTCCGGCACAAAGCTGGTGATGCATCCCGAAATAATCAGCACGACCGGAAGAATTATATAAATGTAAAATTTCCCCATTTCCTTAAAAATCAAAGTTGAAGCTTAGCGATGGAATCGCCTGTCCGAAAACCGACAGTTTATATCCGTTAATCCTGCCATTTTCGTTCCTGAAATAAATCGAATATACGTTCTGCCTGCCCAGCAGGTTGTACACTGAAAATATCCAGTGAGGGTTGGCAATCTTGTTTGATCGCAGGTTACCGCTCAGCTTCACCGAAAGATCAAGTCTCATGTAATCGGGGATCCTGTATTTGTTCCTGTCGGAATAATGAACCATCAGGATATCACCCATGTAGTAAGTTGCAACCGGATAAGTAATAGGCCTTCCGGTGCTGTAGTTGTAATTTGCCGAGAAACTGAAGCGCCTCGAGAACAGGAAATTAAATGTGGCAACCAGGTCGTGTGGTTTGTCATAACTGGCCGGGAACCATTCGCCCCTGTTGATCGTCTCATCACTGAAACGTCCGGTACTATGGAGCAGTGTCCTTGAATAAGTGTAACCGACGCTCCATCGCACCCTTCCTTCATCCTTCTTCATGGATAGCTCGACGCCGTATGCCTTCCCCCTCACATTGACAAGGTCTTTTTCAATGTTTCCGGCCATGACAAGGTCGGTCCCGCTCTTGAAATCGACCATGTTTGCTATCCGCTTGTAATACAGCTCAACCGAAGTCTCAAC
>CAYQRF010000084.1:2201-6717 GCA_964419775.1 uncultured Rikenellaceae bacterium
TTGCGGCCCTGATACCAGTTGAAATCAGCCTTCAGCCCTGTGCTGTTTACCTTGTGTGTGAGCTTAAAAGCTTCTTCGGGTGAGGCTTCGCTCGATACGTTGTACCTGTAGTTGCTGTTGTTGGCCGATATGAGCGAAAAGAATCTCTTGTTGAAAAAGTGTCTCCATCTCATCGACACAATGCTGTTGTCGTAGCCGTACAGAGTGTCTGAGTTGAATCTGAAGGAATCGTGACTCAGGTAGGAGGATAGGTCTATCTTATTGTTGCTGTTTATATCCCAGGTGATCCGCCCGTTCACATCATAGAATGAAGCCATGCTGTTTTTAAGGGTGGCATTGTCGATAAGGTTAAACACCCAGTTTGAATAAGTCGACCTTCCTGTAAGTAAATAGGTAACTGTATCCTTGACTATCGGCCCTTCGAGCATTAGATGTGCGGCGACCGGGCTTATGCCTGCATTGCCGCTGAACTCTTTCCTGTTGCCGTCCCTTGAAGTGATATCAAGTACCGAAGAGATACGTCCTCCGAACCTGGCAGGTATCCCTCCCTTATAAAGAGTTACATCCCTTATAATGTCGGAATTGACTGCTGAAAAGAATCCGAAGAAATGTGAGGAATTATAAACCGGGGATCCGTAAAGAAGGATTAAATTCTGGTCGGAGCTGCCTCCTCTCACATTGAATCCGGCCGAGCCCTCTCCTACCGATTGTACGCCTGGGATAAGGAGAACGCTCTTAATTATGTCCGATTCTCCCATGGACGTCGGCAATAGTTTAAATGATGAAATATTTACCTTCTCCACTCCGACTTCATACCGCTGGTATATAACATTACGGTCGGCTGATACTGTTGTCTCCTTGAGGGGGATAAGCATGCTGTTCATCTCAATATCAAGCTCACCAGGTCCGTAGAGGTTAACGTTTACCTGTTTTTCCCTCATGCCGATAAAGGTGTAGCGGATCTGGTGAATCCCGCGCGGCAATGTCAGTGAGTAAAAGCCATACTGGTTCGAAAGGGCTCCGGCAGCCAGTTCCTGAACAAAAACGGTGGCTCCCGCGACGGGATCTTTTGTATCCCTGTCGGTTATATATCCGGTAACAGTAACACTTCCGGATTTATACCTGTCTGCAGGATTACCAATGTCGACAAACAGGTTTCCCGACAGCTTCTGTTTATCCTGCGAATCGTAATATTCAGTAGGTGCAATGAAATTTCCCTGTTCCGCGCCCTTGTCATCCGGCCGCTTAACAGCAAAATTCCTTGTGATTATTACGTTGCCCCACTCATCTATAAAATAAAACAGCGACTTTTCCCTGAACAGGTTGTCAAGAAGGTCCCTCAGCGATTCATGTCCGGGATAATTACCCGGTTTGAGATCATCCACCCACTCATCCCTGAAGAAAAAGCTTAGTCCAAGTTCATTTTCTGCCGATACAACAAATTCCCTGAACGACTGCCCGCTGTAGTCCCAGGTCACCTTAAGTTCATCCTGGGCATAAACAATTCCGGATAACAGCAGAGCACTTACCAGAAGAAGGGCCTTTTGTTTCATTCCGGTACAGTTTGTTGCAGACTGTTATAATAATCAATCACAGGCTTTATGCTCTCCGGGGCCTTTGCTGTGACCCTTATCCTGTTGCTCTTTATATAATCCCTGACTTGCTGTTTCCTGTCGGCAAGCAGCCGGAGCATATCTCCCCTGTTGCTTACTCTGGTGGTTATCCCGTCCTTTTCAACGTATATCCGGATGTTATCGGTGAACAGATCATACTTGTTTTCAACTGCCAGAATCAGCACATCCTTACTGTATTTTACAAAAAGAGAAGCATTTCCTTTGCTGAGGACATTCACAAATCCCGGGAGAGTTTTTTCAGAATCAGTATCAAAGTTCCTGAACAAGAAAACCCGATTGTCATATTCAAGGGTGAATCCCTCGATCAGCTCCTTATTAAGCTGGAGGATAATACCCTTACCGGTTAACAAAAGAAGTTCATCGTTGTAGCAATCATATCTCACAGATTGTCCATGAAAAGTCCTGCCCCTCATTGTAACACTGCCCGGAACAAATCCCGAAGTGAAAAGGAACTGGTCGCCCTGAATCTTGTAATGCAGGTTTCTCCATGCCCTTCCGTTGTAAAGAACCTGTATGTCAACAGTATCAGCAGATGATTCGCCTGCCATGACCTCAGAACCCATGGCCAGGGGCATGCATACCAGTAAAAGACTGATCCACGTATGAAAAATGCCATTCCTTCGCTTAAGATACTTCATAAGCGTCACGATTGAGGGAGTAACCCGTATTTGATTAATTTATAACCGGAGTCAGAACTATATTCCTGAAAGAAACCGTTCCATGATCACCCTGGAGGTAGATCGGTCCGGCCGAGAACACATCCGACTGAACGGCACCACCTGTTGGACCGTAAATCGGCTGGTTATCAATAATTTTCACTCCGTTGAGTATTACGGTTGCATGACGCTGGCATAGGGTGATATCGAGTGTCTGCCATTCTCCGGCAGGTTTTTCGGCTGCCGTCGAAGGCGTTATTCGACTGTAAACTGCACCCATGTTATGGGGATCTAGGTCTTTCCTGTATGAATCAACCACCTGTATCTCATACATTCCCCTCAGATAAACGCCGCTGTTGCTTCCGGCAGGGATATTAACCTCAAGCTTAAGGTTGAAATCCTCAAATTCCTTATCAGTCCGCAGGTTCCCGTAACTAATGTGAGGCTCACCCTCTTTCTGCACCGGGTCGGTAACCAGAACACCATCAACGACCTTGAAACCATTCACCTGTTTTTCGTTTATCAGCCTCCATCCTGTAAGATCCTTACCATTGAAGAGCTGAACCGGATCCCCGAATTTCAGGCTTGTAAGATCAGGAGCCTGGGGTACCTGTGGCAGCTTTACCCCCGAAAAACTCGTAGTATCAACGCTTAAACCATTTCTGCGGGGTGACAATAAAATCCCGCTGATCTTGTCCCCTTCCTGCACAATCTCCAACCAGGAAGTCACGGTCTGGGTTTTTACCGGTTCATTGTTTTCATCCCTTTTTCTCACAGCATTATTTGAGCGCTGAACAAAAAGAACCCTGTCGCCGGCAAGGAACATATTTGAAACGGGAAGAACACTTCCTCCGCCCCACAATATATCGCCATCGAGCCATCCATCCTCCTGCCTTACTTCAAGCCAGCCTACAGAACCGCCTTCGATGTCAATGGTCCACTGACCGAGAAACCACGAGATATCCGTTTTTTGTATGACTTCAGGTGAAGCATTCGTTTGTGTTCTTGTACAGGAACTTGCGATAAGTAGTCCTGCAGCCAGCAGAAAAGTAAAGATCTTGATTTTCATTATAATAATTTTAATTTTTAAGGTGCGATTCCTGATCCGGGTTTTAAGATTGAAATATGATCTGTGAAAATAATGAAATAGTTAGTCAATGACAATACCAAAGTTTATTTTTCACCCTCTTGTTTAAGTATATTGCTAATTTTAAAAACATAAGCCGGCTGATAATCATCAGGCGTAAGACGCGGTGGAACTATCGTCGTACTGCCTCCCGAGCCCCTGAGACTGACAGCTGTGCCGCTGCCAAGCAATTCAGCCTTTACCCCGGCGCCCGGTCTGATGCCTTTCAGGACAATATTGCGCCCGGGCCATTCGGTGCACAGCACATACAGATCGTTTCCTTTCTTCGTAAAAAACAGACTCTTGCCGGTCTCCGCATTTATTCCGGAACCATCGCCTGCTGTTATAAATGCCCTTGTATTGTAGATGGCATCACCGTTTACCTTAAGCCAGTTTCCGATATCAATCAGTCTCTGCTGCATGATAACGGGTATGGTGCCGTCGGCCGCCGGACCAATATCCAGAAGAAGGTTGCCTCCCCTGGATACAGTTGATATCAGAAGCTTGATAAGCTCTTCTGCTGTTGAATAGTTGTCGAAATTCTCTGTCCTGTTGAAACCGAATGAATTTCCGATGCCGCGGCACTCCTCCCAGGGACGCTTTGTTTCCTCATCTATCCCCTCATTCTCTCCCACCAGACCGTACTCCGTGGTGAAGTACCCTCCATGTTTTGAGCGTGTTTCACTTCCCCACCTGTCGTTAACAACAACGCTTTCCTTCACGGGAGAATCGTTATATAGCCAGGCAAGGAACTCAGTGCTTTTCCACTTATCGCTTGTCATGTCCCATTCTCCGTCGGGCCAGACAATATCCGGGGTGTACCTGGTTACAAGATCCTTCAGCTGGGGGATCATGTGATTGTCAACATACTTATCGCGATCCTCGAGGTAAAGGGGATTATACCACTCGTACAGTGAATAGTAAAATCCCATTCGAAGACCCTCCTTCTTCACTGCTTCGGTAAGCTCGCCGCAAATATCACGGTGCGGCCCAACATCAACACTGTTCCAGTTCCAGCTTTGTGCGCTTGGCCACAGTGGAAATCCTTCATGATGCTTGGAGGTAAGAACGACATATTTTGCACCTGAATTCCTGAATAG
>CAYQRF010000085.1:0-6661 GCA_964419775.1 uncultured Rikenellaceae bacterium
ATTAAGCAGGATTATTCTGATCGGGATGGACAGATTAAAAATTCACAGGCAGTATTAGGAAAATCGATCTTTAAATGTAATTTTACTACCGCCCGAAACCGGGTACTTTGTCTAACCTAAAACTCTCAACATGACAGAACAGAAAAATACGCAAACGGCAGGTATGGCGTTCATGGGAATGATCTTCTTCCTGTTTGGTTTCGTTACTACCTTTAACATTACTCTGGCTGACAAGTTCAAGGCAGTTTTTGAGCTTTCAAACTTTCAGGCCCAGCTGGTAAACGGAGCTTTCTTCTTTACTTATTTTTTATTGGCATTTACTGCAGGGGGAATTATTAAAAAAATTGGCTATAAGGGAGGCGTAATCCTTGGATTGATCCTGGTTGCAGTAGGTAGCTTCTTATTCTTCCCGGCTGCCAAAATGCTTTCTTTCCCCTTCTTCCTTTTTGCCATCTTCATCATGGCAGGCGGCGTTGTTTTCCTTCAGACAGCTGCAAACCCCTATGTTACGGCACTGGGACCGTCAGCATCCGCATCCGGACGTCTTAACCTGACCCAGGCGCTTAACTCGATTGCAACCTACATCGCTCCCCTGGTTGCCGGATTGTTCATTTTCAAATCAGCAGCTGAAGCAGCCCTCAATACTGCTGAAAACGTTCCCACAGCCCCATTCCTTATTATCGGTATTGTGGTAATCATTATTGCGGTTGCAATATATTTTCTCAAACTTCCCGAAATTTCAACCCAGGGTGTTGAGAAAAAAAGCGTATGGAAATATCCGCATGTGGTTCTTGGTGCTCTGGGTATTTTCTGTTATGTCGGTGCTGAAGTTGGTACAGCTGCAATGCTTCAGAGATATTTCCAGGAAGCCCTGGGAATAGCAAACACACAGGCTGCCATGATGATAGCCCTGTACTGGGGAGGCGCAATGGTTGGCCGTTTCTATGGTTCATTCATGCTCTCGGATGTTAAGGAATCAAAGAAATACATCTACACAGTGCTGGTTCTTCTGCTGGCTCTTTTTGTCGGATGGTTCGTCCGCAAGGAGATTACAGACGGACTGATATTTGCAGGAATTGCATTTGTGAACTACCTGGCCATGAGGCTCGGAAGAGGCAACGCAAGCAGATCACTTGCAGTATTCGGACTGATAGCAGCTCTTCTCCTTGTTGTAGTGATGCTTGCCGGAGGTCCTATAATCCTCTGGCTGGGTCTTTCAGTGGGTTTCTTCAACTCAATAATGTTCCCCAATATCTTCACCCTTGGTGTTGAAGGCCTCGACAAGGGCGAACTCAGCATGGCATCAGGTCTGATAAACACACTTATAGTTGGCGGAGCTGTAATTCCCGTACTTATGGGCCTTATAGCCGACAGCATGGGTGTCAGATTCGCATTCATCCTGCCAATTCTGTGTTACCTCTACATTGTATTCTTCGCACTTGTGGGAAGCAAGCGGAGGTAAACATCCTTTACAGCATAAAATAACACTGAAGCCGTTCCAAATTGTTTGGGACGGCTTCGTTTTATTTTTCCCTACAATTGCTATATTTACATTCTTTCGTCAATTCTAAAACCATATATCCATGACAACAGATAATCTGATCCGCAAAATCAACAACGGGGATAACAAGGCATTCCGCGAACTCTATGGAAATGATACCTCTGAACTGAAGAGAAACGGGAAAAGATATGCCGGGCTTTTGAAACAATTTGAAACCGCATTCGGAAAGAAGGATGTTGACTTTTTTACATCACCCGGACGCACCGAAATTGGTGGCAACCACACTGATCATAACTACGGAAGGGTTCTGGCAGGGGCTGTTAACCTCGATAACGTTTGTATCGCCGGAGCGAACGGCACCAATGTGATCAGAATTATCTCAGAGGGTTACCCTCAGTTTGAGGTGGATCTGAAAAACCTCAGTCCGGTTAAAGCTGAGAAATATACATCCGCAGCCCTTGTAAGAGGCATTTGCTCACGTTTTAAGGAACTTGGACATGCGATCGGGGGATTTGACGCATGTATTGACGGAGGCGTTCCAAAGGGCTCGGGATTGAGTTCTTCGGCTTCTTTCGAGGTACTGATAGGCGCTATCCTCAGCGAGTTGTTCAATAAAGGCAAGGTCGACCCGATTCAGAATGCTATTATCGGACAATACTCAGAAAACAATTACTTCGGAAAACCCTGCGGTTTGATGGACCAGACTGCGTGTGCGATGGGCGGTCTGATTACAATCGACTTCAAGGACCCGTCGAAACCGAAGGTTAAAAAAGTGAACTTCGATTTTGTCGCCACCGGATTCTCACTGGTCATTACCGATACCGGCGGAAGCCATGCCGACCTGAATGATGAATACGCCTCACTGCCAACCGATATGAAAGCAGTTGCCGCCCAGCTTGGTGCCAAGGTGCTTCGGGAAGTAACGCTGAAACAGGTTCTTGACATAACTCCGGAAATCCGCGAAAAAGTTGGCGACCGTGCCATCCTGAGGGCAATTCATTTTCATGGCGACAACCAGAGAGTGGTCGACCAGGTGGCTGCCCTCGAGAAAAACGATTTCAAATCATTCCTCGGAATGGTGGTCGACTCGGGCTTCAGTTCATTCATGTACAACCAGAATGTATATCCCATAACCAATGTCAGGGAACAGAACGTTTCACTTGCCCTTGCACTAAGTGAACTTGTGCTCAGGGGCGAAGGTGCATGGAGAGTCCATGGCGGTGGTTTTGCCGGCACAATCCAGGCATTCGTTCCCCAGCCGCTGCTGAAGAAATATGTCTCCACCCTGGAACATGTTTACGGCAAAGGCTCATGCCACATCCTGTTTATCAGGCATCAGGGGGCCGGCAAGGTCAGGTTTTAATTTCAATAAGCAAATATTAGATATTTAAGTGATTATGAAACCCATATATTATACCGACAGACAAACTGATAAATATAATTTAACAACATGTGGGTTCCATCATACCATCAAAATCAAAATTGTATTATGATGAATATTGTAAAGGAAGATTCATTCAAGGGTGTTCTTAACGGCTTGCCTACAGGCCTGTACACTCTCAGAAATAAAAACGGACTTGTAGCCCAGGTAACCAACTACGGGGCAATAATCGTCAGCATTTTTGCGCCTGACAGGAAAGGCAACTTTACCGATGTGGTGCAGGGCTACGACAACATTGCCGACTACATCAATATGAACAGTCCCTACATGGGTGCAATTTGCGGACGTTGTGCAAACCGTATTGCCTCAGGTAAGTTCATCCTTGGCGGTAAGGAATTTACCCTTGCCGTAAACAATGGCCCAAATCATCTCCATGGAGGAATAATGGGCTTTAACAAGGTTGTGTGGCATGTCGCTGATGCTTCGGGTTCAGCAGTGAAAATGGAGTATTTTTCAGCCGACGGCGAGGAAGGTTACCCTGGTAATTTAAAGACTTCGGTGACTTACACCCTGACTGATGCCAATGAACTGAGGATCGATTTCTATGCAACGACCGACAAAACAACTGTGGTAAACCTTGCCGGTCACACATATTTCAACATGGCAGGAGAGGGTTCAGGCAGCATCTACGACCATGAACTGATGATTAACGGCAGGTTTTTCACTCCGACCGATGAAACGAATATACCGACAGGTGAAATAATCAGCGTCAGGGGTACTCCTTTTGATTTCACCAGCCCTAAGAAAATAGGTGAGGATATCGACAAGGATGACGAACAGCTCAGGTTCGGGGCAGGTTATGACCACAACTGGGTTCTCGATAACCCGGCAGGTTCTCCGGGCCTGGCCGCCGCAGTCCGCGATCCGTTATCAGGAAGGACATTGGAAGTATTTACCACCCAGCCCGGACTTCAGCTTTATACAGCGAACTGGATCGACAATGAGAAGGGAAAGTTCGGAAAGAAATATGGAAAAAGATGGGCCTATGCCCTCGAGACACAGCATTTCCCCGATGCCGTCAATAAACCTCATTTCCCGTCGACTGTACTGAATCCGGGTGAGGAGTACAGGCAGACATGCATGTACAGGTTTTCCGCAAAATAGTGAAGCATACAAAGTTATAAAGCATGAAATAACCTTAAACCTACCAAAATGACAAACAAAAACTCCAGTTTCCTGTTTCCTCTGATCGTGATGGCCGCGCTCTTCTTTCTGCTGGGCTTTATCACAACAATGAACAACTCGCTTATAGACTATCTGAAGGATGCCTTTAAGCTTAACGAGGTTGAGAAGCAGCTTCCCAACACATTCTTTTACGGAGCCTATATCCTGTCAATTCCTGTCGGCTATCTTCTGAACCGGATCGGTTATAAAAACGGGGTTCTTGCAGGTCTTGGACTGATAAGCCTTGGTTTCTTCCTTTGTATTCCGGGTGTTGCTGCCGGTTATTACGGCTTCCTGAGCGCAGTATCGGTGTTTGCTATAGGAATTGTGCTGCTCCAGGTCGCTGCCAACCCTTACGTGAATGCCCTTGGAAGTCCTGAAACGGCGGCCAGCAGGCTCACTCTTACAAACGCGCTGAACTCCGTGGCCACAGTTATTGCTCCGATTTTTGTTTCAATGCTTATCGTTTCTGCCAATACAGGCACCGAGGCTGATCCGAAGACGGTTCAGGGGCCCTTTGCAGGCATTGGTATTGTAACCCTTATTATTGTTGTGGTTATGTTTTTCCTGCGTCTTCCGGAAATAAGGGAAGATGAAGCTGCGGAAGGCAATGTGAAGAAGTACAAGGACAGCGCTTACAAATACACCCATTTGTGGCTGGGCTCCCTTGCAATCTTCTTCTATATGGGGGTTGAAATAGGGATACCGAGTTTCTTCGCAGATTATTCAAGCAGACTTGGCTTCAGCTTCGACGGCGAAATGAGGACAAGGCTGCTGGCCTATTACTGGGCCGGACTGATGGTTGGTCGTGTTGCCGGTATCTTTATCCTTCGCAAGTATTCGGCAGGCAAAATATTGAGTTTCTGTGCCATAGGAGGAGCAGTGATGCTTCTGCTTTCACTTGTCCTTGGTGGCATGGGAATGAACTGGATCGGTCTGGTGCTGTTCCTTGGAACCGGCCTGATGCATTCAATAATGTGGCCCTGCATTTATAACCTTGCACTGGAAGACCTGGGTCCCCATTCAAAAGTGGGTTCGGGTGTTATTGCAACATCGGTTATCGGCGCTGCACTTCTGCCGATCATGATGGGTGCCATCCAGAAGGGAATAGGTCTGCTGTTTGCAATCGCCTGCCTGTTTATCTATTATTCCTATATCACTTTCTTCGCAGTGAAAGGATCGAAGATCAGGTAGAGTTCTGAATGTAATAATGTTCTGATTCAAAGGGGCTTTAAATCATAAAGCCCCTCATTTTATATATACTTGAGTCCCGGAAGGGATATTATAAAACAAACTGTTATGAAGTCAATAATTAATAAGAGGGGATTTGCCAGCGACAATAATGCGGGCGTGCATCCTGATATTCTGAAAGAACTTGCTTCGGTCAATGAAGGTCATGTTGTGGGATACGGTGATGACCGCTACACACGGCAGGCTGAGGAACTTTTCAGGGAACAGTTCGGAAGCGATGCCGAAGCATATTTCGTTTTTACCGGAACTGCAGCCAATACCCTGGGACTGAGCGGCGTGACCAGGTCGTGGAATTCGGTGATAACCGCCCATACTGCCCATATTGAGCAGGATGAATGCGGGGCGCCTGAGAAATACACAGGCTGCAAGGTTCTGACCGTTGATACTCCCGATGGAAAGATAAGCCCGCCGATGCTGCTGAAGCATGTTCACGGCTTTGGTTTTGAACACCATTCTCAGCCAAAGGTTATCTCAATAACCCAGACGACTGAAATAGGGACGGTATACAGCGTTGATGAGATAAAGGCGCTTGCCCGATTTGCACATGAAAATGGTATGCTGCTTCATATGGACGGAGCAAGGATAGCCAATGCAGCGGTTTATCTTAACCTGCCTTTCAGGGAATTTACTACCGATGCCGGAGTTGATTTCATCTCCTTTGGAGGTACCAAGAACGGAATGATGTACGGTGAGGCTGTCTGTTTCCTTAAGCCGGGACTTTCCCCTGATTTTAAGTATATAAGAAAGCAGGGAATGCAGTTGTCATCCAAGATGCGCTATATTTCGGCTCAGTATCTTGCTTATTTCAGGGATGATCTCTGGAAGAGAAATGCTTCCCATGCAAATGCAATGGCACAGATACTTGCCCAAAAGATAGACAGCATTCAGGGGATCAGGATAACCCAGCAGGTTCAGTCGAACGGAGTGTTTGCCGTTATTCCGCATGATGTTGCCGAGACCCTGATGAAGTCATATTTCTTCTATTCCTGGGATGAACTGACATCTGAATACAGGCTTATGACAAGCTGGGACACCACGGAAGATGACATTGAGGATTTTGTAAGGCTGCTGAGAGACTTGATGCTGCAGCGGGTCTGAAGAAGCCGCAAAAGCCTGCCTGCATACCCGGAATAGTTGAAGGCCGCGATTTTGATTTTTTTCAAATTGGTATAAAATGAAAAAGCCGGAACCAAAGGTCCGGCTTTTTCATTTATGCTGGAAGCTTTATTATTTGAGAGTATAGTTTATAGGTACCATGTACCATACAGGAACAGGTTTTCCACCCTGTTTACCTGGTTTAAACG
>CAYQRF010000086.1:0-6469 GCA_964419775.1 uncultured Rikenellaceae bacterium
GGGTCGCTACTGCCAACTGCTGACTGCCAACTGCCAACTTCATGCCACGCCTTCACGCCTTTTCTTTCTCATTTATCTGGCCTTTGATCTTTTATCCAGGGTCTTTTTGCTATCTTTAAAGATGAATCATCAAACTGTAAAAAATAATGCTTGGATCTATTATCGGCGATATCATAGGGTCGACCTATGAATTCGACAATGCAGGAAGGTATGATTTTGATCCCTTCCCTCCGGGGTCAGACTTCACTGACGATACTGTTCTCACGGTTGCCGTTGCAGATGCAATCCTTGGCAAAAGGCCATATGGAGAGGTGATCCATAAATACGCATCAGTATACCCGAACCGTGGCTACGGTCTTAGGTTTAATGCCTGGATCCATATGGCAAATCCTCAGCCATACAACAGCTTCGGCAATGGTTCGGCAATGAGGGCTGGTCCTACAGGATGGGCGTTCGGCACTCTTGCAGAGACCATCAGCGAAGCCCGGAAAAGCTCTGAATGCACCCATAATCACCCGGAAGGGATCAAGGGCGCGGAGGCCGTTGCTGCTGCCATATTCATGGCAAGAAAGGGAGCGGACAAATCAGAGATAAAAGAGTTCATAGAGAAGAGATTCCATTACAACTTAAGCCGGACCCTTGAGGAGATCAAGCCGGGTTATACCTTTAACGAAACATGCCAGGAAACAGTGCCTGAGGCTTTTTCATGTTTCCTGGAATCATCGGATTTCGAGGATGCCATCCGCAAAGCGATATGGCTTGGAGGCGACAGCGATACCATGGCATGTATTACCGGGGGGATTGCGGAGGCATATTATAGGGAGATGAAAGCGGACTGGGTCGAAAAGGCCTATGAATTGCTGCCCCGGGAATTTGGTGAGGTAATTGCCCGGTTCAAAGCTGCATTCGCTAAATAATACACTGGTGACATTCATGTATTATAAGCCGAAGCTACCATAAATCATGGTTTTTCTTTCTGCTTTGCAGCCTTTGCGCCTCACACAAAGAATTCGGATTCCAGCCAGCTCCTGTACATGGGATCCTGAAATGAGATTGCGCCGGAATTGATGTCGAGGATTTCCTTCTCAACAAGCGATTTCCTTGAGCGGTTTACATTTGCTGATGATATCAGCCTGTATTTCGAAAGAACCTCCTGTGAGGATAGTGCCGTCTCCCCTGCAATAAGCGCCCTTAAAAGGTTTAACTGGTTCACTGTAAGTGTTTCCGTAATAGTTGCAAAGAGGAGGCTCAATTGCTCAATAATGTTCCTGAAGGCTTGTCTGACCGTATCCCCGTCGCATGTCCGGACGGTCCTCAGCCATGACTGCAGAGCAAGCTGTTGCACGTAATATGGATGGTTGTCGGCAAGTTTTACAATCATCTGTGCCTCAGGGCTAGTTATTGACTTTCCGGTAGATGAAACATAATTGTTTGTAACAAATTTGTTTCATTATTAAATAAAAATATATATTCCATTAATGTGAAGCGAGCGTTATTCGTCAGAATTGTGATAATTATTCGTTGAGCCAACAATGAAGGCAAGCTTAAAATCATATCGTTTTGGGTAAAAAAATTGTCGATTTACAATAACCCGATTATTGTAAATCGATAAAAATTCGTATGATTTTATTGAACCCTTCGTAGGATTCTGCGACAAAAGGGGGGGGACTTCTGCCAGGCTGGGATCCCTCGCCTCTGTACTGTAAGATAAATAGCTGTCCGCTTTGAAAGACGTTAAAGGGTCAAACTAGGTCTTTCCGGGAATGTCCGGCGAGGGATGACAGGCGCCACTGGGGTAGTTGGGGGTGAGGCCGCGGCGAGAAGTAAAATTTTGCCTGATATGTCAGGTTCTCCCTCGCCGCGGCCTCACCCCCCATGATCACCATTTATCATGTCATCCCGCATCCCGGTTTCTTACGGGATGCGGGATCTCCTCCAAGTGTTCTGATTTACCGGGAATAGCTTTTCAGTTATCAGGATATGTATAAAGATGAGGGTTTCACCTGAGGTTATTCATATTCAGCAATTTAATGGCTGCCGATCGTTCACGAAGCACTTTCAGAGCTTTGACTCAGGACTTAAGATGCATTCAATTATGCAATCTGAACGCTTGTCCCTTCCAGTTCAACCCTCATTCTGATCGTTGCTTTGAGGGCTGTAAAGACCTTAATGATTGTTGAGAGTGTAACGTTTCCGGTATGGTTTTCCAGCCTTGAAATCTGCGCTTTCTGAACTCCAATTAGCTCACCAAGTTGCTCCTGCGTAAGATTACGCTCTTTCCTGGTCTGCCTGATCAGTTCTCCCAAAACCTCCATTTTGAGGTCATATTCAAACTGTTCCCTTTCTGCAGTTCCTTCTTTGCCGATAAACTCGTCTTTTATTTCATCAAAGGTATATTTCTTCATTTCCTTATTCATGACCACAGTTTAATAAGTTTCAAAATACATTTTCATCAGTTGCCTAGCTTTCTCAATCTCATTTTTTGGAACCTTCTTTGTCTTTTTAATGAATCCGTGCGTACAGATAACCAGAGTATGCTTATTGTTTCTTTTATCCCAAAAGGATAACAATCTCATTTGCATTTTCTTAAACTCTATCCTGAATTCCCATATTTCGTCGTCAAGTTTTTTAAAGACTTTAGGATCATTGAATTTCTTTGACTTATCAATATTGAAAAGAATTTTGTACCTGGTCTTTTCATCAATACTCTTTAGAAATTCTCTGGCTTCTTCCAGAAACTCAATTTCAAATCTGTCGTTAACCATTATGCAAATGTATTAAAGTTTCGTCAAAACGATACATTTTCTATGACAGGATATTCACCTTCATAGCTCCTTTACGGGTAAAACATTGGCTATCATCACTTGTGACAACTTTTCAAAACAAACTATTCTGTAGTATACGCAGCGAGCGTTCTATCACAAATGTACTAAAAATATTACTCCCAAAATACAATACGGTGCTCGTGTGCATTCTGACCTCATACCTCACGCCCCATGCCTCACACCTTTTCGCCTTCCTCAAATACATTGCGGAGTCTGATTTTATTATTGCAATCTGACTCACAGCAGCAATTATGTTCGCAAAAGCATTAGACAAAGCCTCCGGATTCCTGAGGCCGGTGCATTCGGTCTACCGTTACTACAATGAGGCTGTTGTAAATAAGACGGCCTTTAACATTGTATTTGTCAACGAATCGGGAGTGGCAATAACAGCCAGACATGTGGCTGAGCGTATGGAAAAACTGACAGGTGCACATGACCATTACCGCAGCTTTCTTCGGGAAAAGGAAAAGCTGAGAGGTACGAACAAATCCTCCGGATTGCGGAGACTTGAAACAGAGTACGGGTACAGGGGAAAAGATACCTTTCCCGCAGTTCAGGCGAAGCTGAGGTTCTTCGACTGCTTTACCGAACCATGTCCGCGGTTCAGGATACTCCACCACCCAATCCACGATCTGTCGGTCCTGGTTTTTGAGAACTACGGGAAACGACTTTACAAATCGTATGCAAGATTTGCTAAAGACCCTTCCAGCTTCAGGCCCGGCACGTCGGTATGTAAAATCGGGTACATAAATCCCCAGTTCACAAACTATGTTTTCGATGCCGGAAAGAATGAACTGGCATTTACAAACTACGTTGACAGGGACCCGGTTTTCTATCCGGTGGAAGGCATAATAACAAGACCGCTTATCCTGGGGTACTACACCTATGCACTTGAAACCAGCACCCCGGGACTGAAGGGGCAGAGCGGAGGACCTCTGATCAACTCAAAAGGAGATGTTTGCGGGCTGAATATAAACGTAGCCAGCCTGGAGTTCCAGTACAATTTCAAAATCCCTGCCAGTGAAACCCTGAAAGAGCCTGTGACAATTAACTACCAGCCCAAATTACTTGTCGGCAACTGCCTGCATGCTGATATAATTGTGAGTTTCCTTAAGTACTATAAACTGAAATACTATACAGCATGAGGAAAGGGCGTGAAGGCGTTAAGGCTTTAAGGCATGAAGGCGTTAAGGCCTTAAGGCACGAGGCGTGAGCTGTGAGCCTTGGGATCGGCAGAACCTGCAAATTGGCTATTATGGCTTGATAAGTGTGATTCTTTTAAATGCTACTCAGGCAGGATTTATCAGATTAACTTTACTAATTTTGGTTTAGGAAAGAATATAATCAAAACATGAGCGGCAGATATAAAAAATTCAGTTATGAGATAACAGGCGATCCGGAATTCCTGAATAAAAAATCAGGCATAACTCCGGAACTGTTCAGACAAATGGAGGATTTGCATCATAAGGCTTCAAAAGGCGGGGACAAGAATATTCAGAAGCTTATCTCCATGATAGAAAAATATCCAAGGGTACCTCAGCTGAAGAACTACCTGTTGATTGCTTACGTAAATTCCGGCAACGAGGTGAAAGCCACGGAGGTTAACCATTGGATTATCAGGGAACATCCTGATTACCTGTTTGGCAAACTCAACCTGGCATTTGAATACTTTTATAAGGAGCAATACGACAAAATCCCGGAGGTTGTTGGCAATCTGATGGAGATCAAGGATCTGTACCCTGAACGGACTTGTTTCCATATTTCAGAAATAACCAGTTTCAATAAACTTGCAATTATGTATTTCAGCGCTGTCGGAAACATGGAGGCAGCTGAATCGAGGTATGAAATTATGGAAGAACTGGCCCCTGATCATCCCGACACCAAAGATGTATTCCCTTACCTCTTAAAGGCCAGGCTGGAAAGAGCGAGAGAGAGAATGGAAGAGGAGCCAACGCCGGATTTCATAAATGAAACAGTACATGCTGAGCCCAAGGCTGGCAGGAATGATCCCTGTCCATGCGGCAGCGGGAAGAAATATAAAAAATGCTGCATGAAAAACGAGGAGTGAAAAGGCGAAGTGAAATTTTTGCAAGTCATGCTTGTCAGAGGATAGACCAGCATAACTGGCATAACACTTCTTCGCTAACACTTTCGCCAGAACCTTCACTAAAACCTTCGCTTAAGCTACGGTATTCAAAGAAAGCAACGGTGTTCAAAGAAAGCTAAGAAGTGCAAAGCTTCCAATGCCGGCAGAACATAGAGACTTTTCTAACTCCGTGTTACTCCGTTCTTTACTCCGCGTGATTCCGTGGTTAAAAAAAACAGAAACCCCGTCAACCCCGCCAACGCCACTATAATTCCTATTGGGTAGGCTATGGCGGCCGGCAATGAGAAGCCTTCGGGGGCAAACAGCAGGTAGGTAATTGTGACGGCTGTCATGAAGACTGCAGGGATAAGGGTGATCCAGTACAACTTCCGGTTTTGGGCAAGGTAAACTGTTATGGCCCACAGCACAACCATGGCAAGCGTCTGATTCGACCATGCAAAGTAGCGCCAGATTATATCGAAATTTATCCTTGTGAGAAGAAATCCTGCTGCAAAGAGCGGAACGCTAATGAAGATCCTGTTCTTTATGGGTCCCTGTTTGTACTTAAGGAAGTCGGCAACTATCAGGCGGGCGCTCCTGAAAGCAGTGTCGCCCGATGTGATGGGAGCTGCCACAACTCCAAGAAGGGCCAGCACGGCACCAAACTTTCCGAGAAGCGAATTGGATATCTCGTTGACAAGATATGCTGCGTTGCCCTGGTGCTCCGTCATCACCGTGTTAAGCTCATTGACTCCTCCGTAAAACGACATCCCGATTGCAGCCCAGATCATCGCTACTATCCCTTCCGTTATCATCGCACCGTAAAAAACCCTCCGCCCAAGTTTCTCGCTGGTTATGCACCGTGCCATCAGGGGCGACTGTGTCGAATGGAAACCCGAGATGGCTCCGCAGGCAATTGTGATGAACATCATGGGAAAAACGGGAAATTTCTCACTGTCGGCATGAAAGTTCCTGAAGTTGGTGAAACTGAGCTCAGGGATCTGGTAGCCTTTTAAGAACAGGGCTGAGATGAGGCCTATGGCCATGAACAGAAGGGCAAATCCGAAAAGGGGATAGAGCCTCCCGATTATCTTGTCGATAGGAAGCATTGTTGCAAGCAGGTAGTAGACGAAAACAACCCATACCCAGAAAGTCATGGTGAGTGATTCGGGTGTCAGTCCGGCCAGAATTCTGGCTGGTCCCATTATAAACACGGCACCCACAAGGACCATAAGCACCACTGTAAACCCCCTCATGAACTGTTTCACACCATTCCCAAGGTAAATGCCGACTATCTCAGTAATGCTTAATCCATTGTGCTTTATCGACAACATCCCTGAAAAGTAATCGTGAACGCCTCCTGCAAACACCGAACCCAACACTATCCACAGGAAGGCAACGGGGCCCCACATTGCTCCGGCAACGGCTCCAAAAATGGGACCGAGTCCGGCAATGTTGAGAAACTGAATCAGAAAAACACGCCACCACGGCATCGGGACGTAATCAACTCCGTCGTTAAGCCTGTATGCCGGCGTCTGGCGCGATCCGTCAGCCTGGG
>CAYQRF010000087.1:0-6329 GCA_964419775.1 uncultured Rikenellaceae bacterium
ATGACGGTAATTGCCTTTCGCATACCTGATCATCAAAAAGTAAAACTATTCCTTTTATTAATCCTGATTTTAACAACTCCTCTTATCTCGTCTCCTCAGAAGCAATTTCCTAATAAAATCCATATTATCAAAAACTTTTTGATCAGGTGAGGCAAATCAGTGATGAAATGCCTTATTCCGGATTCACAAGCACGCCCCGCAACTGTACTGCAGGCTGCATCCTGCCTGCAGGAGCCATGGCAGGACCAGCCGACTTCGGACCTACCGAAACCGATAAGGATCCGTTAAGCTCCGTAAATCTGCACTCAATGGTTTGTGCTCCGAGGCTTTCCTCAACGAACCGGGCTGTGATTTCAAGAGTCCTGGGATCGGTCCAGCAATAGCTGGTTCCCGCTTTTATTACGGGCTGAAGCACAGCATAATTTGCATCAATCGACTTTGACTGGGCATATCTCGGAGGGGCCAGCAGGGATGCCGATTTTGTATTTGTGATCTTCCAGGTTCCCTGTCCGGCTTTAACTACCGATATCTGATTATTCCTCTTAATTGCAAAACTGCATTCATTGTTTTTAAATGTGAAATAAACCGACTGGATCTGATAATCATTCTCCTGAAGCATGAATTCCTTTCCTGAAATCTTCTTTACAAGATCAGGTTCAGACACCTTATCAGCCGGTGTTTTCAGACTCAAAGCAGCAAGCTTCTTCAGCATTTCGTCATTAGACGCAGGATTTGTGGGTATTGCCTTAACCGATTTTATTGCCGGGATAAGGTAATTATGAACCAGGTTCAGCTGTTCCTGGGTGTTCCTTGCATTTGCCGTCATAACCACTATGGCATCTTTATCCGGGAACAGGATTACGAACTGGCCGGCCATTCCGTCAAGCCTGACACTGTTGTTCCTTCCCCGCCACATCTGATAGCAGTATCCCTGAGTCCAGTCATTAACGTCTTTTGACACTCCTGCCGAGCCTCCTGAACTCTCAATTTTAAATGATGTTGCTGATTTAACCCATTCAGCAGGAATCAGTTGTTTATTGTTCCATTTGCCGCCCTGCAGCAAGAGCTGACCGAATTTTGCAAGATCTTCAGTCATGAGCCTGAGCCCTATCATCCCCAGATTAATGCCCTGTGCATTTTTATCCCAGTCCGCTCCCCTGATTGACAAGGGATCGAAAATCCGTGGCTTAAGGTAATCAAACGCAGTCTGACCGGTTACCTGTTGTACAATCGCTGAAAGCATGAATGTCGCCATATTGTTGTAAAGGAAGACCGACCCTGGTTTATGAACAGGCTCATTTTTCAGGAAAGCAGTAATCCAGTCATCGTCAGCACCCCCTCCCATGCCGGCAGGATCCTGGCCAACCGACATGGTCAGCAGGTTTTCAACAGTGAGTTCCTTCATATAATTGCCCAGTGTATCCGGCAACGAATATGGAAAAAATGTAACCACTTTATCAGTCACTTTCAGTCTGTTCTCTGAAACAGCCAGCCCTACTGCGGTTGCAGCGAAGGTTTTGCTTGCCGAGTACAGCAAATGCTTATAATCCGGTCCATGGGGATCCCACCATCCTTCTGCTATCACCTTGCCATGGCGCAGGAACATGAAGCTGTGGATTTCCTGACGGCCCGTATCTGCCGCATTGATAAAGTCGACAATACCTGATGAAGACACTCCTTCGGCCTCAGGAATGCTTCTGGGTAATCTTTCCGTGGTCTGCCCCGAAAGTTGTGACACAAAAGCTGATATCAGAAGAAACAGACTTGCGATTTGGACTTTTTTCATAATTCTCGTAATTTTTAAGTATAAAAGCATGAATGAAAGGACTATTTGCAATGATATAAAATTATAAACTTTTCATTTTACCACAACCCTGACCCTGTCGAGGTTTTCAAGCCTGCCGAAAGCTGTATTTTCATAACAATCCCTTTGAGTTGCCACCCGTAAGGTCGGGAAATAAGTTCCGGGTTTTGTGAATCTGTAAGTGGTCTTTATTGTTACAAATGACTCTCCCTTTCCAGAGGATTTGAATTTTGCCCTCACCGGAAAAACGCCTGAGTCTTCAAAATTCCATCCTGTCATCTCTCCTGTTTTTTCCGGCAGTCCTTCGAAATTCCACGCTGCTGCAACAACTTTTCCGCTGCCCGGCAGCAATTCAACCACGGCAGTAAATTTAACTTTTTCACCCGGCTTTACATCAGCCCGTTTGCCATTGTTGGCAAGAAGGCTGACAACAGGTTGTATCCCTAAGCGTTCTGCTGCGGTTTTCGGAATAATAACCTGTCCGTCAGCTATACTATAGTTTGTGGATGAGGCCGGTTCAATTCCTTCTTCCACCCAGGCACTCAGATCGCGAAGCGCCTGCTGAAGCACTCCGAGATAACTGACAGTCCGGGTGGGATCATCCTCAACCGACACATCACCATGCAGGGCATGATCGGTATACCACAGGCGGAAGTTATTGTCAGTCTCACTCCCGAGATTACCCTTCACCCTCGACCGGTACCAGTCGGCCTGCCATGGGAAGGCCTCACGATCCCAGAGCGACTCGAGGAGTATCATCTTCCCCTTGAATTTGCCAGTGGGAAGCACGCCTGCGGCACCCCTTGTGAACATCGGACCGAGGAGCATAGGGCGCTGCGGATATAACGGTTTGCCATTACTGTCGCGGAACTGATCCCATACATAGAACTCCTTACCCGGCACCTGATGCCTGTGATAGGTCTGAACCGCCAGAAAACTGGAGTTATCTACCAGGACCTCATCGCCGGCCTTTATCAGTACAAGCACCGAAGGGTCGGCCGGACCAAGAACAGCATTATTCCCTTCAACTTTTGTGAGCTGAAGGGTTTTACCGGCAGCTTTCCCGGTAAGAATTACAAGATCTCCTCCCATGAAATTTACGTCAGGCAGCTGATCCTCAAGCTGAAAGGCAACAGGCATACCTCCCTCCTGTCCGCCGATGCTTTTCCATGCCGCATCGGCTGTGCCTCTTTCCCGGTCCGACAATGGCTGCGACAGCCCAAGGCTGACAGCCTGATCGATGGATATGCCCGCCTTTATAGTGGTCTCCTTTTTGAGCCTCGATTTCAGAAACGATTCGGGATGATCGGCTCCCAGGTAACCGCTGACTTTCCAGAAATCCTCGTCGAAATATTTCCTGTCGGCAGCCACCACCGACTGATACAATACAAGGAACCCGTGAATGCCCATGGTCCTGTAACCAAACCACGACTGCGGAGGAAAACCCATTCTTGTCACTTCAGTCAAGGCTTCCCTTTCTTCCTGATTCAGTCCGGCATACATGTCGCCGCTTCCTCCCGGTTCGAGGGCATCAATTATCTGAGGAAATTTGTCGTGCAGTACCCTCATGGCATGCATCCTGACGGTAAAAACGTTTGGAATTGCCATGGGGGATCCCAGAACATAGGGAACAACGCCATCCCAAACCCCATCGGTATTCTCAATTCCGCCCACCGTACGGTAAGCCCCGCCGCTTCCGCCAAAGGCATAGCCGAATGGTCTGCCGCCTCCAAAGATCTTCATTGCCACAACGCGGGAAAACTGTGCAGAAGCTGCATTTGCCCTGAAGGCTCCTATGGTGGGATCGGAATATTCACGCGGTTTTGTAAAGTCAGTAGGCCCTCCCCCGTTTGTCTCAACGAAATATGCTCCGCTGACAATTGAAAAACCAATTTTATCCTCCGCCCCTTTAGCTCCCTGTGACAGGTTTTCGTTATCCGGAAAGGGGGTGATATACTGAAAAAACCGCCCTTCGTACTGTTCCTGAGGAGGAAAATAAAAGGAGAAACGGGTTCCGTTACCCTGAAAACCACCATGAATATATCTGTGCCTGACAGGATTGTCCCTCCACTCGTCCGCATCGATATAAGGATTACCAAATATGGAATCCGTTGTCTGGAACTTCAGATCCGTTCCTGCCAGGTTGTCCTGGGCCTGAAGGACCGAACAGAAGACAAACAGGAAGACAATTATTACCCTGATGGATTTCATTTCCAGGTATTTTATTAAAAGGTTAATAATTTTCGTTCAATTTATAAAGAAAATCCATATAACCTGAAGTTGAGGAAGTCTAAAATTCTGTGAATAATCTGTAACTGTCAGAACTGTAAATCGGGCAAATGGAATAATATGCCCATGTTATTTGTCAATACACTTTAAAACCTGATTTTTATACCTATGAAAACACTCCGCACCATGTTGCTGTTCCTTGCAGCAACATCACTTACTTTATCATTTACAGCCTGTTCAGATAAGGGTGATCAGAAGCCTCAACCTGTCCTGGGATCAGAATCCGTAACAATACTGGAAAAAAGAGGACTCCAGTTCAGGGACCTCAACAAGAACGGGGAACTTGATCTTTATGAAGACTGGCGCCTTTCCGATTCATCAAGAATAGCAGACCTGCTGAGCCAGATGACACTTGAAGAAAAGGTTGGGCTGTTGTTCCATCCAAACATTGCAGTTCCGGCTGATGGCGTTGTCAAATATGACTTAACGGATGAAGAAAAAGCCGCTCTGGCAAATGCCGGTAATGAAAACTATGCCGGGCCGATAGGTCCGGGAGGTCAGGGACCTGCAGGAGGAGGCATGGCAATGGGCCAGATGAGAAGGATTGCAACTGCAAAATCGTTCATTGAAGAAAAACACTTCAGGAATATCCTGAACAATGGTGTAGCTCCGGTGAAGGAATTCGCAACGTGGTCAAACAAGATGCAGGAGATTGCTGAAGCAACCAGACTCGGAATCCCGATTATGTTCTCAACCGATCCAAGGCATGGAGCCACCCTCGGGGCACATGTAAGCGGTACTCAGTATTTTTCTCAGTGGCCAAGCAAGGAAGGTCAGGTAGGTATAACCTCTGCACGCGATACCGCAATCATGAAAAAATTCGGTGAAGCGGTAGCTGAGGAATATCGTGCTGTGGGACTTCATATGATCCTTGGTCCGCAGATCGACGTCATGACCGAGCCCAGATGGAGTCGCAACATGGGTTGCTTTTCAGAGGATGCAAATCTCACAACCGAAATGCTTGCTGCCTTTATGGACGGAGCCCAGGGAAAAGATGTAGGCCCGGGAAAGATCCTCGTTCATCTTAAACACTGGCCGGGAGCAGGTCCTCATGAAGACGGCACAGGTCAGTGGCTGACATATCCGGGTGATAATTTTGACTACCATCTCATCCCCTGGAAAAAGGGGATTGAAAAAGGGGCTCTCGCTGCCATGGGATATTACAGCGGAACATATTATGATTCGCTCAACGTTAATTATTCCTGGCATGTCTCAACAGAAATTCTGTATCGTCAGCTTGGGTTTAAAGGTGCCATTTGCACCGACTGGGGAGTTGTGAGCAGGGGACCTCTGAAGCCGAGTCTGCAGGGCAAAACGACACTTAAAGACAATATGGAAATGATCATCAATGCCGGTGTTGACCAGATGGGAAGCGAGACAAACACCCAGCTGGTGCTGGAACTGGTTAAGGAAGGCAAAGTGACTGAAGAAAGAGTAAACGAGGCAGCCGGACGGATACTTCAGTGGCATTTCAAACTCGGACTGTTTGAAAATCCTTATGTAGATCCGGAAGCAGCAACTACAATAGTTCAGAGTGAAAAAAATCAAAAGCTGGGCTACGAGGCTCAGCTCAAATCAATAGTTCTTCTTGTAAATGACAATGTCCTACCTGCGAATGCAAAAATAAAGATCTACGTTGAAGGAATCGATAAGGAAACAGCCGGCAAGTATGCCGCAGTAGTTGATAATCCCAGAGAAGCTGACCTCATACTTGTCAGGACAACCACCGAAGAGGAAAGGGAATTCCGGGGATTCGGAGGAGGAATGCCCGGACAGGGACAAGGACAGGCGAATCAGCGTACAGCCCGGAGACCTCAGGCGAACGCGGGACAGCCGGCAGCCGGAGCGAATCCTTTTGCCCCCAGGGAGGTCAATATTGATTTCCCTGCTAAAAAATGGGAAAATATCAAAACACTTGCAAAAACAGGCAAGCCGGTGGTGGTAGCTTTCAATCCTGCCGGTTCAAGCTGCGTCCTGCCATCCGACCTCAAGAATGTGGCTAAAGGTGCAATAATGATATTCGATGCTCTTGATGCTGCCCTTCTTGATGTTGTGTTCGGTAAATTCAATCCTTCCGGTAAACTCACCTTCGAAATACCTTCCTCAATGGATGCAGTCAGAAAGCAGCTTGAAGATGTACCTTTCGATTCTGAGAACCCGGCCTTCGAATTCGGATACGGATTGTCGTACAGTAATTAATCCGGTCCGGCAGATTTTACCCTCCAAAGAAAACAGC
>CAYQRF010000088.1:0-3361 GCA_964419775.1 uncultured Rikenellaceae bacterium
TTGCAAGCCTGATATAACTGTCACCTCGTCCGTTGCCTTCCATATCATTCACAAAACGGCCAAATCTGACAAGAGCCTGCTCCATCTCCTGATGACCGTCGTACCACGCTGTCTTGCCCGGACCGATGTTTGCCACCCAGCAGTCGGACAGTTTCTTAGCCGCATCATAAAGCCTCCTGTCCTTTCCTTCGGTGAGAGTATAGTGGTTGATGGCCGATTCGATGAAATAACCGGCGACGTATCCTTCGTGATTGCCGCGAGTTTCAGGAGCCCATCTCGATTTCCAGCGGGCTGTGTCACGGAGCGTCCAGGCGGTATGAAGGTATCCGTCAGGTTCCTGTGCTGAAAGCACAACAGGTATCCATTTTTCGAGAGTGTTTCGCATTCTTTCCTGGGCCGCCATAATCTCCCTGTCGCCCTGAGGATCGATCATCAGGGCTATGCACATCGATTCGATGGTCTGATGAACCCATGCATTTGAAAAGACATAGCCTTTGTGACGGCCATGAGGCTCTCCCCGGAGAGCTTTTGCAGCATCAATGAAGTTGTCGAGTCCGCCGGGACCAAGTGTAAGAGTATCTCTCTCAATCTGATCGATGCACCATGGAATCCAGTTGACCATCAAAGCCTTTGCCCTGCCTGTCCATAAGGGACTGTCGATTTTATATCTCTTTGTATAAACAACATCCAGCCTTTCAGCCGGAGGAGGAGCGGTCACTTTTACCGAAAGATCCGACACCGAAGAGAGAATTCCCTCCCGGGTCATCATCGAAAGGATATAATCTCCGGGTTGTGAGAAGACCGCTGCAGTTACAGGGTTTCCCGGCTTTTCAAAGGTCACGTTTCCCGGACCGGACTTTTTTGTCCATGCGATTTCGGTAACCGGAGTCACCGACCTCGTTGAGCCCGACAGATAAGTCTTTCCGCCGATTATAACCGACCTGTCGGGTCCTGCATTAACCACAGGCGGATGGCCGGGACTGCCGGCTGCCTGGAAGACCTTCCATTCCAGAAGAATGCCCGGGAATCTTTCGGCTGAATCGACCTCAAGCCTTAACCGGGTCGTCTTTACCGGATCGAAAGTAGTGGTGTTGAATTCATTGTTTAAAAGGCCCAATCCTGCCGGATTTTTTACTGTTTCATAATCACTGCCGTTCCACCAGGTAATCCTGTAATCCTGAGGCAGCCTGACCGAATTTCCGAAATTCCACCAGAATACGGATATTCCGTCTGTGGTAACCGGCTGACTCCATGCATACTCGACCCACTGGTTGGAAAGCCTTGCCGGAGGACGATTGGTTCCCGACCTCATACCTGAAGCTGTGGCAGGAGTCAGACCGTCGTTGAGAAATACCGGAGAACCTCCATAGCGGGCCGAAGTGGATGGAGCTGCAACTAATGCAAGGTTACGCGAGGAATCCTGGGCATGCAACTTACGGCCTGTAAGCAAGAACACCGGGCCTGCTATAAGCAAGATGATCATTAAGAAACGAATGCGGATAATGGGTTTCATAATTAGCAGATATAATTACTGTCGTTTTTATATATCTGAAAAGATAAACAATTCAATCCAATTCATGTATTCCCGGATCAGGGGCAGAGCCCTTTGGAACAGGATTACCAAAGAAATCAGTTAAAGGGGGGGCGAAACCATACATTGATTGTATCATGATGCCGCTGTCCCTTATTTCTGATCCCTGCGGGAGCATCAGTCCTGTAAGAGAATCAAGCCTGTACGGATCAGTAAGGTATTTATCAAACGGACCATCAAGGACGGGATCGGCCACACTGCTCCAGACATTTGCCGTGTAACTGCTGCCGGTGTTCTTCCCGATTATCCTGAGGTCGTTTACTATAAAGATATTGTTGCAGAAAAGAAAGTCCTCGTGCTCAGATGCATTCTCATAACTGACAGCAGGAACTGAATCGCTGTAAACCAGATTGTTATAAATATAACAATTGGTCAGCCGACTGCTTTCGTCCGATCCGTTCCATATAAAGAAACTTCCGGCACCTTCGGTTGTATGTGCATCATTGATACTTACACAATAACGTATAACATTGTTTGCCCAGCTGGCAGCCCCCGGATACTGGAACAAGCCATAGCCGGCACCTTCATTTTCGTATGACAGACAATACTGAATCAGTGAATTCGTAACCCCGCCGTCAAGGTCAAACCCGCCGCCGTCCTTTCCTCCCTTCGAAGTGCGGTTCCTGTAACTTATGCAATACTGAATCGTAACATGATCGCTCATCCAGGCCCATATACCGACCGGACCATTTCCCTGGCGGGGCATGTCCCATCCATTATTGGTCGCCGTGCAATGATCGATTGTAACATCCCGGGATACACCGACCAGAATTCCGTTTCCGCTGTGGTTATCGAGTATTGTCGGATCACCGGCGTTGTTCTCTGCCCTGCAGTCTTTTATCAGAATACCGGCTGATGAATCCTGGCCGGACCCCATTATGTTGATCCCGCAGAAGCCGTTCCCGGAAGCAGTCACATTCCTTACTTCTGCATTTCTGCAGTTATAGAGGTCAACTCCTGACTTCTGAAATCCTCCGGCATTAATGTCAATAATTGTACAATTTTCGCAGTTGACCATCTGAAGGCCGTTCGTGGTATTGCCTTCCTTGCGGCCGGCGCCGGTGAGGTCAATATTTGAGATGCGAATATTTTCGCAATCTTTTATGCGAAAAGATTCGTAATCACCGCCATTGATTGTTGCCCTGCCCTCGCCATGGGAGGTGATAAGGAAAGGAAGGGAATCGGTTCCCTGTACCCCGGTTAATACAAGGGTGCCTTCAAAGGTCTGACCGGAGGCAAAGTATATGTTGCCTGGCTGTGATGCCAGACGGGCATTCAGTTCAGTAATGGTTTTGATCGGCTTCCGGAGTGTGCCGGGGTAGGTATCGTTGCCGGTCTGGGTGTTGAGATAGTAATCCCTGGTTTTAACCGGACTGTCGTTCCTGCAGCTGCTGAATAAAGCTGAAACTAAAATCAGTAATGTAAGTAGCTTATGCATAGATTATAAAGGAATTAAAACCTTATTTAACCACGGAGTCGCACAGAGTTAAAACGGAGGAACACGGAGTTAAAAATCATAACCACGGAGTTCTGACGAGTAATTCATTTTTTAACTCTGCGAATATCTGCGGTTGTTCTCTGCGGAAATCTGCGAGAACTTTCTTCTTCTTCGCTATCACGCCACTAACTGTTTGTTTTACCCCCTGCCCCCTGAAGGGGGTTCTTTAAACCACGTTAACAAGAAGTTACTCAGTGATCCATTCGTAGATCCCAGCCGAGAATTCCCTGTTAAGCTTAACCCTCAATCTCAGGGCAGATGTTCTTACCGGT
>CAYQRF010000088.1:3461-6224 GCA_964419775.1 uncultured Rikenellaceae bacterium
CGAGAATTCCCTGTTAAGCTTAACCCTCAATCTCAGGGCAGATGTTCTTACCGGTTCGAAATCAACTGAATCCCAGTTATCCTTCGTTACCGTGTAACCCGACTTGTTCCTTACCGGTTTCCATGTGCTGCCTGAAAGGTACTGCAACTCCCATTCGTCTGGTATCCTGCAGCCGCCGTCAGGTCCGTCGTCGAACCAATAAACCTTTGATTTTGAAACGGTTTCAGCCTTTTCAAAATCGTACTGTACATAAGCCCACTGATCCTTATCGGGCCACCAGTGATAATAGGTCACCGAACGGTCGTTTGAATTTGAAGGTTCGGCCTGATCATTAAGAGCCCTAAGGGCATTTGTAACCTTGTTGCCTGTCACTTTGCTCCTGAATGCAATTGTAGGGGCTGGAAGCGGCCTGGCGCTTTCGGTTGTAAACGGGAGCCATACCATCATCTGACCTGGTCCCCTGTTGTTCCACAGGGCATAAGGAATCAGTGTTACCGGCTGTTTTTCCATTGTTTCCACTTTCCCGTCGAGGGTTTTAAGCGTCTGATAACCCGATGTCTTAATTACCCTGGTTCCGTTTAAAAGCTCTTTTTCAAATCCGGAAGTGAAACCTGATTCCCTGTCAACCACCAGGTTAAGCACCCTGCCATCAGCATTGTCGGGCCATTCGGCGCAATACATCACCGGTCCGCTCTGAACTGCTATTTTGCCTGAATCATCCTTTATGCGCTCATCGGCAACGACAGTCCTGACAGGCATCGGAAACTCAAGACTGATCCTGTCTCCCTTTTTCCATTTCCTCTTTATGACTGCATATCCCTCCAGGAGTTCAGGATTCACAGCCTCTCCGTTTACCGATATGGAGTATTTTTCCTCATTGTCATCACCAAACTTGTAAAGCCCGCCCGGGATTGCTTCATTCCTGGCCCACCCCGGAATGCGCATAAGTACTGTAAAGGCACCTGGTTTTTCGGGATCAACCGACAGCTCTACACTTCCATCCCATGGAAAATTGGCCTTCTGCGAGACTTTAACCTTGTTTTTGCCAAGGATTATATCAGCATCGTTTGAAATATAGAGGCTGACATACAGCTCCTTGTCTGTAACTCCATAGATATAGCCGGGAATGGCCGGGACGAACCTTGCCACATTCGAGGGGCAGCAGGCGCATCCGAACCATGCCTGACGCTCATGCTGGCCGTTCGATTCAAGCGGATTGGGATAAAAGAACCTGTCGGCCGAGAGCGAAACCCCTGAAAGCATTGAATTATAAAGAGTCTTTTCAAGAATGTCCATGTATTTCCCCTCGCCGTGGAAAAGGAACAGCCTGTGATTCGTAAAAATATTGCCTATCGAAGCGCATGTTTCGCAATACGCTGACATGTTGGGAAGCACAAACGGGTCTGCAAAGCCTTCGTTCCCGCCGGTGGCGCCGATTCCTCCTGTAATATAGATCTTGCCATACACAATGTCCTCCCATATTTTTGTAATGGCATTTACGTAGGCGCTGTTCCTTTCAATTGCCGCAATATCGGCCATTCCCGAATACATATAGGTTGCCCTGACCGAATGTCCTACAGCTTCGGTCTGGTCAACCACCCTTTCATGAGCCTGGTTGTATTCTTCACCCTTCGGTCCCCTGATATCAAGAAAGAATTTTGCCAGATCGAGGTATCTCCTGTCGCCTGTTGCCCTGTATAATTTCACCAGTCCCATCTCAATCACCTGGTGACCAGGATACACTGCCAGTTTATCGGGCCAGAAATCGTTGTACACCAGATCAGCCGATTTTACTGCAATATCCAGAAGCGTGCGCTTTCCGGTAGCCTGATAATGGGCAACGGCAGCCTCATACAGGTGGCCAAGGTTATAAAGTTCGTGGCTGAGAATGGAATCAAGCTCCCATCTGTTAGGACTTGCCCATTCATGAAGGCCTTTCCCTCCGTGCATCTCAGCTATAGTACGGTTCGTGTAAAGATATCCGTCGTCCTCCTGGGCGAGGCCGATAAGATGGATAAGCGTATCGAGATATGCATCCATCCCGGGATCGGGGCTTGTCTGAAGCGAATAGGCGGCACCTTCGATGATCTTGAAAACGTCAGAATCATCGAAGGGGTAAATAGTGCCGAAAGTTCCGGTGTCCAGTCCGGCAGCTATCTCGAAATTCTTAACCCTTCCTGAGGATTCGCAGTAGGAGAAGGCGATCGGGATTGTTACATCGGCATTCTTCTTAATACGCGGGGCCCAGAAATCATCGGTCAGCTTTACGGATGTAAAGGACACAGGCTGGATGGGGTAGTCAGCATCAGGTTTCTTATTGCAACCGGATACAATAAGAATTAACAGTGCTGCAGTCAGGAGATAAGATGGTGTTTTCATAGCAAATATTTTTTAACCACGGAGTTACACGGAGTCAGGACGGAGTTTCACGGAGTTATGAAAACCTGCCATTAACCCTGGGGAAATTCTACTGTTTTAAATAAAAACTCCTTAGTTAACTCCGTGCTACTCCTTTTTTTACTCCGTGTTACTCCGTGGTTAAATTCTTTATTATCAATTATTTAATCAATTCAAGAACCAAGACAGATTTTGCAGGCATTGTAACCGTAAGCACACCGTTTTTGTAAGTGTGACCGTTGAATGCTGCCGGCTTAACCTTTTCTGCTGCTTCAAATGTGTTATGTGCACTAATCGCATCGGCTGTCAGAACCTCGCCCGTAATCTTTTTGTAAGTATCGCCAATGATCGGACAGGTAAGCACTA
>CAYQRF010000089.1:0-6178 GCA_964419775.1 uncultured Rikenellaceae bacterium
AGATCTACCCGATATGTTTTGGTAACAGCGCTGATGTTCGTTTTCAGGATCTTACCCAGTTCAACTGCGTGCCACCTCAGGAGAGAGACAATCCGAATGTGAATACGAGATGGATACAGTGGATTTATGGCACCGAAATCACAATGACAGGGCAGCCGGTCACTATTGAAGGGCGGTCAAGAAGCTATCCCTATACCGATAACGTAATCACGCTGACAGGACCGGTAACCGGTTCAGGTGTTATGTCGAAGGTGATAAATGTAGCCTCTGACAAACAGATAGGTGAATACTTCCAGGTGACATTGAGAAACTGGAACTATTGCAATCCATATGATGACCCGAACATACCTGGTCCTCCGAGGGACCGGCAGAACGGGGATAATCCTCCTGTGGTAACTACGGCAATTATCCTGATAGTGGATTATCCTGATGCAACGATCGATCCGGTTGCAAAAATGTGTGCAAATGCCCCGCCGGTGAGTCTAACTGCGCATGATCCAGGAGGCGACTGGTCGGGCAGGGGTGTATCGGGAGATACATTCAACCCTGTTGTTGCCGGTGTGGGTAATCACATAATCAGGTATGAGATAACGAATGCTGAAGGCTGCAGTGACGTTGATACGACGATAGTAAAAGTAGTGTCCGTGCCCGATGCCACCATTACAAGGATTCCCACCTTGTGTATTACCGACACCATCATCACACTGGCAGCCGCAGATATGGGGGGGGTATGGTCTGGTCCGGGAGTTTATGGCAATACTTTCAATCCGGCAATATCCGGTTATGGCAACCATCTTATAGACTATAAGATAGTTGACTCCAACGGGTGCATGGACAGTGACCAGATAACCATTACGGTGGCGACTCCTGATGCAACTATCAACCCGCTCGACACACTCTGTATCAACAATTCTCCGATAAAGCTCACGGCACATGATCTCGGGGGTGTGTGGTCAGGTCCGGGTGTTACGGGCGATATGTTTGATCCGGCGGTTGCAGGAGCCGGTACCCATATCATAAGCTATAGTATAGTCAATCCTGACTGTAATGACTCCGACACCGAGGATATTACCGTGGTTCCGATTCCCGTTGTGGATATCGACAGGGTAGGTACGGTATATATAAATAGTCCTGCAATCAATCTGAATGCCACCCCGGCAGGAGGAGTCTTTTACGGGCCAGCCGTTACAGGCTATGTCTTTGACCCTGTTGCTGCCGGACTGGGCACTCATGTTATAACATATGAAACCACAATGGACAGATATGGCTGCTATGGAGTTGATACCATTCATATCCAGGTTATGATGCCGCCAGTCCCCATAGCTGATTTTTCGCCCGACACCGTTGGCTGTTCACCACTCACAGTGCAGTTCAACAACAAGAGTCTTTTCGGTGAAACCTATATCTGGGGATTTGGTGACGGACAATTTTCAGTGAAGGAAAACCCGGTGCACACCTACTATGTGCCAGGCAGCTATATCGTGAAGCTGATAGTTTATAATATTGCCGGTGAATCGGTGCATAACGGGATCATAACGGTCTATCAGAACCCGACTGCCATACTGGAAGCTTATCCCACTGATGTGATAAACAACGAACAGATTGTTGTCTTTTCAAACAACAGCATGTATGATTCGATTTCCTTCTGGCGTTTCGGTGACGGAGATACCTCTGAGGAGAAGAACCCCTATCACAAGTACATGGATCAGGGAACTTATAATGTGACTCTTACTGTTACATCAAAAGATGGTTGTATCGATTCTGCCAGCCTTGCCACTCCTGTAAGGGTTGACTGGAAGGTAGGTACTATTGATTTTCCCAATGTATTCAAGTGGAATGAGACAGGTCCTACAGGCGGTGCCTGGAGACCCGGCTGTTATCCTGAGATGGACTTTGTGTTCAGGCCGTTTTATGAGAATGTGACGGACTACAAGCTTCAGATATTCAACAGGTGGGGAACGCTTATTTATGAAAGCCACGATCTTTACAAAGGATGGGATGGCTACAGCCGCGACGGTGAGCTGGCTGTTCAGGGAGTATATGTATGGAAAGTATCGGGGAGGTATGCCGATGGGGATTATTTTGACAAAGTTGGTGATGTAACCTTCCTTCATTAAAACGCATTCTGATCAAGCTATGTAAAATAAATCCAGAAGCAGGAAAGGTGGCTCCAGAATGTGACTGAAGTCCGGTATGAAGCTCTCATTACCGGACTTCTTATTTTATTTACCGGATGATTGAAATATCAAAATAAGTGATACTTTTGCGGCAGTTTAAAAAGCCACTCGAAAACCGGCGATTTTAGATGACACTTATTTTAATTCTCGGGGTGTAGCGCAGCCCGGTTAGCGCATCTGGTTTGGGACCAGAGGGTCGCAGGTTCGAATCCTGCCACCCCGACTAATGCAACTGATAACTAATCAGTTGCATTTTTATTTCCTGGTAATTTCCCGATTATTACTCAGACTATTAATCTCTAATGTTACTTTCCAACCCTGAAACCAAGGAAAATATAGTGAGGATTTTGATTGAAACATCAACTGTTTCTGGCGGGAGTTCTCGTAGCAATTTCCAGCGCTTATTCTTTGGTGATTATTCATCTGCTTATTGGCAGTTGTCCGGGCAATTTTTGTTTAACAGTAAGCTGGATATATGCTTGAATACTTCACTTAACCGGTTAATCATGACAACAAAAGCTTCATAAAAATGAAGACGTGGAAACCAGGACCGAAGATAATCGTTGGCAAAACTCTGTATTTGTTTTATCTTTAACCGTTGTTCAACTTGTATAACATAAAGATAAATGGTTATAAGTTTTTAATGACCAAAGACAAGGACATTATCCGAAAAAAAGGTTTCAACGAAATCCTCCTTTACACCACACCCAACGGAAAGGTCAAGGTAGAGATTTACCTGCAGGATGAAACCGTATGGCTTACGCAGCAGAAGATTGCTGATTTGTTTGGAGTTGAACGTAGCGTTGTGACTAAGCACCTGCGGAATATTTTTCAATCACATGAACTACAGGAAAATTCAGTATGTGCAAAAATTGCACATACTGCCACTGATGGTAAAACATATAATACGCAATTCTACAACCTCGACGCCATCATATCAGTTGGTTACCGTGTCAACAGTGTTCAGGCCACCCATTTTAGGATGTGGGCTACCGAACGGCTGAAGGAATACATCATCAAGGGTTTTACAATGGATGATGAACGGTTGAAGAATCCCGGCAATATTTTTGGAAAGGATTATTTTGAGGAGCAGCTTGCCCGTATACGCGACATCCGGAGCAGCGAGCGGCGTTTTTACCAGAAGATCACCGATATTTACTCGCAATGCAGCGCTGATTATACTGTAGATGCCCAAATTACAAAAGACTTTTTTGCAACGGTTCAAAACAAACTCCATTGGGCCATCACCGGACAAACAGCCGCAGAAATAATAGCATCAAGAGCCGACAGCCGCAAACCCAATATGGGCCTTACCCATTGGAAAAATGCGCCCAAAGGGGCCATTCGTAAAACTGATACCGGCATTGCCAAAAACTACCTGAATGAACAGGAATTGGATGGTTTAAACAGGATAGTGAGTATGTATCTCGATTATGCCGAAAACCAGGCTAAAAAAGGGATTGTGATGTTTATGAAAGACTGGGTGGAAAAGCTCGACGCATTTTTGAAATTCAACGAGGAGGCGGTATTGCATCACCAGGGAAAAATATCGCATGAGGTAGCACTGGCACTCGCTGCCGAAGAATTCGACAAGTACAGGATTAAGCAGGACAAGCTTTTTGAGTCGGATTTCGATCTGGAGCTCAAAAGGCTTGTCATAAGAAAGACCAAATAGAAGGCTTATGTACAGCGAAGATGAATTGCTCATTCTTTCAGGAATTCAGCATATTGCTTTTTGTGAGAGACAATATGCTTTGGCGTACGTTGAAATGTTATGGTTTGAAATGCCTTAACAGTCGACGGCCATCATTTATATGAAAAGGTTGATGACCCGTTTGAAGTTGAAAGCCGTGGCAATACTGTCATAATCCGTACTCTTCTTATGGTGTCGATGCAGTTGGGTTTTTCCGGAATAGCTGATGTTGTTGAATTGACAAAGGCAGGCGGTGATATTTCCAATGGTATTCCGGTTTCGGGCCGGAAAGGGAAATGGTTGCCGGTTCCTGTGGAATACAAGCGGCGCAAGCCCAAACCCGATCATTGTGATGACATACGCCCTGCAGATGGAATTGAACTGGGTCGTATTCCATGAGGGTGCGTGGATTGAAACGCTGATTAAGGATCATGAAATAATCCTGCCTCTTCTTTACACCAAATGAAAGCTTAATCCGGCAAAATAAATTTGACTTCACTTTGTTGCCGGTGTAACTTTGATTAGTGTTCTTTCGAAAAATAATACCCGGACAAGATGAAAAAATACCCGTTTCTTTCACTTATCGCCGCGGTAGTCCAATGCAGCTGTACTCACTATTACTATGTGGCGAATGTTCAGAATGTACCCATGCTTCAGGAGAAGAATGATTTGCAGGTTTCAGGATTTTTTGGCGGCTGGGATGAATCAAAGTGTATTGAACTTCAGACAGCTTTCGCCCCCGCTGAAAACTTTGGTGTATTAGCTAATTTTATGACAGCCCGGGGTGGAAATGTCTCTGAAAGAGATTACGGAAAAGGATCATGTTTTGACTTGGGCATGGGATATTTTAAACCCGTGAATGAAACCCTGATCTTTGAAATTTACAGTGGCATAGGAGGAGGTTCCCAAATTCATGAATTTGAAGAATTATCTTACAATCCGGGTACAGGAGGCATTGATAGTCATTATGCGGGCAGTGCAAGACTGTCATCATCAAGGTTTTTCATTCAGCCCTCCCTCGGGATAAAATCTGAAGGCTTTGAAGCTGCTGTTTCATTTAGGGCCAGCAGGCTTTCGTATCCCGGTGTGACAAATAGTTATTATGATGAGGAGCTTGGCCATATAGGTGATAAACCTCATTATTTTATTGAACCGGCCCTTACACTACGCGCAGTCTGGAACAACATTAAACTGCAGGGCCAGATTTCTTATACCGGATACATTAGCAGCCCCAGACAATATTTTTACGAAGAGGCTCACTTATCAGGGGGAATAATATTCATAATCCCTGTAAAGAAGACTGTTCTTGTGCCAGGCGAATGAAAAGCTTCAGGGTCAGAATTATTGTTTCCTTACCCTTATTAACCTCATTGTTCATAATCCCCTGCCGCCTCAGGCTGGTAGAGAATTTCCTCTATCCTGATCCTGGTCAGTCCCGCAGGAACCACCCACTCAATTTCATCTGACACCCTGTAACCAATGAGTGCAGTTGCAATGGGAGAAAAAATAGATATTTTATTTTCCTTTATATTAGCCTGGTCGGGATAGACTATTTTAAAGACAACCGTCTTATGCGTATTGGCGAAGCTGATCTTCACCTCAGAGTTCATGGTCACAACATCCGCCGGAATTTCCTGTGGTTCGACAATCCTGGCATTACCCAGTTCATTGAGCAGTTTCTCTGCTTCTGCCGGATTGATTGTTCCCGAAAACTTTGCTTTTTCTATGCTCTTAAGGATCCTTGAGTGATCCACACGGCTTAATGTGATCTTCTTCATCGCTATTGAATTTTGTCCGGTCAGGTCTTGTGGCCGCCTGCCCCTGATTGATATTTTAAACAAAAGCAGCAGAGCCTGAGAGCCTGTCAGCAAGGCCATGCTGCTTTTTCTACCAATTTAATAAAAAAATTCTGAATAGAGACTGTTGCCGGTTAAAATCGACTACAGACTATTGAACCATTCCTGGTAAGCAGCCTTCTGTTCAGAAGTCATATTTTTCCCGTGGAAGTCAATATCATAATTGTTGAAAAGCCACCTGTAGAAGTTGGGATTATTCTTTGCTTCATTTTCGATGTATGTCCGAAGCGTGTACAACTCGTTCTTACTGCCATTATTCGCGCTGGCCTGTACGTCAATCTGTGCGTTTACGTGATTCATGTTGTCCGTTAAAATCTTTTCTGCGTTTGCTCTGATTGTTTTCATTTCAAATTTTTGTTTAGAATTATTTTTCAAAAAAAAAGGGAGCTATAAAGCTCCCCTGTTTGGTATAGTGCATTATAGACCGTTCAAAAGTCAGTTAGTCCGTAATC
>CAYQRF010000090.1:0-6060 GCA_964419775.1 uncultured Rikenellaceae bacterium
AAAAACAGAAACAGAGGCGTTTCCCGCCTCTGTTTCCTTTTCAGTCAATCAACCTGATTTCTCAGGTGATATGCATTAATAACCGGGATTTTGCATTGCTGCCTTTTCGTCCGGTGTGAGAGCTCTCCCTTCTTCATTATAAATAGCATCGAGGAAAGTCTGAGGCAGCGGACGCAGGTAATGCTTCTCCTGGAGATTTGCCACTGATCCCTCGTTGTAAGTTTTGGCGCGGTGTACAAGCGTTTTGGTGCGCGCGAGGTCTTCCCAGCGGTAAAGCTCACCGTAAAGTTCTCGTGAGCGCTCGTTGAGAAGGAAGCACATCATCCTGTCATAATCTGAAGTATAACCCAGTGTGGTTATAATGGCTTCATCTACAGCCGGAAGGCTTGCCGGGGTTATCCCGGTGGTAATGTCCGAAGCGGTGGTCGTTACAGGAATATCAAGCGATTCGTAGTATGAATTTGAAGTGCAGTAAGAATTAATCAGTTTGCCGTCTTTATTAAGCGGAGCGTTTGAATTACTAAGAACTGCAGCGCCTCCATCCCTGTAGGCAGACCTGTCTTCACCATCCCTGAACTGCGCACGTGCACGGACAATATTCATAACCGAGATAGCCTCATCATATTGGTTCTGACGGATAAGAGCTTCAGCCTTAATGAGGTATGTCTCGGACACCCTTGCATATATGCCGTCGCGGCGGCCTGCTGTTGCAGCTACGGCCGGGCGCGATCCGTCAAGCCATTTGCTGAGAGCAGGGAACCTGCTGACATTGACCGGTAACTTTAAAAAGCCGCTGCCATCGGCAAGATAGCGCGGATAAACATGGGGTGTGGGTTTACCGGTAACAGGGTTGTTGAAATAGACCCCGTTATGTGTGCTTTTTACCTTCGGGGTTCCTCCGGGGGCAGCAGGATCTGTAAACCGGGTGTCGCCGGCCTTATTGATAATGTAGATCAATCCCAGGTCGCCCTGTGCATAATTTACTTCCGTATTTGTATTCGGGTCTGTTCCGTTAAGCGTGGCCAGGTTTGAAATATTGTTAAGATTGGCCTTGGTCTTGAAGCTTTTCCAGAAGCGCGAATCGTTCTCCAGGTCAAACACACTGAAAGCATATTCATTTGTCCTGCATCTCTGATACTCGCGTCCTCCTGCTATATCACGTACAAATCCGGTAAGTGTTTGATATACCGAAAGGAAAAGAAGATGGTTGTAGTTTCCGTTACCATCATTTGCGACAGTGGTTGTGCTGGAGAACTGTGCTGCAAAAATCACTTCAGGAAGTCTCTCATTTGGCCCGTCCGGCCCCGTGTAAGCGAAGATATCGGAAAAATCTGCGGCAAGCGGGTGATTGGCAATAACCTCATCAGTAAGTGTGATTATCTCTGCAAGGTCGGCTGTCTTGTATGAGGAGTTCCAGTCGTCGTTAATCTCAGAACACCTGTAGAGAAGAGCTTTTGCCAGGAAATGGGCTGCCACATCCTTGTAAAGCTTTCCCTCTGCCGGTTCGGCAACAGGAAGCCCTGCATATGCTGTTCTGAAATCTGCAATTATCTGGTTGACGCATTCCTCTTTGGTTGCACGTACAAAGTACCTTTCAACGCCGATGGACGGCTCCAGTTTCAGCACAACGGGCCCATACTGTTGTACAAGCCTTAAATATGAGAACGCGCGAAGAAACGATCCTTCAGCTTTATACAGCTTGTTTTTATCGGGATCGGTAATAGCTGCATCTACATTTGCAAGAAGCATATTGGCATCGCTGATGGCCTTGTACATCATGTCCCAGATCTCATAGGTCTTGGTAACATTAGCGGTAGGAACATTGGGCACTATTGAACCCAGGTTGGAGTTATAATCGTTCCATGTCTGCTGAGCCTGGTCGCCCCCGACTATGAATTCGTCAGTACCGCACTGGTTGGTGGAAACTGACTGCTCCCTGCCCATGAAAAAACTCCTGTAGTTGTTGTACAGGCCGTCGGCGAGGTCGGAAATCCCCTCGGGAGTCGCAAAATATTCGGTGTTTCTCTGGGTCTTCAGCTCTTCATCAAGAAAATCCTCAGAGCATGAATTGATAACTGAAGCAACCAGGACAGCTACCGAAATCGTTATGAAGGTTTTTATAGACTTATTCATATCTTGTATTTTTCTTTTATGGTTAAAAATCATTCCGGTCATATTCAGAATCCCACATTTACACCGAAGACCAGTCCGCGGTTATAATAGAGAGTGCCATATTCGGAATCCCTGAAGCTATTGTTCGACCACAGCATTCCGGCATTATTTATCTGTGCAAAGACTCTCAGGCTGTTTATTTTAACCCTGTTCAGCACGCTTGGCGGCAAACTGTATCCCAGCGATATGTTCCTGATCTTGATCCAGGAATCATCTTTATAGTAGGTAAAGGCGTAAGTGTCCCCGCCTGCCTCGCTCATATAAGGTCTCTGGTATTCGGCATCGGTATTGTCGGGTGTCCAGTAATCGAGCTTGCGCTGGTCGCCATACATGCCTGTAAGGCCCTCGCCTACGCCTGCCATATACTTGAGGCGACCGGTAATGAATGCTGACAGTTCAATGCCTTTATAGTTGAACGTGTTTGTCAATCCAAGTGTCCAGCGCGGTCTGGTATTGCCGATGATTGCCCTGTCGTAATTGCCTTCGATACGATAGTCGCTGTTCTGGTCTTTGATCTTTATTTTACCCGGAGCAAACTGGGATCCGTTTGCATTGAAGAGTGCCATTTGTTCCTGATCCTGCGGAGTATCCTGCCAGATGCCAATCTTTTCGTAATCGTAGATTATGCCGATCGATTCGCCTATGAACCAGTTATTTGCAACCATATCCTCCTTCCCGTTCATCAGCGATTCTATCTGGTCCCTCTGCCATGCAGCCGTTGCACCTATATCCCATGAGAAATCGCTCACATTTACCAGGTTGGCATTTACAGTCAGGTCGATACCTCTGTTGCTTGTTTCGCCCACATTTGCAATTGTAGAGGTATAGCCGGTAACACTTGGAAGGGCTACAGTCAGAAGAAGATCGGAAGTGGATGACCTGTAAGCTTCGATGGTCCCGTTAATGCGTCCTTCAAGGATCGCGAAATCCAGGGCAAGGTTGTACTGGGTTGTCGTTTCCCAACCAAGATCGGGGTTTGCAACAGAGTTTGTAAGTGTATAACCTGTTTCGGTTCCGGAGCCAAACGGCACTGTAAGCTGGGTGATAGCGCCCTTTGTTGAGTAAAGGTCCACGGCAGAGTTGCCTACTGTACCAAAGCCCAGACGCAGCTTCAACTGGTCTATCCAGTTAATCCCTTTCATAAAGTTTTCCTGGTCCAGACGCCATGCAATGGCAGCGCTTGGGAAAAAAGCCCATTTATTACCTTCAGCAAGTTGTGAAGCGCCGTCCCAGCGGCCTGATAATGTAAGCAGGTATTTGTTGTTGTAATTGTAATTCACGCGTCCCATATAGGATGCGAGCTGGCGTTCGGTAAGGCCGGAACTCCAGGCTGAAAGCTGGGAACTGGTTAGGGCACCGAGGTTATACCACAACTGGGTGGGGACTTCTATGCCCTGCCCTGTAATACTGGATGACTCACTGGTCCATTTCGATGCGGTCTGAAGCAATGTGACTCCGATGCTGTGTGCTCCGAATTTATTGTCGTAATAAAGGAGGTTATCAATTGTGTAGGAGAAGTCCTTCGTATTGGAGACACTGGCATTGGCAGCGCTGAGCTCCCTTACAATTGACCTGGAGTCATTATAATAGCCGTTCCTGTAGAAGCGGAAATCGGGACCGAAGTTCAACCGGTACCTGAGCCCTTTCAGGAGTTTTACTTCTGTAAAGAGGCTGCCAAGAAGACGGAGTGTCTCGCGCTGGTTGGTCGAGTAAAGCCATTCGTCAATAACATTCCATACGCGTGCTTTTCCCCCGGGATGGACGATACGGTTTCCATCTTCATCAAAAGGAAGGGAATAAGGCTCAATCCTGGCTGCAGCGGCAATCAGATCGGCTGTCACGTTGGAGCTTCCTCCCGTGCGGCTCTGACCGTAATCCTGGTACTGCCACGATCCGTTGATGCCCGCGCCGAATGTGATCCATTCCCTTGGATTCAGTTCCACGTTTGTTCTTACCGTGTAACGCTGATATTCCTGACCTTTTGTTGTGCCCTGGTTATCGAGGAAGCCAATGGACCCGTAGGCCTTCATTGTTTTTGTACCGCCGCTTGCGCTGAGGGTATGCTCCATGGTATAGGCAGGCTGTGTCACAACTCCCAGCCAGTCGTATGTTTCAACCTTTGAAGGATCCCATGTTCCTCCTTCCCAGCCTCTCTGGATGTTCTGCCAGGCAGTAGGCTCAGCTGTAAAATAATTTATCGTGCCATCATTTTCAAGGGTTGGTGTGTTACCCGGCAATCTGGAATATTGTCCGGTTGTTGCATTATAGGATGCATAATATGCACCCCAGCGCGAGAATTCCATGAAGTCAGCTACGTCCATATAATCAGAGCGCCAGACCATCTTTTCGTTTGTAAGAGTACCCGAGTAGTTAAGCTGAAATTGCCCGTCGGTACCGCGCTTTGTTGTAACAAGCACAACCCCGTTGGCGCCCCTTGAACCGTAAATAGCAGTTGCCGAAGCATCCTTGAGTATCTCGATTGATTCTATATCCTGCTCGTTCAGTGTTTCGATCCCGGAATTCGACAGGATGGGAATACCATCCACAACATACAGAGGCGAGTTGGAAGCGGTAAGCGAACGGGCGCCGCGAATTGAGATGCTTCCCAGCGTACCTGGACGGAGAGAGGTTGTAATATCGACGCCTGCTGCCTTGCCCTGGAGAGCCTGGAATACGTTGGTTACAGGCTGTGCTGTAATTTGTTCATTTGAAACGGAAACAACCGAACCCGTGATATCGCTCTTTCGCTGGGTACCATAACCAACCACTACAACCTCTTCAAGTCCTATGGACGATTCAGCCATGGTAATGTTGATCTCGGTCTGGTTCCCGATCGCTATCTCGCTGGTTTCCATTCCAACAAATGAAAATACCAGGATCTTCGCGTCGGAGGGTACATCGATTGAATATCTGCCGTCGCCGCCTGATATCACACCTATGGCGGTTCCGGCTGCACGCACATTGACACCCGGAAGAGGTGAACCTGACCTGTCTGTGATAATCCCGGTCACTCGTTTCTGCTGCAGCAGATTCCTGGGAACTATAACAATCAGGTTGTTTTCATAGGCCTTGTATGTGAGGGGAGATTCCGTGAACAGATCATCCAGTACGGCAATAATATTCCTGTTGTCGGCCTGAATATCAATCATGTCATTCATGGCCAGAAGGTCATCGCTGTAGAAAAACCGGATCTCGGTCTGATTTTCGATCAGCTTAAGGACGTCCTTTATGGACTGGTCCTGCAGATCGAGGGTTACATTAGTCTGGGAGTAAATGTTGGCATTTACCTGAAGAAAAGTGAAAAAAACCAGAACAAATATAAGTTTCATAATTAGCAGTATTTTTTTTATTCCGGTGAATGATAGCGGAATGGCATTTTGAGGTTTTAATTTCATAATTTTGAAGCGTTTTAAGTTTGACAAGCCAATGTCTCGCTCACCAAAAAGCTACATTGGTAATTCTTACTGAAACCCGGCGCGGGATGTGACAGCATCCTGCGCTTCGTTTAAATGAGTCGTGTGAGTTCTTTCATAGGCAGGAGGTTTAGGTTAGTATAGGGTATTTAATGTCTGTTCAAATACAGATCCCTGTTTATTTCAATGAAGTCCTTATTCTCCGACAAAGTCACCACCCTTCCCCTGACTTTGTAGTTAATGGGTGCGGTCATGCTTAATGCCACCAGGACCTGTTCAATAGGTTCAGCCAGTATTATACCTGTGAAACGGTAGGATTTCAGCTTTTCAGAATCGAAGACTATCTGAACATCAAATTTCCGTTCAAGGTCGACTGCAATCTGGGCAAGGCTCTGCTGTTCGAAGATCCAGCGATTCTCTTTCCATGAGGTGACCGGATCGACATTTACATCCTCCGTTACCAGCCGGGCCGGAG
>CAYQRF010000091.1:0-6001 GCA_964419775.1 uncultured Rikenellaceae bacterium
TTGAACTATAGGGTGTTTTCCTTTGCAAAATAGGCCACTTTTTCAAGGGATGTAATCATGTCGTACTCCTCGAGATATACATCCGATGGGACATTCAGCGGTATTGTTGTAAAATTCAGGATCCCCTTTATTCCGTAGCGTACGGCTTCCTCTGCGATTTCTGCCGCAAAATCAGCAGGAACAGTCAGAATGGCGATCCGGATACCAAGCTCGGGTATCATCTTCTCAAGGTCATCGTACGAGTAGCATTTGACTCCCGAGATCACCTTATTTACTTTCTGGGGATCATTATCGAATGACGCCACCAGGTTGAGCTTTGACCTCTTCCCCTTGAAATATCCCGCCACGGCTCTGCCAAGGTTGCCGATTCCGATGATTGCTACATTCATCCCGTCGTTCGAATCGAGTATTCTCCCTATCGTATCGATCAGTTCCCTGACGTCGTACCCCTTTCGGTTGGCGCTGGAATAGCCTATGAGCATCAGGTCGCGACGTACCTGGACAGCAGTAATATGCAGCCTTGACGCCAGATGATGGGAAAAAATGAAATTTCTTTTCTCTCCGAGACAGGAAAGAAGGGTTCTCCTGTATTCACTCAGACGTTCTACTGTTTTACCCGGTAAAGCATTCATGACATTAATTTGATGTTAGTTGAATTTTTTTGGGATACGCACCTTGAAAGCAGTACCCACATCCGGTACACTTTCGACCGTTATTGAACCACGGTAAAGATCAACCACCTGCTTGACGATTGACAGTCCAAGTCCGCTTCCTCCTATGTTTCTTGTTTTTTCATTTTTAATCCTGACGAAATCGGAGAACAGGTTTTCCTTGTCCGACTCGCTGATCCCGATGCCTGTATCAGCGAAAAGCAGCAAAACGTCATTTTCATCCTCATCGATCACAATATCCACCTTGCCGCCTCTCTTGTTGTATTTTACCGCATTGGATACCAGATTGTTGAATATTATCTCCATGTCGGTCGGATCGGCCATAATCACAACATCCGATTTCAGTCCGAGATTAATTGAGACCTCCATCTGGATGGCGTAAGGCCGGACGGTGACTATTGCGCTGGAAGCAATACCCTTGAGATGAACCTCTTCGATCTTTTCCTCCTTTCGTTCGAGCCTGATCTTTGTAAAGTCGAGCAGGTCCATAATCAGGCTTCTCATCCACTGGATTCTCTGAAGCGACCGTTCGATGGGAGTTGAATAGTCTTCAATCCTTTCGCCTGCCTGCCTGTCCTGCATCATCCTGAGATAACCCTCCACAGCATTAAGCGGGGCTTTGAGTTCATGAGAAAGAACCGAGAGGAACTGGTACCTGACCTTTCTCCCTTCCTCGTTCATCTTGTGGGTTATCCGCCTAAGGTACAGCTGTTTTGTAATATTCTCGATGCTCGATTTCAGTTCCTGTGGGGTGAATGGCTTTGGAACGAAGTCGGTAGCTCCGAATTTATGAGCCTTAAGTGCGACATCAAGGGAGGCGTATGATGTGATCATTGCCACCACCACGTCATAATTCTTGTTCCGGATATATTCCAGGACCTCGGTTCCCTGAATGCCGGGAAGCTTATTATCGAGGAGGACGATATCCGGTTTATCACCGTCAATGATAGTAATCCCATCCTCTCCTGTTGCGGCCTCTGTCACTTCAAAGGTGAAATCCTCATCCATGAAAGGATATGCAACACGGAAGTTATTGAGGATACGCGATACTCCCGACCGGATACCGGGCTCATCATCAACAACAAGGACTTTTAATACTGGCATATCAGATCTTTAATAGTTTCATCACTTCCTGATCGAGCTGTTCGGGCCGGATCCCCTTTTCGAGGTATCTGTCGGCCCTGATCCATGACTTTTCGGCTTCTGAATCGAGGCTGAAAGAAATACCGGTCTCATGAGCCACTGCCGTTGCAAGAATAACCGGGATGTCAGGATATTTTTTCTTGATCTTGTAACAAAGGATGAATCCGCTGTCGTCGTTTTCCATCATCAGGTCGAAGATGGCCAGACTCGGTTTCATTTTCGAGATTACCGATTCAGCCTCGGCCTGACTCTCCACTGCCACAGTCTTATACCCTGCCCTTCCCAGGTTGTTCACTGTCTGGAAAAGGTAGTCAGGGTCATCATCCGCCACAAGAATCGTAAAATCGCTTTTCTTCATATTTTCAAATTCCTAAAATTGTAATTCATTTTCATTTCTTACCCCTATCCCATAAGCTTTCGGGACCCCCGGGGGCGACTTTGTTTTCTGTACTGATTCCTGGCCCCCCTTGGGGGGTTGGGGGTAAAGGGCAAGGTAGTTTCATTCCTTTCTTCTTGGCAAAATCATTCTAAAACTTGTTCCGGTTGGTCCTTTTGACCTGTCAGTATTCGACTCAACGGTTATCTGACCCTTGTGCATCTTCACAATACCGTAAGCTGTTGCCAGACCAAGACCAGTTCCGACTCCAATGGCCTTGGTGGTGAAGAAAGGTTCAAAAACCTTGGCCCTGTCCTCCTCCCTGATTCCGGTCCCGGTGTCCTTTACTGTTATGATAACATCCCCGAGCGTATCCTCCAGAATAAGGTCAATGGTTCCTCCGTCGGGCATAGCATCAATTGCATTCTTCACCAGGTTTGTAAGGACCTGAGTCATCTGTTCGGTATCGAGCATTGCTTCGGGATTGGTTGTTTTGTCGATAACCGAAATTGTAACATCCGGGGGAGCAATGATGCTCTCAAGGCTGTGATCGGCAAGGTCTTTCAGGCTTATCAGCTGATGGTTGACCTGATTTTTCCGAGCAAAGTTCAGCAGATTTGCAACTATCTTCTTGCATCTTGCAGCCTGTTCCACAATAAGATTAAGATCCTCCCTTACCGGGGATTCCTCAGGACTCTCGTCGAGAAGGATATTGCTGTACATGATCACAACACCCAGGGGATTATTAAGTTCATGTGCAATACCGGCTGAAAGCTGTCCCATGTGTGCAAGTTTTTCCGACTGTTTAAGTGCCTCGCGCATAGAGGTGAGCTTTTCATTTGTCAGGGCAAGGTCATTAACCGATTTATGGAGTTTTTCTATTGTATAAGGCAGGCACATCTCCACTTCAGCCAATCCCTTCTTAATGGCTATTGCATGCTCTACACAGGTCTCATAACCACAAGCTCCGCAGTCAAGATGATCCTTTTCTGCAAATTTTCCCATGGAAGCGAGCACCTCGTCTATACCTTCCGCTGTCTGTAACTCCGGCCTCCGTTCCTCGGGCCTGTGTTTTGTTGACAGGTCAAGTTCGGCAAACTCCATGATGGCTTTTTCCCATGCTTCCTGATCAATCTTTTTCATCTTGCTGTTGGCATAGGAACTCACGCGTGCCCGACGGTTATACTGTTTCCCGCTCTTTGAAAGACCCGGCCCCATGATGCATCCCTCACAGCAAAGAAGCTCCATGTGCTGGTTCTTTATCAGTCCGGCTTCGAACTCCTTGAGAGCTCCCTGGAAATCGATCCTTCCCTCGGCAGCGATTATGTTTCCGGTAATAGCGTCATCATTAATGTTGGCTGTCTGGAGGAGACCGCGGGTTACGGGGAAGATTGCACCTCTTCCTCCGGCAGGAGGGTCGAAATCGGAAGGCTCAGCATCAGCAGGCCTGATTTTAAGAAGATCGAACAACTCCCGCAGTTCGGTGAAGGTTATTACTTCATCAATTTCACCGCTCTCGGCTTTTTTTGCCACGCAGGGACCGATGAAAACCACATTGACGTCCTTCCCGTACTTTGCCCTTACCACACGGCTCATGGCAACCATTGGCGACACTATGGGCGCCAGGTTATCAACCAGCCCGGGATGATAGAATTTTATATAATTGACTATCGAAGGACAGTCGGACGTGATATAATATTCGCTGCTTTCCTCGATCAGTTTTTTATATTTCACTGCCACGAGATCAGCACCGAAGGAAACCTCAAGAACCTTTTTAAATCCCACTTTCCTGGTCATCCCGACAAGCAGCCTGTGATCGGGAAACTCCTGGAACTCTGCCGGAAAGCTGGGAGCAATTATCGCATAAGTATCTTTACCCGAATCGATGAGATTCAGTACCCTTTCGGTTGTATTCAGGAAAACCTTTGCACCCTGGCTGCACACTTTGGTGCAGTTTCCGCATGCTATGCACCTCTCATCGATGACCTCAGCCTGTCCCCCCACAATACGGATAGCCTTGGCAGGGCACTCCCTGACGCAGGTGTAGCATGTTCGGCAAAGTTCTTTTATGGTGTAGACTAACATTTCCCAAAACTATTTTTTACCCCTAAATCCCCTAAAGGGGACTTCCAAGAACCCCCTTTAGGGGACAGGGGGTATTATAACAATACATTTCTCTTCTCAAAATGCGTAAAAAATATTCTCTTATCCGATATTTCACTGTTCTCCTTCAAAAGCTTTTCATAAAGGTTGATGAGTGTGGGAGACTTGCATGGCAGGCTTATTGCTTCGCTTTCGTCGGCCTGGTAAACCAGTTTTGTCCTGGCTTTAAGTTCCTCCTTCGACGTGACAAAGGGCAAACCTGCGCCGTGAATGCATCCTCCCTGACAGGTCATCACTTCCACAAGATCATAAACCGTGCCGGCGGCCATTGATGATCTTAGTTTTTCAAGTCCGTTCAGCCCGTCAACCACAGCAACCCTTATAACCTGGTCTTCAATACTGAAAACCGATTCCCTGAAAGTGCCTGACAGTCTTAGTTTCTTAAATTCCTGACGGTCGATTTCCCTGCCGGTTTTCCTGAAATAAAGCAGCCGGATAACCGCTTCGGTCAGTCCGCCTGAAACTTCGGCGAGCACTGCTGACGAGCTCCTTCCGCTCAACGGTTCATCGGCCGGTTCCTTTTCGATATTTGTGACATCAATTCCGTTCAGTCTGATCAGGCGGGCCAGTTCCCTGACCGTCATCACCGAATCGACATCGCTGATTCCCTTGCGCATCATTCCGTCTCGTCGTGCCTCATACTTCATTGCGATACAGGGCGACACCGAGACTGAAAATATCTGTTCCGGTTTAACGCCGAGCTGGCCGGCAACCAGCGTTTTTATTAGTATCCCCGTTATTTGCTGTGGTGATTTGACCGTTGACAGGTCAGGCAGGATAGATGGAGTGAATTGCTCGGCATACTTTACCCATGCAGGACAAGCGGTTATATAAAGAGGCTGACCTGATTTATTTCCCCATCTTTCAACAAGAGTGTTTACGGTCTCAGTCACACATACATCAGTTCCCGTGCCGGTGCTGTATATCTTGTCAAATCCTATCTTTCTGAGTATGGCATTGAGGCTTTTGTCAAAATCCCTTGTGTTCCTTATTCCGAGTTCCTCGGCAATGCCTGATGCCACTGCCGGGGAATACTGGATAGCCTTCACCGCATCCTGCTTATTCAGAAACTCCTGCACCTCGGTTATGTTATGTTTCTCATGAAGTGCACCTGTCGGGCAAACCAGGACACACTGCCCGCAGTGGATACAGCTCGAGAAGTTAAAATCCTTATCCATGGCAGCGCCGATATGAGTTTGCCGGCCGCGGTTTATAAAATCGAGGGAGGTGCAGGTAATCAGTTCCTCGCACACCCTTACGCAACGGCCGCACAGGATACACTTTGCAAGTTCCCTTACAATGGCCGGGCTCGACTGGTCGAGACGTTGTTTTGTCTTCTTCCCCTTTATCCTCCGTTCACGGATATTAAGTTCCTCGGCCAGCCTCTGGAGTTCGCAGTTCAGGTTCCTGTCGCAGTAAAGGCAGTCGTCGGGATGGTTTGAAAGAAGGAGTTCGACGATTGTTTTCCTTGCTGTTGTGACACGTGGTGAATGGGTTTTTATTTTCATCCATTCCTCCACCGGCTGGGAGCATGCCGTAACAAGACGGTCGCGTCCCTCAACTTCCACAACACATATCCTACACGCTCCTGTTGGGGTAAACTCCTTCATCCTGCAGAGGGTGGGTATTATTATCCCGTTGCGGTTAA
>CAYQRF010000092.1:0-5965 GCA_964419775.1 uncultured Rikenellaceae bacterium
CTCCTGCCAGCAAACCTGTCCTTGTAAACATCAAACTTTTCATCGTTTTCAATTTTGATATCAATTTATTGTTTCTACTTATTTTCACTTGTCTTTAATTTATCCGGCACTGATCATATATTAAATGGTAAATGCCCCGGATATCTTTTATACTATTTTGTTTTTATTTTTCTTCCTTTCTTCAGGCCTTCACGCCTTAACGCCTTAACGCCTTAACGCCTTTATGCCTTATCATCAAACATCAGGCCATTCATCACCGGCCACGTTTATTCCGTTCTCACCTGAACCAGCCTGATCGGCATCGTAGCCGGAACCAGACCCGATTTCAGTACAATCCTTTGTCCCTGTTCTCCGGTTGCCCACTGGATAAATCCTGACCCCAGGCCTGCGAATGTTTCCCTCGAAGTCATGTACACCTCCCTGATGAAAGGATAGGATTTGTCAGCAATGAATCCCTGATGCGGCCTGTAATAGGAACCGTCATTGGCAAATTCCTGAGAAATTGCAAGAACGTTCACCCGGCTCAGGAACTGGTTGCTCTGGGGGTCATCCTTGTCGCTTATCCAGTTGACGCTGATTATTCCAATGGCATCGGGATTTCTTGAAACAAATTCAATTACTTCCGCGTTGCTGTTGACCGCAAAGAAATTGTCGCCAAGGGTGTCAGCTATCTCAAAGCGTTCCTTGAAATACCTTATGTTTCCCGATTTGGTATTGTCAAATATAACACTGATGTTTCCAAGCTTTGATGAGCGATCAAGTTCTTTCCATTCCCTGACTTTGCCCTGAATTATATCCCTTACATTATTATAGGTGAGAAGCGTGTCGGTATTATCCTTATTTGTAATAAGTGCCAGAGCGTCGTAGGCAAACTTGACGGAGCGGACTATAATGAGCTGTTCTTTCAGGTACGCAATCTGATCTTCATTCAGTATGCGGCTTGTAACAATTACTTTCACCGAATCGAGCATGAAATCGTTCACAACATCGACTTCCGGCTTGTACTCCGGCCTGATTGAAGCATTCTGGTACAGGGAGGTAAATGTGTAAACCTCCGTGTCGACCAGGGGCTGAAAAGACTCGTCAACCACTATTTTGATGTTGCCCCTTGTCGGAGTCTCATCAAGCGGCTTCTGCCCCGATTTGCACCCGGCTGAAATTAATGTAAGCAATAACCCCAGACTCAGGATCTTAATTCCTGAATTTAAATTATTCTGCGAAATAATATTCACAATGTTTTCGGACTTAGGTATAGAATTCCGGAATGCAATAATAATAAATTTTTGAAAAAAATCAGACAACTTCATTTACTTATAATTTTAAATGCATTCTCTTAGTTTTCTTATCAATCGTTACTGCAAATGATCTGCCAGCAACTTAAGCGCCTGTTTTCCGCCCGTTTTCATTCGTCATCATCGGGTTTGAAAAACAGATTCATAATGTTCACATAGGTGGCGTAAGCCCTGTATAAACCATAAAAGATGCATACGGAGCCAAAAATAACCAGAACAGGTTTTTGAAGGGTTGTAAGGCGGGTATCAAAGAAAAAGATCAGGTAGATACCGATGCCCAGGTAGAAAAACACCATAAAAGCGCTGAATATGGCGCCCATTTGCCTCATCATCTTGTTTTCGTTCATGCCGAATACTTTAGTTAACAAATTAACGAATTATCGCAATGGAATCAAAAAAAATTTTTACCAAGATACAATTTTCTTACACTAAAATTTGATCCTGCTCAGTGATTTATAAGCAGTGAACTGTCACCATAGCTTAAAAACCTGAATCCGTTTTCGAGTGCGTAACTGTAAATCTTTTTCCAGTGGTTTCCGGTCCATGCCGAAACAAGTAGAAGAAGGGTGCTCCTGGGCTGATGGAAATTTGTTATCATTCCTTCTATCATCCTGAATCTGTACCCCGGAACGATGATCAAGCTAGTGGAGGCTTCCAGTTCATTGATATTCTTTTCTGACATCAGGCTTTTCAGTGCGCCCAGCGATTCATTCACAGATATTCCCCGGTCTTCCCCGTAAGGATCCCATTGACTGATTACTGCTTCGTCATTATTCGAAGACCTGTCAGCGCTGATAAGAGCCCCAAGCCAATACAGGCTTTCGAGGGTCCTTACCGAGGTTGTTCCTACTGCAATAATTTTCCCGTGATTAGTCAGAAGATTTTCTATTGTTTCGCCCGTGACTGAAAAGCGCTCACAGTGCATTGTATGGTCAGCAATGCCGGAAGTCCTTACAGGCTGAAATGTTCCGGCACCGACATGAAGTGTTATATTTGAAGCACCGATTCCGTTTTCAGAAAGTGAGCGCAGCAGTTCATCAGTGAAATGGAGTCCGGCTGTCGGTGCCGCCACGGAACCCCTTATCCTGGAATAGACTGTCTGATACCTGAGCCTGTCCTCAATTTCATCTTCCCTGTTTATGTAGGGCGGCAGGGGGGTGTGTCCCGATGCTTCAATCACTTCACTGAAACTCAGCCGGGGATTGCTCCACGAAAACCTTACCCTCCAGGCTTCCCCTTCCTGACCGATCCTTTCGGCCATCAGGTTGTTTGTTTCGCTGCCGGTTGCAAACTGCATCGACAACATGCCGTTTTTCCATTTTTTAAGGTTCCCGATCATACACTTCCATTCAACCGGATCCACTGAAGAAAAAGAAAGCTCATAGGAATGAGGAGAAAGGGGTTCGAGACAGAGAACCTCGACAAGCGCACCGGATTCTTTGCTGAAAAGAAGACGGGCGCTGATCACCCTGGTATTGTTGAATACAAGATGCGATCCGGGCGGTATGTGGCTGCCTATGTTACTGAAGCTGTCCGAAGATATTCCCCTGCCGTCGTATACAAGCAGTTTTGAGCTGTCGCGCCCGGGGAGTGGATGCTGGGCAATCCGGTCTGCCGGCAGATCATAATCATATTCATCTATCTTAATTTCCTGTATCTGCATTATACTTCATTCATCTTCCCTTAATACCGGTAAGCGTTATACTGCCTGCACACGGCTGAGAAACAAGACCACAAAAGTAATAATTTATGAGCTTTAATCTCATTTATGTATCTTTGCAATGCAGCAGGCCGTTTCATCGTTCCGGGCCCTCGGGCCGGGGAAGGAAAGTCCGGACAACGCAGAGCACCATGCTTCCTAACGGGAAGATATCCGCAAGGGTATGGTTAGTGTAACAGAAAATAACCTCCCTGACCGAAGCGTCAGGGGAAGGGTGAAAAGGTGAGGTAAGAGCTCACCGGTTCCGGTGGCAACACCGGGAGCCGTACACCTCATGGGTTGAAAGACCATGTATACCGGCGATAAGGGCTGCTCGTCCGATGCCGGGGGGTAGGTCGTAGGATCCTGCAAGTGATTGCGGGACAAGATAAATGATGGAAACCGGCCGGAATATCTCTCGCAGATGACCCGGCTGGAACAGAATCCGGCTTACAGGCCGGCTGCTTAAATAAAAAGGTCATGCCGGGGCATGACCTTTTTATTATATACTCAATGAGTCATTATTTCAATTTAAAAACACTGTCATCAATAGGTACGTCTACTTCAACCTTGGTGAAGGTAGTCACTATCTCCATACCGCTGGTCGAAGTGGTGGTCTTCATTGGAAGAAAAACCCCGTTGGTCTCAGTGTAATCGGACGGGTATGATTCGACGGTCATGTCCATTCCCTGCTGATTTACTGTGGCAACGGTCTTCACCAGGAGACTGGAAGCTTTGTCTATAAACATATAAGCATTAGTGCCGTTTCCGAGATCGGCCTTGATCTTAAATGCCTGCTTCCCGTTTACGCTTTCCTCTCCTTCGAGAGCCAGTCTCCCTTCCTTGAGATACTGAGCCATGTAATTGTTGAAATAGTTATTCCTGCCAATCTGATTCACCTGTTCGGGTGTGAGTTCCACCGGAGTTGATGAGCCTGTCATTGGATTAACCATATATCCTTTTTCTCCGTCAAAGAGCTGGATCATTTCCTGTCCCTGGATACTTGTAACTGTCTTGATCTTGTCCGGACTCTTCATCCACATTTCTATGGGCATATCCATACCCATCACCGAGGTCTTTGCGGCGATTTTTATGGTCTTGATATTGCCAACCTTGTCGAGCTTGTTTGCTGCGGTATAGCTGCTGATGATGTCATCGAGGCTCTGGGCATTCAGTGCGGTTGCTGCAAGAAGAAAAGTTGCTGCGAGAAATAGTTTTTTCATTTTTAATGTGTTGTTAATTTTTTTAATTAGAAGGTATTGATAGTCTTTCGTAATGCTGTCAGCATTATCAAAAGTCGTTCCATTTTTGAGAGCTTCAGCATATTCGCCCCGTCAGAGAGGGCTGAAGCCGGATCGGGATGGGTTTCAATGAAGATTCCGTCGGCTCCGACGCCGATGGCAGCCTTTCCTATAGTCTCTATCATTTCGGGACTTCCTCCCGACACTCCCCTGATTTGATTGGGCTGCTGAAGAGAATGGGTTATGTCCATGATGACAGGCACTCCGATCTTCTGCATCACCGGAATGTTCCTGTAGTCGACAACAAGATCCTGGTAACCGAACATGTTTCCCCGTTCGGTGAGCATGATATTTTCATTACCTGCTCCGCGAACCTTCTCTACTGCAAATTTCATTGAGGCTCCTGACAAAAACTGACCTTTCTTTATGTTTATCCATTTTTCGGTAAGGGCAGCTGCTTCAAGCAGGTCGGTCTGACGGCATAAAAACGCAGGAATCTGAAGGACGTCCACATAACCGGCAGCAATGCCGGCTTCCGAAGGATTGTGGATGTCGGTTATCACCGGGACCGAAAAACGCTTCCTGACCTCAGCAAGGATCTCGAGTGCCCTGATGTCGCCGATTCCTGTGAAAGAGTCGGCTTTGGAGCGGTTTGCCTTTCGGTACGATGACTTGAAAATGAATGGTATAGTGTATTTATCTGAGAGCTTCACGAGGCGCTCCGCGATCCTGAAGACAATGTCTTCACTTTCCACAACGCAGGGCCCGGCAATAAGAAGGAAATTACCGGAGTCACGGTATTTCAGGCCGGGAATATCAGGAGCAGTATGTTTCATTTAGTCGTAAATATAATAATACATGTCCGGTTTACAAGAGCGTTCTTAATCATAATTATATTTACCCTTCCACATGTCTTTCATTTTCTTCCTTATTTCATCCTCCCTGGGATTAGCCCCGGGATCGTAGAATCTGGTACCGCTGATCTCATCCGGAAGGAATTCATCGCTTACGAAGTTTCCGTCAAAATCGTGAGCATACTTGTAACCCTTGTGATATCCGAGGTCCTTCATGAGCTTTGTCGGGGCATTCCTTATATGAAGAGGTACCGGCAGGTCGCCTTTTTCCCTGACCGCCGCCTGGGCGTTTTCAATTGCCATGTAGGAGGCGTTGCTCTTGGGAGATGTTGCGAGATAAACCGCCGTCTCGGAAAGAATGATCCTCGACTCCGGCCATCCGACCACATTTATCGATTCAAAGCAAGCCTGTGCCAGCAGCAGGGCATTGGGATTCGCCAGTCCGATATCCTCGGCAGCCAGTATCAGCATCCTCCTGGCAATGAATTTGGGATCCTCCCCGCCCTCAACCATTCTCGCAAGCCAGTATACCGTTGCGTTGGGATCACTCCCCCTCATCGATTTTATGAAAGCCGATATTATATCGTAGTGCTGTTCGCCATTCTTGTCATAAATTGCCAGATTCTTCTGTACATGCCTTAGGACCTTTTCGTTGTCGATGATTATTTTCTCCGAAGCATTCTCGTCCGATTCACCTGAAACAACCAGCTCGAGAGCGTTGAACAGTTTCCTGGCATCACCCCCTGAAATTCTGAGAAGGGCCTCATATTCCCTGATCTCAATGTCAAATTTTTCAAGATATAAATCCTTTTTCAATGCCCTGCCGAGAAGATTTTCAAGCTCTTTTTCCCCCAGGGGATTCAGAACATAAACCTGGCA
>CAYQRF010000093.1:0-2582 GCA_964419775.1 uncultured Rikenellaceae bacterium
TCATAGGAGCAGGCGATGCTGAGGTTATGAATACCGTGGTAAAATACAAGGAAGGGCTTAAGAAAAAGATTGTCGAGGCAAACCAAGAGCTGAAGAAGATCAAATTCACATACAAGACCAACTGAATTTTCCCGCGAGTCGCATTTCCAGAGTGCGACAAACGCCAACCATATCGGTATTGCCAGAAATAACAACAAATATTTATCGTAAAACGATAAATTTCAGTATGTTATTCGACAAGTTTTTTACCTGAAACGATATGGTTTTTGAGACGGTCCCTGCCTGACGGTTTTACCCCCTGCCCCCTTCTTTGAAAAAGGTCGTGCAAGTCGTGCAAGTCATGCAAGTCTTTTCTCTGCGGAAATCTGCGGTTTTCCTCTGCGGAAATCTGCGAGAAACCTCTTCATCTTCGCCTTAATGTTCACGCCTTATCGCCTATTTAAATTCCCTGGAAAAAATATGTAATTCCTGTCCCTGTTTTCAGAACTTTTGCATAACTTGTGTCTGTTAACTGAAACAGTTTGTACTCGCTGCGCATTATACCTGTTTCGTTCATATTTGTTTTTCTCTTTTCCTCAGCCCGTGGCGGTGATCCTTATTTTCCCGTTGCCGGTGCCGGAGAATCAGGGATGGGATGGTCGTGTGTGATGAAACCCGGATTCTGGTCCTCATTTCATAATCAGGCCCTTTTACCCTTCAATGAATCGGCCGCCGCAGGAATAAACTACCACAGCAGGTTTGGCATCAGTGAGCTGGGAACAAAGTCAGCCGCGTTTGTCATGCCTCTTGACAAGGCAGCACTCGGATTTGTGTACAGCCATTTCGGATACCGCGATCTTGCAAGGCATTCTGCCGGACTGGCCTGCGGAGTCAGGCTTTCGGAAAAGATATCGGCAGGTGTTCAGGCTGATTTCTTTGCCGAGAAAACGGCCGGTGAATACCGCGAAAGAAGGTCGCTGTCGTTTGAAGCCGGAATACATATAATGGCAACTGAACAGGTAAGCCTTGGGATCCACGTGTTCAACCCGGTCCCCGGATCGTTCAGAAAGGATAATCTTCCTTCGTCGGTAAGGGCCGGGGCCGGAATCCGGCTGAGCCGCGACCTGAACGCCTCTGCCGAAGCGGAGATGTCGACTGCCGGAGGGCTTGACATCAGGACCGGATTTGAATACGATCCGTTCCGCAGTTTCAGGATAAGGGGCGGATTCAGCAGCGGAGGAAACTCATTCTGCTTCGGTATGGGATACATCGTCAGGTCGGTTCAGATCGACCTTGGATTCAGCACTCACGACAGGCTCGGAATTTCAACTGCCGTTTCGGTGATATGTGCTTTTAAATGAGACTGATGAAAGAGGGGATTTTAATATTTTTCTTTTTGCTTCCTATCAACGCCGTTTACACTCAGCAGGAAACTATTCCGGATATTATAACCGGGATTGCAGAGCAGCTTTCGGAGGATGAGACTGACGCTGATGCGGCAGGGGATTTTGCTGTCAGGCTTTATGAACTGGCTGAGAAGCCCGTCAGGATCAACACAGCCGATGAATCGGAACTGTCGCGCCTGTTTTTTCTCACCGATTTTCAGGTAAAGGCCCTTGCTGATTACGTCCGCAAAACGGGGAAAATTTATTCCGTTTACGAAATTGCAGCTGTTCCAGGTTTCAGTACCCCGCTGGCATCTTTGGTCGCGCCGTTTGTTACCCTTGAGGAAGGAAATCAGGAAGAGAAGAAAAAATTAAGGTTAAGGAATGATATCCTCACGAATTTCACAGTAAAATTCCCTCCTTCTGACACCTCTGCTCCCGGAGGATCGTGGAAAATGCTTACTAAATACAGGTTCAGTGCAGGATCATTCTCGGGATCATTCACATCTGAAAAAGATGCCGGAGAGAAGCTCTTCCAGGGGAAAATTCCGGTTACCGATTTTCTTTCAGCAAACCTTGTCTGGGAAGGAAAGGGGTTTGTAAGGAAGGTTATTGCCGGCGATTTCGGCGCGCGCTACGGAATGGGTACGGGAATAAACACAGGGCTTCGCACGGGGTTATCTCTAACCCAGCCAGGTTATTTGTCGGGCGGTGACGATATCAGGCCATACACTTCCACCGATGAGAACATTTTTTTCAGGGGAGCCGCCGTTCAGCTCCGGTCAGGTAAAACCGGAATTACAATGTTCTGGTCGCGGAACCTGATCGATGCAACGCTTGATACCTCAGTCAATCAGGCTTATGTTTACATCAGAACTTTTCAGCGTTCGGGGCTGCATACCACAGCATCTTCGCTGGAAGGAAAGGATGCAGCTGCTGAAACTTCGTACGGACTGAGTCTTTCGACTGATATCAGGTCGTTAAGGTTGAGCCTGCTGTGGACTCAGAACAGGTTTTCCGTACCGGTAATGAATGATGATCCGGCTCCCCGGGAGCTTTATGACTTCACCGGTTCAATCAGCTCAACTGCAACAGCAGGTTACAAATACATACGGGGCAGGGTGCTTCTGTACGGGGAATTATCCATCAATCCGACAGGCCGTAAGGCTTTAGTCCAGGGAATCTCATTCAAGCCTTCCGACAGGTTGTCGATGAACC
>CAYQRF010000093.1:2682-5904 GCA_964419775.1 uncultured Rikenellaceae bacterium
AAGGCTTTAGTCCAGGGAATCTCATTCAAGCCTTCCGACAGGTTGTCGATGAACCTGGTATACAGGGACTATGATCCGGGTTATGTCAGCTTTCACGGCAAGGGATTGTTCAGCAGTTCATCAGGTGACAATTCCTCAGGCATTTTCGGAAATTTCACCCTCGAGGCAGCCAGGCATCTCTTTCTCAGCGCCGGTGTCGATGTGAAAGTCTTTCCGTGGCTCAGGTACAGGTGTTCCGCCCCTTCGCATGGCATAGGCAGGGAGGTCCGGGCAAAATACCTTCCCTCCGAAAAGATATCCTTTGAAGCAGTTTACAGTTACCGGCAGATGATGCTTGACATGCCGGAATCAACGGGGATCAGGAAGCAGTACCGGTCGGAAGCCTCCTCACTCAGGGGATCGTTTCGTTACATGCCACTTGAAAAACTGACTCTTACAACAAGGATTGACCACAAATGGGTCAGTCCGGGAAGGTCTGCCGGGGTAAGCATGCTGCAGGACATCAGCTGGCAGCCGGGAAGAATCCCTGCAACGGTCTGGTTCAGGCACTGCATCTTCAGAACCGGCGACTGGGACTCAAGGATCTATGCTTATGAGAACGACCTGATTCACAGTTTCAGTATCCCCGCGTTGTGGGGCAATGGAAGCAGAAGCTGCGTCATGGTTTCATTCAGGCCCTCAGGCCATGCCGATTTCAGGATCAAGTTCGCCTTTGGGGAGTCATCGGTACCCGACGGCTCAAAAAGCAGCACCGAGCTGAAGGTTCAGGCCAGGGTAAGGTTCTGACAGGCGGATCAGTTAGGATCCCTGTTTGTCTTGATATCCCTTATATTGAGCTGCAGGTTGCGGTTACCCCTGAACTCATTCATCTCGATTGAATAGCAGATGTCGAAGGGTTTACCTGCCCTGATGTTTTCGTAGTGTTCAGCCAGACCGAAAGCTATGGCCGGGAAACTTTTACTGCCGGTTGCCTCGTGACAAAGGTCGAGTTTCAGATGTTCGCCGCTGTTTCCTACCATTCGACCTGCTCCGGTATCGAAAACATTCCTGGAGACAAAAACCGGTGACATATTTTCAGGACCGAAAGGCTGGAACTTGTTGAGGAACTCATAGAAATCGACAGTGATCTCGGCGAACGAGAGTTCGGAGTCGATGAACACTCTGGGTACCAGTTGTTCCTCGCTTATCGTATTGTTGACATACTGCTCAAACCGTTCGATGAAGGGAGTGATGTTTTCCTTTTTAAGAGTAAGTCCGGCGGCGAACATATGGCCTCCGAAGCTTTCGAGCAGGTCGCTGCATGCCTCGATTGCCTGGTAAAGGTCGTAGCCCTGCACCGATCGTGCCGATCCGGTTGCGAAGCCGTTTGATTCGGTAAGTATCACCGTTGGCCGGTAGTAAGTCTCGATAAGTCTCGAAGCCACTATTCCGATCACACCCTTTTTCCATGAAGGATTATAGAGGACGGTGGTTTTGGCGTTGACGCGTCCCTGATCTTCAGAGATCATCCTCATGGCTTCGGTTGTTATTGACCGGTCGACTGTTCTTCTCTCAATATTGAAGTTGTTGATTTCCTTGCTGATGCCGGTAGCCAGGCGAACGTCGCTTGAAACAAGCAGTTCCACGGCTTTTCTGCCCGATTCCATTCTTCCTGCAGCATTTATCCTGGGGCCTATTTTGAAAACCACATCTTCGATAGTCAGTGTCCGGCTTACTTCCGCCTCCCGGATTATTTCCTTCAGTCCGGTTCTCGGGGCTTCATTAAGCTGTCGCAGTCCGAAGGAGGCCAGCACCCTGTTTTCACCTGTCAGCGGTACTATGTCGGAAGCGATGCTTACAGCAACCAGGTCGAGATAGCCGGTGATATCCTTAAAAGGAATGTTATGGACCCTTGAATAGGCCTGAACCAGCTTGAAGCCGACTCCGCAGCCTGAAAGTTCCTTGTAGGGATAGCTGCAACCCGGCTGCTTGGGGTCGAGAACAGCCGTGGCATTCGGTATTTCGTCGCCAGGGTAATGATGGTCGCAGATTATCACATCGATTCCCCTGGAGCGGGCGTATTTCACTTTCTCAACGGCCTTGATTCCGCAATCGAGGGTGATCATCAGCTTGCAGTTGACCTGCTGGGCAAAGTCAATTCCCATAAGTGATACACCGTATCCCTCCTTATAGCGGTCGGGGATATAGTATTCCACATTCGAGTATTGTTCCTTAAGGAATGAATACACCAGTGCCACTGCGGTGGTTCCGTCGACATCGTAATCGCCGTAAACCAGTATCTTCTCATTTTTCTTTATTGCAGTCGATATCCTGTCGACTGCGGTAGTCATCCCCTTCATCATAAAGGGGTCGTGGAGGTATCCCAGGTCCGGTTCAAAGAAAGCCTTTGCCTCTTCCGGGGTGGTAATTCCCCTCTGGACCATCAGGTTGGCCAGTGCCTCCGAAACATTCTGAATACCTGCAAGCTGTCTGACAACTGCCGGATCTCCCTTCTCCTTAATCACCCATCTCTTATCCATTCTTCTGTCAATTTATCCATTTAAGGTCGAAAACCTCCCGGAGGTTATTTTTGACCAGCAGTTTTATCTTTTCAGGATCCTGTTTTCCGCCAAGTTCCTTTTCAAGCGATGTCACGCCCTTGTCGGTATAGCCGCAGGGGTTAATATAGTTAAAATATGTCAGGTCGGTATTTATGTTGAAGGCAAACCCGTGCATTGTGACATATTTGCTTGCCCTAACTCCTATCGCGCAAATTTTCCGCGGCCTCTTCCCCTTTTCCGCATCGAGCCACACACCGGTTGCGTCCTTCAGCCGTGAAGCCCTGATGCCAAAAGCGGCGACGGTAAGTATAACAGCTTCCTCGAGCCTTGAAATATACTCCCTGAGGCCGATCCCTATCTCTTCCAGGTCGAAGATCGGATAACCAACAATCTGACCCGGCCCGTGATAGGTAATATCCCCTCCCCTGTTCGTACGGAAAAATTGTGCATCCCTTGTCTGCAGCTGAATATGGTCAATCAGCAGGTTGTCCTCCGATCCGCTTTTGCCAAGAGTATATACATGAGGATGTTCAACAAGGAAAAGCGTTCCCGGCTGTGCCGGTTCGTCTGTGGGGTTGTTTTCCTGAAGGGCAATCTTTCTGGTGATAATCTTTCTGAAAACATTCTCCTGCAAATCCCACGCCTCCTTGTAGTCCTTTATTCCAATATCCTGATATAAAAC
>CAYQRF010000094.1:0-5872 GCA_964419775.1 uncultured Rikenellaceae bacterium
GTGAAGTAACCGAGGTATACTGTACTTATGATCCTGAGACCCGCAGCGGAGGTCCGCAAGCCGGCCGGAAAGTCAAGGGCACCCTGCACTGGGTTGCCGTTCCCCACTCCATAGATGCAGAGGTCCGGATGTACGACAGGCTTTTCAGCCATGAGGATCCGGCCGGGCAGAAGGATCACGACTTCAGGGAATTCCTCAATCCCGGTTCGCTTAGAATTATTACGGGCAAGGCGGAGCCATCCCTCGCCTCAGCTCTTCCGGGCGACAAATTCCAGTTCCAGAGGCTCGGATATTTCTGTGTCGATACCGAAAGCCGTCCCGGGATGCTGGTATTCAATCAGACTGTCTCACTTAAAGACAGCTGGGGGAAGCAGGCTACGGTTTAATAAACCTGAAGATCTCATTTTCGAAAGAGGCCTCTTCTCCGTTAAGCAGCAGCGCCGACTGTATCAATCCCAGATGGGAATATGCCTGGGGGAAATTGCCCAGCAGTTCCCCTGTTTCGATATCAATATGTTCACTCAGCAGTCCGAGATGATTTGAACATTTCAGGATATTTTCAAATATCTCCACTGCTTCTTTCCTATGTCCGATCCTGTAAAGGCTGTTCACCAGCCAGAAGGTACACAGCACGAAAGAGCTCCTCGGCACCCCGAAATCGTCCTCGTTAAGATACCTGAACATAAAACCCTTCCGGCAAAGCTCCTCCTTTGTCTTCAGAACAGTGCTCATATATCTGGGATCATCAGCCTCAACAATGCCTATTTCATCGAGCAGCAGGTTTGAGGCATCAAGGTGTTTTGATCCGTAGTACTGTACAAAAGCCCCGGTCTCTTCGTCCCATCCATTGGTGAAAATATCTTCCCTGATCTTTTCGGCGAGAGCCGTCCACTCATCCACATAGAAATCCCTGTCGAGCATCCTGGCTATTTTCACACCCCTGTCGAGGGCCAGCCACGACATAGCCTTGGAGTAAACGAAGTGTCTTTCGGAGCCTCTGATTTCCCAGATTCCTCTGTCGGGTTTATGCCAGTGTCTGGCTACAAGGGCCACTATGCTGCGAACCAGGGTCCACAGCTCCTCGGAAGTGTCGAGTGTTGAGGGAAACTTCTGAAACGACAGGTAAATCGCATCAATCAGCACTCCGTATATATCATTTTGCTTTTGCGAGAAAGCCCCGTTGCCGATCCTTACCGGTGGGGAATCGTTGAATCCCTTAAGATGTTCAAGAATTTTCTCCTCCAGATCTCTTTCGCCGCGAAGGCCGTACATGATCTGTATTTCCTCCTGCTTGCCATGGCTGACATTCAGGATGAACTTCTGGAATCTCTGTGCGGAATTAACGTGTCCGATCTGAAGGAAGGTTTTAATAACCATCGAAGCATCGCGTATCCAGCAGAACCGGTAATCCCAGTTTCGTGTCTCTCCCGGTGTTTCGGGAAGTGATGTCGTCGGAGCAGCGATTACCGCTCCCGATCGGTCGTAAGTGAGCAGTTTGAGAAGCAGTGAGCTGCGAATTATCTCTTCCCCGTATTTTGGAAATGAGAGGGTGCGGTTTGCCCAGTTCATCCAGTAGACCTTCGTGCGCTGGAATTCGAGCCATGCCCGTTTCATGGTCATCCTCACCAGTTTCTGGTTATAAGCAACACAAAGGAAACTCTCCTCGCAGAGCCGGATGACATTGCCTTTCAGGACATCCTCTTTGGAAAGGGAGGTATAGAGATAAATCGATTCGTATCGACCTTCCGTAGTGAAGTGCTTGATGTAGGTTTTGTTAATTACCCCGCTTGTAGGCCGGGCGTAATCAAGAGCGGGCCGGTAGTCGATCATAATGGATGGGGTACCCCTTAAGACCTTAATGATACGGTATATTTCCGGCGCATTGTAATAACTGCTCTCATCGGTCCGGTAAACAGGCATGAAGTCGAAGATTGAGAACTCAGCATCAGCAGAGATAAAGCACGTTTCAAGGATATTTGTATTATTCAGGTAAGTCTGTCTGGTAGCATAGTCTCCCACCGGTCTGACAGCAAATGATCCGCCGATATCTTCATCCAGCATCCGTCCGAACACCGATGGCGAGTCAAAATCGGGCAGGCAGCACCAGTCTATTGATCCGTTTTTTGAAATGAGGGCACTGCTGCGGCAGTTTCCCGTTATGCCGTAATCTGATATTTTCATATTTCACTTATTTCAGGAATGAGCTCAGCAATCTGATAAGTTCACCGCTGTTCAGTACAGTATACCGTGATTTTTCCGAAGGCTTGCCCACCTTTATTGTCACCGCACCGTCAGGCAGAGCGTCGAACATATCTTCGTCGGTTGTGTCGTCGCCTGCAGCAAGGATAAAATCATAATCGCCGGGATTGAAGAAATTCCTTATTGCTGATCCCTTTGTGTACTCTGAAGGCTTTACTTCCACAATCTTGTCACCTCTCATAAGATGAAGCTGCCTGCGTGTACAGGGGTAAATCAGTTTATTGACCAGTTGTGTTGCCCTTAGGTCGGCAAGCCATCTGTCGGTCTTCCTGTAATGCCATACCAGTGAGGTCTTTTTCTTTTCTATATGTGAGCCGGGAGTATTATCGGTAATCTCCTTCATTATCCTTACAATTTCGGGCTGCCATGAGAGATCTTTCCTGTAAAGGCTCTCCCACTTACCTTCTACCCGTTGTAAAGCACCGTGTTCTGCAAAAATCGAAATATCAAGGAATCCCAGGACTGATTCCAGGAAATCCCTGTCGCGACCGCTTACAATGGCAAGTTCAACCCCTTCAGCGCGTAACAGATTTTCAAGAAGCTCCTTCAGTACCGCCCCCGGAAGGGCCTTAGCCGGATCATTAACAAATGGAACAAGGGTTCCGTCATAATCAAGTATTATGAGTTTCCTGCCGGCTTTCATGAATTTCCGGGCAATTTCGCCGGCCTGGTGCTGGCTCAGGTATTTTCTTTTTAAATCTCTCTGCCTGAGATGTATCTTCTCAAGCTTGTCAATAAAATCACCGGCCCATCTCACAACATCATGTTTTCTGATCTTCTTCTGCATCCCTGCCAGCCTTGCCTTCTGCTCTTTTTCAGGCATAAGCAATGCCGTGTGAAGAGCATCGGCAATCTCAGCCGTATTGTTGGGATTTACCAGGATAGCATCTGTAAGTTCAATGGCAGCACCGGCCATCTCACTGAGGATAAGCACTCCCGGTTTTTTTGCCTTCGCTGCCACATATTCCTTGGCGACAAGGTTCATACCATCGCGCAGAGGGGTTACCAGGGCAACATCACTCTCGTGGTAAAAGGCTGTAAGTTCATTAAATGAAAATCCTTTGTAGAAATAGTGAATGGGGATCCATCCCGGTTGGGAAAACCTTCCGTTAATATTACCGGTGAGCTCATCAATTGAGGTCTTCAGGTCGTTATATCTGTCGACATTATCCCGTGACGGCACAAGAATCATCAGCAGCGACACCTTGCCAATCCATTCGGGATGATTCTCAAGCAGCAGTCGGAAAGCTTCAAGCCGTCCCGGTATGCCCTTGCTGTAATCGAGCCTGTCGACAGAAAGAATTATTTTCCTGTCGCTGTATCTCTCCCTGAATGAGGATGTGAACTTCTTAACAGCAGGCTTGCGGGAGGATTTGTAGAAATTATCATAATTAATGCCCATCGGGAAAGTATCGACCGAAAGTGTGCGGTTGCCATAATGGAACATATTGTCGTCCGATTCTATTCCGGTTATCCTTGCCAGGGCGCTTATGAAATGCCTCATATAATTGAAGGTATGAAATCCGATGAGGTCGGATCCAAGAAGACCATTCAGGATCTCCTCCCTGTTCTCTAGGGTTCTGAAGAGCTCGTATGAGGGAAAGGGAATATGAAGGAAGAAGCCTATTCTGATCGACGGCAGGTGTTCCCTTACCATCATTGGCAGCAACATCAGGTGGTAATCCTGGATCCAGAGGATATCCCTGTTGGTGGCCACCTCAAGCACCTTTTCAAGGAAAAGTGCATTTACCTTTTTATATGCCTGCCAGTATTTATCATTGTGAATCGTATAGACATAGAAATAGTGGAACAGGGGCCACAGGGTGGAATTACTGTAGCCTTCGTAGTAATTCTCCATATCATCCTCACTGAGGAACACCGGATGAAAATTATAGGAGCCCAGAGAAAGATCGAGTTCCTTTTCGGTCTCGCTATTATCAGTATATATTCCCGGCCAGCCTATCCAGTGTTTCTCATAGGAAGTAGGCAATGAGTTAAGTCCGGTTGCCAGTCCGCCGGCGCTCTTTTCGAAATGAATTATCTCATCATGGATCTCTGCTTTGACCGGCAGGCGGTTCGATACGATTATAAGTCGTTTGGTCCCTTTTCCGTTCATGATCTGCAAGATAGTAAAAAATGACCATACAGCCGTCAGAAAATCTGATCCGGAAATCACTCCGGACACACTGCTGCGAAAGGCACCATGGCCGTTACAGTCAAAAAATCAAAATTATTATTAGATTTCAAACCATTTTATTATTTTTGCGCCCTGTAACGATGTCCCGTGGTGTAATTGGCAACACGTCTGATTCTGGATCAGAAGAGTTCAGGTTCGAGACCTGACGGGACAACAAATAGCCGCAATTTCATGCGGCTATTTTTGTTCCGTCAGGTCTCGTAGGGTCGTTGCATGCAACGACTTTAAAAACCGAACCGATGCCAGTATCTTGCCTCTATCTCCCCGGCGAAAGCATTTCTGAAACTTTTGGCATCCAGCTGCTGATCTGAATCTGTTGCGGACATTTCTCCTCACATTCCCCGCAGGCAATACAATTGTCCGATCGCTCTGATGGACTGAGATATACTGAATACCTGAACTTTGCACCTGCAAGGTCGTCGTAAAGATATGCATGGTTGAAGAATTCAAAATTCGTGGGAATTTCAACACCCTGGGGACAAGGCAAACAGTACTTGCAATCTGTACATGGCACTGCAATCCTTGAACTGAAGCTGTTTCTCAGGGCAGCAATGGCATTTTGTTCAGCAATATCAAAGCTGTCAACAGCTGATTCATCTGCCGAATTAAGATTCTCAACAAGCTGTTCCATTTTACTCATACCGCTAAGTACCAATGAGACCTCAGGCTGATTCCATATCCATTTCAGGGCCAGATCAGCAGGAGAATAATGATCTGCCGCTTTTCCCATCGCAGTCCTGACTGCTTCAGGCGGATTCGCAAGATTGCCCCCCATAAGTGGCTCCATAACTACAACCCCGACACCTCTGTCAGCTGCCAGTTTAAGACCCTTTGTTCCAGCCTGATTATTGATATCCATATAGTTATACTGAATCTGGCAGAAAGTCCAGTCATGTGCTTTCAAAATCTCTTCAAAAACCTCATAAGAGTCATGAAAAGAGAACCCCAGATAATGGATACGACCATCTTTCATAGCTGCCTGTGCCTTATTCAGAAGATCGTGCTTCAGTACATTGTCCTCCCATCTTTTTCTGGTAAGGGCATGCAATAAATAAAAATCTATATGGTCTGTCGAGAGTTTATCAAGCTGTTCCCCAAGCAGCCTGTCAAAATCAGCCGGCTCATTTACCAGCCATACGGGAAGCTTGGTAGCAATTTTTACGCGATCCCTGTAGCCGTCACGAAGGGCTCTGCCTGTAACAATTTCACTTTTCCCCTGATGATAGGGATAAGCAGTATCAATATAATTAACACCCTTATCAATTGCATGACGAATCATCTCTATCGAAAGCACTTCATCAATATTCCCTCCTGACGGCTGATTATCAGTCACAGGCAGGCGCATACAACCGAAACCGAGTGCAGAAGGTTTCCAGTCAAGTTTGCCAAATATTCTGTATTTCATGTATCGTTTGC
>CAYQRF010000095.1:0-5777 GCA_964419775.1 uncultured Rikenellaceae bacterium
GCGTGTCCGGAAAATACGACAATTTCTTTTTTCAGTACAGGATCGCTTCCTTCGATCCAGGCGGCTACGTTATTCAGGATTATTTCATCGGTCCGGGATGCTTCGGTAATCCTTACTCTTTTGCCGGGTATGTGGAACGAATTTGGCTTGAGCTCCGAGTCGATTTTTTTCTGAAGATTATCGAGTGTGTATCCTGTGCCCCTGAGAAGTTCGTCAGCTATATTTCTGTGAACGAAAAGAATTCTCGGCATCGCCGGCATATCGATGATCACTGGCTTTGATCCTTTAAGGTATTTCAATGATTCAAGTTCACCGGCGATTCCAGGGTACTGCTGTTCAAGTGAAGAAAAACCTGATTTCGGATCGGAGACAATAATAACGGCCCTGGCTTTTGAGAACATAAGATAAGTCATCTTCGGCTGGATTCCCATCATGGATGACCATGCAGAACCCTCGAACCGGTATTCTGAGCCATCTTCCGATAAGGGAGATCTGTTCATTACAAGAAGGATCTTTCCTTCAGGATTGATTCCGGCAAGATCGTCATATTTGTAATTGTCTGCTTTGATGCCATAGCCTGCAAATATTACCTCTCCCTCGATCTCAAAGTCTGATGCCCCTGTTGGGAAAAGCTGGTAAACAGGCTCCCTGAAACCTATGGAATCCCTCCCTGGAGTTAAGACATTAATTACCGATCTTTCCTGGTCAATTGATTTCTTCATCAGGGAATATGGCTGGAAGTAACTACTCCCGTTGGCAGGTTTCAGACCCAGCAGCCTGGCCTGTGAGGCAAGATAATTCACTGTTATATCCAGTTCCTTCTCTCCGTTTGACCTTCCGCTCATCGAAGGAGAAGCTAGGAAAGAGACATAGGTTTCAAGATCAGCTGAAGTGATCTTATCAGTTCCAGGCATTGTTTTTTGCGACCAGGCAAAACCGGTGCAGACTGTCAGTGCCAGAAGGAGGCTTAATTTTCGGATTGGATTGTGATCCATGTTACATTCATTGAAATAAAGGGCTAAATGTATAAAAGTTTTTAAAGCAAAGGATATTATAATTCAGGTAGTTTGATGTCAGATACTTACAAATCCCGGATCAGGATGAGCAAGCTGTGAATTATTTTTTAGCTTTGCACATCAAATAATTCAATATGGAAGTCAGTCCGATTTTCTGGGTCATTTTCAGCATAATTATTATTGTGATGCTGGCTCTCGACCTGGGTGTGTTCAATAAGAAATCGCATGAAATTAAAGTTAAGGAAGCTCTGACATGGGTGGGAGTGTGGGTTTCACTGGCTATGATTTTCAACCTGATCGTTCTCATGAAGTTTGGAAAAACCAAGGCTCTGGAATTTTTAACGGCTTACGTCATAGAATACTCCTTAAGCATAGATAATATTTTTGTCTTTATAATGGTGTTTTCATTCTTCGGCGTTAAGAGGGAGTATCAGCATAAGGTATTGTTCTGGGGAATACTTGGAGCCGTTGTTATGAGGGCAGTATTTATTTTTGCCGGGGTTGCACTCATAAACCGGTTCCATTGGATAGTCCTCATTTTCGGTGCATTCCTTATATTTACAGGACTCAAAATGCTGTTTCAAAGGGAGGAGGCAAAGGTTGACCCTGAAAAAAATGGTCTGGTAAGGCTCTTCAGAAAGTTTCTCCCTGTAACCGATCAGTTTCATGGTGACTCTTTCTTTATAAGGAAGGATAGGAAAACCTTCGCAACACCATTGTTTATAGTATTGCTGATAATCGAGTCGACCGATCTGATTTTCGCCGTCGACAGTATTCCTGCTGTCCTTGCAATCAGTCAGGATACCTTTATAGTATTCACTTCCAATATTTTCGCAATCCTTGGTTTAAGGTCGCTGTATTTTGCGGTCTCCGGAATAATGGGGCTATTCAGGTTCCTGAAGATAGGTCTTGCAATTGTGCTTACTTTCGTCGGACTTAAAATGCTGGCTGCTTATTTTCATTTTGAAATCCCGGTAACTTTGTCATTGTCGGTTATCGTCTCAATACTTCTTTTATCAATTTTTGCATCTGTTATAATAAAAAAGGATGATTCACCGTCTGATATGGTAAAGCAGGATAACTGATTTTTTAATCCGAAGCTTTAACTTTACTATCAGATGTGATGACGTTAAGGGTAAGACTCAGAGGAAAAGGAGGGCTCTGATGATTTTGCATAAGCGAAAGCCTGCCACTCCGTGGCTATTAGTGGTCCTTTTCACCATTATTGCAGTAAGCAGTATCTTGCTGGGAATCTTCTATTACAGAAGCCATAAGAAAAGTCTGGTCAGGGATACAGGTCTCGAACTTTCAGCAATTGCCGACCTGAAAGTGAATCAGATTGCCCAATGGAGAAATGAACGGCTTGATGATGCCAGACTGATCGGAGGTAACACTGCTTTTGTCAGACTTCTTTACAATTACCTTCATGAGAACAATCCTTCAGAGCTTTATCCTGATGTTGCAACAAGCCTGAAGTCGATAGCTGTTCATGCCGAATACAAAAATGTTTATCTCATAGATTCACTTGGCCGGGTCAGAGGCAATTTTCCGGGTAATGACAGCCTGTATGATGAAAATTTAAAAGAAATCTTTCCACAGCTGCTTAAGCTCAGGACTGGCCTGCTTACTGATTTTTTCAGGGCAAAGAATATTTCTCCGGTCTACATTAACCTGGTGATTCCTCTGGTGAACACCTGGCGTAATGATTCATCGGCATTTGGTTTGCTTCTGGTAAGGATAGATCCCGCAGAGGTACTCTATCCGCTTTTGCAAACCTGGCCTGTTCCGGGCAAAACAACAGAGTCGCTTCTTGCGAGGCAGGAAGGTGACGAGGTAATATATCTGAGTGAACTCAGGTTCAGGAAGAATTCGGAACTTGAGCTCCGGAAGCCTGTTTCAGCCGAAAAACTGCCGGCAGCCATGGCAGCCCGGGGTGAAAAGGCAACCACGGACGGGATCGACTACAGGGGAGCACCGGTTATTGCCTCAATGAGAAAGGTTCCCGGATCACCCTGGTTTCTGGTTGCAAAGGTAAATCACAGTGAGGTATTCACCGCATTGAACGACCAGATGACAATGATCGTCATTATCATAATACTTTTCATTCTTACAATTGGCATGCTTCTCGGGCTCATCGAATGGAATGAAAACGCCCGGTTCTACCGTGAAAAATATGAAGCCGAGCTTGACAGGCTGGCCCTACGGAAGCATTTCGACTATATTCTCAAGTATGCCAACGACATAATATTTCTTACCGACAGGAATATGACGATTATCGAGGCCAACGACAGGGCATTTGAGGCCTATCAGCGAACCAGGGAGGAACTCCTGGGCATGAGTCTTTATAAAATCAGATCACCTGAAGCCCTCAAAAACCTCGAAGTTGAAAGCCAGATCCTGGATGAAAGGGGATATGCAACTTACGAAACTGTTCATGTAAGGAAGGACGGCACCTTTATGCCATTGGAAATCAGCGCCAGAAAGGTGGAAATTGAAGGAGTGAAATACTTCCAGGCAATTTGCAGGGATATTACAGAGCGCAAACAGGCGGAAGAGACTCTCAGGGAGAGCGAGGAGAGGTTCAGGAAGATTTTTGAGGAGAGTCCGATAAGCATTGCCATGACCGGAAAGGACATGGCCATTATAAGGGCTAACTCTTCCTTCTGTAAAATGATGGGATATAAGGAAGATGAATTGAAATCGGTGCCTCTGAAGAGCTTTACCCATCCTGATTACGCGGCTGATGACGATGTTGCCCTTTTGCGTCTTGTAGCCGAAGAGATCCCTGTTTACCATACTGAAAACAGGTTTATCCGGAAAGACCTTAGTGAAATCTGGGGTTCGGCAACAATAAGTATGATCAGGAATAACAACGATGAGGTGCAATATTTCCTCGCTATGATCGAGGATATCACTCAAAGGAAACAGGCTGAATCGGAGCTTATAGCAGCAAAGGAGAAGGCAGAGGAGAGTGACCGGTTGAAGACGGCCTTCCTTCATAACGTTTCCCATGAGATAAGGACTCCCATGAATGCAATAATCGGCTTTTCTGCCCTGCTTAATGAACCCGACACCACTGTTGAGGAACGACGTCAGTTTATCGACATCATCTTTCAGAGCGGGAGCCAGCTTCTGTCCATAATAAATGATATTGTCGATATTGCAAATATCGAGAGCGGACAGGTGAGGATTAATCTAAAGGAGATGAGTCTGAATGCAGCTATGCGAAGCCTGCATGAGCAATTCAGCTATAAGGAAAAGTCAGATCTTCTTAAAATAAGACTTAAAACGGGCTTGCCGGATGAGAAGTCAAAAATAGTAACCGACGGTACCAAACTGATCCAGATTCTCTCAAACCTGATTAGCAATGCTACTAAATTTACCAAAGAGGGCTCGGTGAACTTCGGATATACTCTCAGTGATGGAAATCTGGAGTTCTACGTAAATGACACCGGTATAGGAATTCCGAAAGAGCATCACGAAAAGATTTTTGAGAGGTTCTTCCAGGTTGACAATGTAATCTCAAGAAAATTCGGAGGAACCGGATTGGGCCTGTCCATATGCAAGGCATATGTTGAGCTTCTCGGTGGAAAGATATGGGTAAGCTCTGAATCAGGACGCGGTACTGACTTCCGTTTTACCCTTCCTTACAAGTGTCAGGAAGGTAAGGTTAAAGCACTGTGATCAGGCACCTGCACCTGAATGAAACAAATTGCTGGTCAGATCGTTTATATGTAAGGAAATTCAAAAGCAGCTAAAGTGGCATAGTATTTGACGGATTTTTGTACTTTTATATCTGAATTCAATGATACGGTAAAGGCTTTCTGCTTCTTACAATCAACTAACTATGAAAAAGCGTTCGTACTTCTCAAAAATCATTGCCATAAGCCTTCTGGCGCTCTTTTTTAAGAGCTGTGTTATTCTAAAACTTCCTGAAGTGACAACCGGTCAGGTGACCGAAATAGGTCCCACAACAGCCATTGGAGGAGGAGATGTTACAAGTGACGGAAATGCTGACATAATGGTTAGGGGTGTTTGCTGGGATACCCGAAAATCGCCTGATATTGAGGATGAGAGAACAACTGACGGTTATGGTACAGGTCAGTTTACAAGCAATATAACAGGCCTTCTCCCGGAAACCACTTATTTTTTGAGAGCTTATGCGATAAACAGCGAAGGGACATCTTACGGTAACCAGGTAACGTTTACAACCAGCCTTTATGCGGCTCCTGAGCTTACAACACGGGTCGTGACGAAGATTACACAGACGACAGCTACCTCAGGCGGAGAAATTACATCTGATGGCGGGATTCCGGTCGATGTAAGGGGTGTATGCTGGAGCAGTACTAAACCTCTCCCCGATATTACTGACTCAAAAACAACTGATGGATCGGGATCGGGAGGATTTGAAAGCAGTCTGTCAGGATTGACAGGCAACACAACATATTATGTCAGGGCCTACGCCACTAACGAGCAGGGAACAGGGTATGGAGCTGCAGTGCAGTTTAAGACAGGCCCTCTTCCTCCAACCGTTACAACAGCCGTTATAAATCCCACATCTCCAACAACCGCTGCAGGCGGCGGTCATGTTACGGGCGACGGCGGATCGGCCGTAACCGCCAGGGGGATATGCTGGAGCACGGCTGCCAATCCGACTACTGCCAACAGCCGTACTACTGATGGTACCGGTATTGGTCCGTTTGATAGCAATCTGGGTTCCCTTACTCCTAATACAACCTATCATGTCAGGGCATATGCCAC
>CAYQRF010000096.1:0-5668 GCA_964419775.1 uncultured Rikenellaceae bacterium
TGCAGGGTATTACCAGGGCAGCTCTTCAGACAAACAGCTTCTTCTCGGCAGCCTCCTTCCAGGAGACAACCAAGGTTCTTAACGAAGCGGCTATCCTCGGAAAGATCGACAAGCTTGAAGGATTGAAGGAAAACGTGATCGTCGGTCACCTGATTCCTGCCGGTACCGGTCAGCGCCAGTACAACAGCATTATAGTCGGCTCTCTCGAAGATCTGGAGAATCTCACTGATGCACATGTAGAAACAGTTTCGGAAGCAAGGAAGTAAATTAAAAATCTGCATATCATGTCAGATCCTAAAAATCCCAATCAGATCAATATTGAGCTGAGTGAGGAAGTGGCTCAGGGCATCTATTCAAACCTCGCAGTTATAACACATTCAGCCTCCGAGTTCGTGATCGACTTTGTCAGAATCATGCCCGGTATCCCAAAAGCTCAGGTTAAGTCAAGGATTATACTTACCCCTGAGCATGCAAAAAGGCTGGTGAATGCCCTGGAGGATAATATAGCCAAGTATGAAGCTGTACATGGTAATATAAAGGATGTCAAGGGCTCCACTCCTGTGCTGCCCATGAACTTCGGAGGTCCGACAGCACAGGCCTGAGGAAGGTTATTATTAGTCCTGTGAAGGAATTTAAAATATCTTTCATTGGTGCTGGAAAAGTGGCTGGTGTACTGTGCAGACAGTTGTACAGAGACGGCTTCAGCATCAGGAAAATAGTGTCAGCGACCGGGTTAAGGGGCAAATACCTTGCCCGGTCGTGTGACGCTGAATGGTCTCAATCCGCTGAGTTCAGCAGCGATGAAGACCTGATCATTGCAGCTGTCCCGGATGACCTTCTGCCTGGGATCCTTCAGAAGATCAAATGCCCTGCAAAAACAATTGTGGCTCACACTGCCGGAAGCATCGGTCTCGATGTTTTCCCTCCTTCAATAAAAAATACCGGAGTATTTTATCCTCTGCAGACCTTCTCTGAAAACAGGCTTGTGTCGTTTAAAGAACTGCCCTTTTTCCTGGAAGCTTCCGATTCAGCTGTGCTGCAAACTCTTCAAAAGGTTGCACTGGAACTCGGCGCAAAGGTCTATGTGACTTCAACCGACCAGCGTAAGATGCTTCATCTGGCCGCGGTTTTTGCCTGTAATTTCACCAACCACATGCTCTCGGCCGGAAAGACCATCTCAGGTAAAGCCGGATTTTCCTTTGACGTTCTCAAACCTCTTATAGATGAAACTATTACAAAGGCATTTGAGAACGGTCCGGAGAACTCCCAGACAGGCCCTGCCTACAGAAATGATGCAGGCACTATTAAAAGACATATTGATTTGCTATCTTTCTCTCCCGAACTCCAGGGGATTTACAGGGAATTATCACAGTCAATTATGAAACTTTACAACAACGATTCTGATGACCAACTTTAAGGAAGACCTTACCAGGGTAAAGGCTTTTGTGTTTGACATCGACGGGGTAATGTCGCTGCAGACAATCAGCCTGAATGCCTTCGGTGTGCCTAACCGCACTGTCAATCTTCGCGACGGGTATGCCATTCAACTGGCAGTAAAAAAGGGTTATCGCGTCGGAATCATTTCAGGCAGCAATGCAAAGGAATACATCAGAAGACTGAAGGGTTTGGGCGTCAGCGATATTTACCTCAACAGTAGGGCGAAGACGGAACACTTCAACAATTTCTGCACGAAACATGAGATTCAGCCATCGGATGTAATGTTTATGGGTGACGACATTCCGGATTACGGAGTCATGAAGTTGGCAGGAGTGCCTGTCTGCCCATCCGATGCCGACAGTGAGATCAAAAAGGTTGCATCTTACATCTCCGACAAAAGGGGAGGGGAAGGATGTGTAAGGGATGTGATCGAACAGGTTCTGCGATTGCATAATAACTGGATGGATAATGATGCTTTCACCTGGTAACGGATGAAGACATTTCTGAAGCTTGTTCGCTGGCCAAACCTGCTTATTGTAGCCTTTACAATGATCCTGATGCGCTATGCGGTGATTGAGCCCGTAATAAGCAAAATCACCGTGTCCATTATCGGGGGCACCGGGGAAATGATACCCCTGTCGCTGAAATTTCCCTGGTACGACTTTCTTATACTTATCCTGGCCACGGTCTGCCTGACTGCAGGAGGCTATGTGATCAACGATTATTTTGACATCAGAACTGACCTGATTAACAGGGGAGAGGTCATTGTCGGTTCGAAAGTTCCAAGAAGACAGGCTATGCTATGGCACAACATTCTCAACCTCATCGGAGTTGCTGCAGGTTTCTATATCTCCTGGAAAGCCGGATATTTCTGGATGGGAATGTTATTCCTGATAGTCTCGGGATTGCTTTACTTCTATTCCGCAAGTTATAAACGGCAATTCCTTGTCGGAAACCTCGTTGTGGCAGTACTCACTGCAATGGTCCCCCTGCTTGTGGTCTTCTATGAATGGCCTGCCCTGTACAGGTACTATGAGGTTAATGCCTTTTCATCGCCCGATATAAACATTATATTTTACTGGGTTGGCGGCTTTGCCCTGTTTGCCTTCATAACAACACTGACCAGGGAAATAATCAAGGACATCGAGGACTTTGAAGGCGATATGGCGTACGGAAGGAATACAGTGCCGGTTGTTACAGGAATTCTTACCGCCAGGATCATTGCCGTTATTTTGACTGCAGTCACCATAGCGATGCTTTATATAGTGTGGAACCTCTTCCTCCACGATAGGATAACCCTTGTATATATTTCTGCTGCTGTTGTCGTTCCTCTTGTCATTGTTGTATTCATGCTCATTCGCTCCCCCGGAAAAAGGCAGCTTCATTCCGCAAGCACCCTTATGAAGATAGCACAGTGTTCAGGAGTCCTTTATTCGGTTGTGGTCAAACTTATCCTCGATTTTAACCTTGTCTGATATGGGGATCGATGACCTTAACAAATTCAGGATCATCCTTGGGTCACGGTCTCCGCGGAGGCAGGAACTGCTTAGGGAGCTGGGACTTGAATTTGAAGTGGTCATGAAGGACTGGGAAGAGTATTATCCTGAAGACCTGAGCGGACCGGAAATCGCACTTTATGTGGCAGAGGGAAAAGCCTTATCATTTCTGCCTGAGATCAGGGCAAACGAGATAGTTATCACTGCAGATACGATTGTCTGGTGCGACGGGGAGGTGCTGTCCAAACCGTCAGACAGGGAGGATGCCCGGAGAATAATCCGGAAAATTTCAGGCAGGACCCATGAGGTTATAACAGGAGTCTGTCTTCTCTCGTCCGAAAAAATGGTGTCGTTCCAGTCATCCACAAGGGTAACATTCTCGGAGCTTACGGATGAGGAAATAGTTCATTATATTAGCAGATATAAACCCTACGACAAGGCAGGTGCTTATGGTATCCAGGAATGGATTGGCATTGCAGCATGCAGTTCCATCGAAGGTTCTTATTTTAATGTGGTTGGCCTGCCGGTTGCACAGGTATACAGCGAACTGAAAAAATTTGTGTTATGAAAGAATTATTGTTTACAGTCCTTCTTGTTCTGACATTCCGGGGAAGTTATGCTTCTACGGCTCCCGATGAGGGGATCTGGATACCCATTCTTATTGAAAAGTACAATATCAGGCTCATGCAGGAGAAGGGGTTCAGACTGTCGGCCGAGGATATTTACAGCGTCAACCGTGCCAGCATGAAGGATGCAGTGGTTAACTTTAACGGCGGTTGTACTGCCGAGTTCATCTCCGGTGACGGCCTGCTGATAACAAACCACCATTGCGGTTACGGTCAGATTCAGGATCATTCGACTCTTGAAAACGACTATCTGACAAACGGTTTCTGGGCAATGTCGCGCGATGGTGAACTGCCTAACCCGGGCGTCACGGTAACACTTCTCAAACGAATGGAGGATGTGACCGAAAAAATTCTTCAGGGTATTACTGATGAAATGCCTGCCCAGGAACGTGATAAGCTTATCTCCTCGCGTATATCCGACCTTCAGGCTTCAGCAGTGGAGGGAACCGGCTACAGCGCTGTTGTCAGGCCTTTTTTCATGGGAAACCAGTATTTCCTTTTTGTAAATGAAACCTTCAGGGATGTAAGGCTTGTGGGAGCCCCTCCTTCCGCAATTGGTAAATTCGGCGGCGATACCGACAACTGGGTCTGGCCAAGGCATACAGGCGACTTTTCCTTATTCAGGGTTTATGCCGATAAAAACAATAAACCTGCTTCTTATTCCCCGGATAATGTTCCGTATAATCCCGGATATTACTTCCCGGTATCTTTAAAGGGAGTGAATGAGGGCGATTTCACTATGGTATTCGGTTATCCCGGAACAACTTCTGAATATGTGCCTTCGCATCATATTGATATGGTAAAAAATCATATCAATCCCGCAATGGTGGGTATAAGGGCGAAAAAGCTGGAGATAATAGATAAGGCAATGGAATCCGATCCACTTATCCGGATTCAGTATTCCTCAAAGAAAGCGGGGATCTCCAATTCATGGAAGAAATGGATAGGAGAGATTCAGGGACTCGAAAAGATGAACACCATTGGGAAAAAGCAGGAATTCGAATCCAGGCTGACGGAGTGGATCGGATCCGATAATGGCAGAAAACTCAGGTATGGCGATATCCTTCCTGCCTACAGGGATCTTTATGAAGGCCTGAAAGAGTACACACTGGTCAATAATTATACCAGTGAAGTATTTAACGGAATCGAGGCTGTAGTGCTGGCAAGAAGAACATATGAACTGGCATCCCTTTACAGGCAGGACCAGGCACCAGATGCACAGACTATTAAGAAGACAAAGGATGCTGTTTCAGAATATGCCGCAGGATTTTTCAAAGACTACGACAGACCAACCGATCAGCAATTGTTTGCGGCCATGCTTACACTGTACGGTGAAACTCTCGATTCCAAATGGCTCTCACCGGAGTACCTGAAACTGAAAAAGCTTACAGGCGGCGACTTTAATTCAATTGCCCCGGACTTGTACGACAAGTCGGTGTTCACCGACCAGCAAAGGTTTGATTCGTTTTTGAAAAAATTCGGAAGATCTTCTCTGAAAAAACTCGAAAAAGATCCTTTTTACAGGCTTGCTGTAGATGTTTCGAACTTCCTTTCCGGAAATGTGCTGCCGGAACTTTCGCGAATGAGCAGTGAACGACAGAAGCTGAACAAACGCTACATGACGGCCCAGATGGAATACGACAATAACAGGGTCTTTTACCCTGATGCCAATTCCACTCTCAGGGTTTCGTTCGGAAGCGTGAAAGGATACTATTCGGAAGATGCAGTATATTTCAAGCCGGTTTCAACGTTAAAAGGCATTATTGAGAAGGATAATCCTGAAATCTACGACTACAATGTGCCGACCCGGCTGAAGGAGTTATATGCAAAGCGCGACTACGGGCGCTACGGCCGCAACGGTGAGATGCCGGTGTGTTTCATTGCAAACAATCATACCACTGGTGGAAACTCCGGAAGCCCCGTAATCAATGCCGATGGTTATCTTATAGGTATAAATTTCGACAGGGCATGGGAGGGAGTTGCCAGTGATCTGGCCTTTAACCCTGAGCAAAGCCGTAACATAAGCCTGGATATAAGGTTTGCCCTGTTCATTATAGATAAATTTGCAGGTGCGGGCTACCTGCTTGATGAGATGACAATCATCGAATA
>CAYQRF010000097.1:0-1444 GCA_964419775.1 uncultured Rikenellaceae bacterium
GCTTGTCAGACAGTTACCGTTGGTCCGGATGTTTTGTCTTTCATTCAGTTCCAGTCCGAGCTCCGATACAAGTCCTTCGATAACCGGATGGACAAATCCGAGGGCGAGCAGTACAAGGTCGGCCTCCATTACCTGGATTGTATCGTGGACTGGCTTCATTGAATAGCTTCCGTTGTTTTTCTCCCAGATCACATCTTCAACTTCAATGCCCCGGACAATTCCGTTCTCACCTGTGAACCTCCTGGTGGCAAGACTCCAGATCCTCTCAACACCTTCTTCGTGGGAGGTCGAGGTCTTGAGCGTTTTAGCGTAGTACGGCCAGGGATTGTCCGGTGTTCTGAATACCGGAGGTTTGGGAAGTATCTCTATCTGGGTCACGCTTGCAGCTTTCTGACGGATTGCCGTTCCGACACAATCGGAACCGGTGTCGCCGCCCCCCAGTACCACCACTCTCAGCCCTTCTGCGCTTATGGGGTTGTCGGAGATATGTATCTGGCCTGAATTGACTCTGTTCTGACTGGCAAGATAATCGACTGCAAAATGGATTCCCCTGAGGTTTCTTCCTTCCACCTGCAGATCGCGGGGATGACCTGACCCGATGGCGATACAGACGGCATCAAAACTGTCAGTAATTTCCCGTGCAGATATATCCCTGCCTATCATTACGCCTGTCCTGATTGTTAATCCTTCCTCCGTCATCAGCTTCAGGCGCCTGTCTATTACCGCCTTGGTGAGTTTGAAGTCGGGAATTCCGAACCTGAGCAGTCCGCCTGCCTTGTCATCCTTTTCGAACAGTGTTACCGAGTGTCCGGCCTTGGTAAGAAGATCGGCGGCAGCCATTCCTGCCGGACCGCTTCCTATTATTGCAACGGTTTTCCCGGTTCTTTTTGCGGGAGGGACAGGTCTGATATAGCCTTCTGCAAAGGCTTTTTCTGCGATGGCAACTTCATTTTCGCGGATCGTTACGGGTTCCTGGTTAATATTCAGGACACAGGAATGTTCGCACGGAGCAGGGCAAATTCTCCCTGTAACCTCGGGGAAGTTGTTGGTGGCATATAACCTGTCATATGCCCCTTTCCAGTCGCCCCGGAAGAGAAGGTCGTTCCATTCCGGGATCAGGTTATCAACAGGGCATCCCCAGTGGCAGAACGGAATTCCGCAGTCCATGCACCTGGATGCCTGCAGCATCCTGTCCTCGCTGTTCAGTATCTGCTCCACCTCGCTGTGGTCGTTAACCCTCTCGTTTACAGGCCTGTTGCCTGCTTCCTTCCTCTTAATCTTCAAAAATCCAGTAACGTCTCCCATCTTAGCTGTATTATTTTTTTAAGTTTCGTCAGTCCCGGACGGCCGTCCGGGATTACCCGTCAGTCCCGGACGGCCGTCCGGGATTACCCCCCGCTGATCTCAAGATCCAGTTCAACACTGGCTATCTTCTTCTTCAGTT
>CAYQRF010000097.1:1544-5662 GCA_964419775.1 uncultured Rikenellaceae bacterium
TCCGGGAACCAGGAAAGCGCCGAAGCTCTGTCCTGCCGATCCTTTGAAACGGCATTTAATGGTTCCGTCAGGAAGCCCTTCCGAGCCGTAGATGGTCGCAATTTTTCCTGACAGCATCGCGCCGGTTGTTCTGTCGGTGTTCTTTATCAGACCGGATATTTTCACCGGTTCCCTTTCGGCTATGGCTTTTTCTGCCTTTGATATCAGTTCGTTATCCAGGACATTTCCAAGTTTGCTTTCCTGCTGTTCGACGCAGTGCATGTCGTATCTGGCGGCTTCGGCAGGAAGGCGGAGCATGTTTGAGAGATCAAGGTTCCTGGTCTTCCAGTGATTCACCTCCTGGTTGCGTTCGAGCAGGTCGAATCGTCCGATAACTTCGTCGAGACTTCTGAAACCCATCTCTGCAAGCTGCTCCCTGACTCCTTCAGCAAGGAAGTTAAAAAAGGTTACCAGGTATTCTGCCTTTCCGAGGAACCTCTTGCGCAGTTCCGGATTCTGGGTGGCGATTCCGACCGGACAGGTATTGAGGTGACATTTCCTCATCATCACACAGCCAAGGACTATCAGGGCGCTGGATGCGAAACCGAATTCCTCGGCACCAAGCAGTGCCGCAATTATAATATCTTTTGGTGTTTTGAGCTGTCCGTCAGTCTGGAGGATTACCTTTCTGCGAAGGTTGCTCATAACCAGCGTCTGCTGTGTTTCGGCAAGACCAAGCTCAAGAGGGATGCCGGCATGTTTGATCGATGAAGCCGGACTTGCCCCGGTTCCTCCTTCGTAGCCGCTTATTGTTATAAGGTCGGCTCCGGCTTTTGTGACACCGGCAGCGATTGTCCCGACGCCGCTTGCAGAAACAAGCTTCACGCTGATCCTTGCCTTCGGATTTACATTCTTGAGATCGAATATAAGCTGTGCCAGGTCTTCTATCGAGTAGATGTCGTGGTGAGGCGGAGGAGAGATCAGAGTGATACCCGGGATCGAGTATCTTGTCTTCGCTATGATCTTGTCGATCTTATGTCCGGGCAGCTGGCCTCCTTCTCCCGGTTTTGCACCCTGGGCGATTTTTATCTGTATCTCATCAGCATTAACCAGGTATTCGGTTGTAACTCCGAAGCGGCCGCTGGCAACCTGCTTTATCGCACTTCTTGCCGATTGTCCGTCGGGTAACAGCCTGAACCTTTTCGGGTCTTCACCTCCTTCTCCGGTATTGCTTCGGCCGCCGATGCGGTTCATGGCAATGGCTAAAGTCTCATGGGCTTCACGGCTTATTGATCCGAATGACATTGCTCCGGTGACAAACCGCTTCATTATTCTTTCAGCCGGTTCTACTTCTTCAATAGGTATCGGATTCTTCCTGGTCTTGAGAAGTCCCCTGATGAAGAGCGGCGCTGCAGTATCGGCGTCGGCTCTTCGTGAGTATTCCAGGAATTTTTCCCGGTCTTTTGTCCTGGTGCTCCATTGAAGGAGTGAGATGGTTTCAGGATTCCATGCATGCTTTTCACCGTATTTTCTGAATGCGTAAATTCCTTCGGTGTGTATCTCGGGGATGTAGTCATCAGCAAAAGCCTTCCTGTGCGGTATAAGCACTTCTTCTGCTATTTCATCAAGTCCGATGCCGCCAATCCTGCTGGTTGTACCGGCAAAGTATCTGTCAATTACGTCAGGGTGAATGCCGACAGCCTCAAATATCTGCGCTGACCTGTAGCTTCTGAGGGTGCTGATGCCCATCTTCGACATTATCTTGAGAATTCCCTTGTTGATTGAATTGATATAATTTTCTTCAGCTTTCTGGTAATCGAGCTGTATTGCCTTATCCTTTACCAGTCTGTCGATAACCGCAAAGCTGAGGTAGGGATTGATAATGCTGGCTCCGTAGCCAAACAGAAGGGCATAATGCATCACCTCCCTTGGTTCGGCCGATTCGACCACAATATCTATCTGCATCCTTTTCCGCTTTGAAATAAGGTAGTGATGCACGGCCGAAACCGCCATGAGCGACGGCACCGGAGCTTTATCAGAATCTATGCCCCTGTCGGACAGTATAATATAATTTTTGCCTTCGTCGACGGCTTTTTCTGCATCTTCACAAAGAGAGCTGATTGCATCTTTCAGGCCTTCTCCGCCTTTTTTTGCATCGAAATGCATAAGGAGGGTGGCTGACGAGAATCCCTTGTATCTGAGGTTTTTGACTACCTGGAAATAAGTGTTGGAGATGACAGGATTCTTGAAGCGGACCATTTTGACATGATCGGGGGATTCGTCAAGCAGGTTTTGCTGAAGCGAACCGAGGTAGCCTGAAAGTGTCATTACCAGTTCCTCCCTGATCGGATCAATTGGAGGATTGGTTACCTGAGCAAACATCTGCTTGAAATAATTGAAGAGGCGGTAGGTCTTGCGCGAGAGCACTGCCACAGGCACGTCGTTACCCATGGAGCTTATCGGTTCCTTGCCGGTCGCAGCCATTTCCCCTATCAGCCTTTCAGTCTCTTCAGGCGAGTAGTTGAATGCAGTGATATATTTCTGATAGAGATTGCCCATGTCGGGTGTGATGATATGCCCTGTTTCAATTTCCTCGAGCCTGACCATGTTCTGCGCGATCCACTTGCCATAGGGGAAATCTCCGGCCAGTTTGGCTTTCAGTTCAGAATCATTGTAAATCTTGCCTTTCTTTGTATCGACAAGAAGCATTTTACCCGGTTTCAGGCGTCCTTTTTTCTTAATCTCCTCCGGTCTGAACTGAAGGACTCCTGCCTCAGAGCCCATTACAATAAGGTCGTTAGTGGTGAGAAGATATCGCGACGGCCGCAATCCGTTCCGGTCGAGCATCCCGCCGATATACCTTCCGTCAGAGAATATGAGTGAAGCAGGACCGTCCCATGGTTCCATGAAAGTGGAATGGTAATGGTAGAAATCGCGCAATTCCTCAGGTATCGGATTCTTTGCGTTGATAGATTCGGGAATAAGTATCGACATTGCATAGGGAAGCGACTTGCCGCACATAAGGAGAAATTCAAGCACATTGTCGAGCGATGCCGAATCGCTCTTTTCAGGTTCGATAACCGGAAATATTTTTTCAAGGTCACCGATTACGTCTGATTTGAGGATTGATTCCCGTGCCTCCATCCAGAAGCGGTTTCCCTTGATTGTGTTTATTTCGCCGTTATGTCCCAGCACCCTGAAAGGTTGCGCAAGGTCCCAGCTTGGAAAAGTATTGGTGCTGAATCGCGAGTGGACCAGTGCAATTGCACTCTGCAGTCTTTCGTCATTCAAATCGCCAAAATACTCGCTGAGCTGCATGGATGTCAGCATTCCTTTATATACAAGCACTTTGGTTGACAGGCTGGGGATATAAAAGAATTTCTTCTGGCCGATTTCCGATTCTCTTATCACCTTTTCGGCCCGTTTGCGGATTATGAACAGCTTCCTTTCGAGTTCATCCTGTGTCAGGTCAGCACCCAGGAGAATCTGTCTGATCTCGGGTTCCGTTGACCTGGCAATTTCTCCGATGGTTGAATTATCCCTTGGTACTTCGCGGAATCCAATAAAGTCGACTCCTTCCTCTTTGATAATATTTAAAAGTATATCGCTGCATGTTCCGGCATCGTCGGGATCTTTTGGCAGGAATACCAGTCCTGTTCCGAATTGTCCTTCCGGGGGGACCGGATAACCCTGGATCAGGTAGAAATCCCTTGGGATCTGAATCATCACGCCTGCACCGTCGCCTGTTTTGCTGTCGGCGCCTTCGGCCCCTCTGTGAGTCATGTTCCTGAGGATATCGAGTCCCATTGTTATAATAGAATGGGATTTCTTCCCCTGGATATGCGCCACAAATCCGATTCCGCAGCTTCCATGTTCAAATTCCTGATTGTAAAGTCCTTCCCTGGTGGGTCGTTCTGTTCTCATCTTTAAGATATTTAACTGTTCGTCCATATTTTTCACAAAAAAGCCGTTCCCTGCTTGTGAAGAGAACGGCTATCCCTGATCCTATGAAAAGACCATTCTCAGTCGGTTTCTCTAAACCTGACGACCAAAAACGGGTTATTTGAGTTAATAAACATTTGTTCTGTTGGTTTTAATTCGACGACAAATGTATAATAAAACTTTCACTCTGTAATATA
>CAYQRF010000098.1:0-5584 GCA_964419775.1 uncultured Rikenellaceae bacterium
CTTTAAAAGCTCAATATTATTCTTGCGGAACAGGAACTGAACACCCTTGCTCATCCCCTCGGCAACTCCCCTGCTCCTGGCTATTATTGCCCCGAAATCAGCCTTTGCCTCACCGCCTGTCTTTATTCCGTATTCCTCTGCATGGCTGACATAATCAAAGACCTGCGCACTTTTCAATAAAGCCTTTGTCGGGATGCATCCCCAGTTCAGGCAGATTCCGCCAATCTCCGACTTCTCTACAACAGCCACTTTCATCTTCAGCTGTGAGGCCCTGATGGCAGCAACATATCCGCCCGGACCGCTTCCTATTACCAAAAGATCATAATCCATATCTGATTTCTTTATCGTTATTCAATAATTTTTTATCGCAAAACAATATTTCACTTATTGTTAATCAATAAATTTTTATTGTTATTTTTCAAGTTCATCCCGCTTATCCTGCTTACCAGCTTTGCTCCAAGCCAGATTACTACAAGAGTGAATATTATAGTTGCCCCTACCGGTATACCTGCATAATATGAAACCATAAATCCTGCGGCGGTTCCGGCAAAGGCAGCCACCACCGACCATACAACTATTTTCGAATATTTCCTTGTGAAAAGCATTGCAATATTCGGAGGTATTGTTAGCAGTGATATAACAAGAACAACTCCGGCCATCCTTATGTTCAGAACTATAGTCAGAGCTATCAGCGATGTGGTGACATACCTGAAAAGGTTAACGTGGGAGGTGAAGGTCCTTGCATACTGCTCATCAAATGATACGTAAAGTATCATCCTGTAAAATACTGTAAACCAGACGACAAGCACAGCTGACATGATTCCGAGAGCTATGATGTCGCCGTAAGTCACGGTTAGAATACTGCCGAAGAGATAGCTTATCAGGTTGGGCGCATACCCGGGTGTAAGGTAGATAAAAATAATCCCGATGGCCATTCCAAGCGCCCAGAGGATGCCTATTGCAGAGTCTTCCCTGATCTTCTGCCGCATTGACAGGTACTCTATGCCAAGAGCCGACAATATTCCGAATACTGCAGCTCCTGCAACCGGGTTGATCCCGGCGAAATATCCAATTCCTATACCCCCGAACGATGCGTGAGTAATTCCGCCGCTCAGGAAGACCATCCTCCTTGACACGATATAGGTCCCTGCAAGGCCGGCGGTGATACTGGCAAAGAGAGCTCCCAGGAGGCCCTTTATGACAAACTCATATTGAAAAATACTTCCTTCCAACTATCAGTGTTTTTTTAGTACTGTATGAGGAACATCGCCATGAGTGATAAGCTGAATGGGACATCCGTAACTCAGAAGCTCCTCATTTGTTATTTCCGACGAGGGGTGATAATGAAGTTTCCTGTTGACGCAGGCAAACGACCTGACATGCGACGAAATGATCCCGATATCGTGTGATACCATCAGTATGGCAATTCTTCTGTTAAGAATTCTGAGCTTTTCATAAAAGTCGTTTTCAAAATTCGAGTCGACGAAATTGCCGGGTTCGTCGAGCAGAAGAAGCTTCGGATCGCCGATCACGGCCCTGCCGAGAAACACTCTCTGAAGCTGACCTCCCGAAAGCTCTGAAAGCGGGGAATCGGAAAGCTCCCTCAGTCCAAGCTCTTCAATCACACTTGCTGCCTTACGCCTGTCAGCTGCGGACATCACAGGGACAAGCCCCTTGTGCATCATCAGTCCCGACAGCATCACATCAGTAACCGTAAGCGGGAAGCTGTGATCACCTGTTGATATCTGAGGCAGATAACCTATCCTCCTGCCGCCCTGAAGTTCCTTACTGAACACTATCTTTCCGCTTATCGGAACAAGCCCGAGGATGGCTTTAAGAATTGAGGTCTTTCCACCGCCGTTCGGACCTATCACTCCGATGAAGTCGTTTTCCATTACCTTCAGGCTGGCATCCTCAATCGCCCTGAATTCCCCGTAGGAAACCGTAACCGAAAGCAATTCAAGAAGGGGTTCAGGCATGGCGGATCTAATTAAAGGCTTCTTCAAAGCCGGCCTTAAGCAGTTTTATGACAGCCGTTGTGGAGGTATACCAGTCGCCGGAAAGAGGATCAATGACCTCCACCCTGCCGCCCGTTTCATCAGCCACTGCCCTGGCGTTCCTCGGGTCATACTCCCTTTGCACCAGTATCATTTTAATATTTTCCCGTCTTGCGATGTCAATAAGTTCCCTTAGCTGCAAAGGCGACGGCTCCTTGCCCTCGTTCTCGACCGCTATCTCCTTCAATCCGTAGTCCCTTGCAAGATAAGCAAGGTTAGGATGGTATATCATAAAGGTCCTGTTTCCTTCCATCACCGAAAGCTCCCTTGCCATTGAATCAACCTGGCCGATCTTTTCAAGCAGGATTCCGTAATTCTTTTCGTACTCTTCACTGTTCTCAGGATCAAGCTCCGCAAGGAAATCCCTTACCGACAAAGCCATCTTCATGGCGCACAACGGCGAAACCCAGTAGTGAGGATCAGCACCCTCACTGTGTTCCCCTTCATGTTCATGATGATTTTCAATAGGGACAATACTTTCTCCAAGGTTAAGCTTCTTCATGGATTTGTTTATCTCCGAAAACCGGTCCATCCAGGTCATTTCAAATCCCAGATATCCGTTGCTGATGTACGCCTCCGATCTCCGCAGCCTGTCGATCTGGTCGGGATATGGTTCGTAGATATGAGGATTGGCCCCTGCAGGAACCATCACATTCACAGTAAAGTTATCTCCTGCAATCTGTTCCGTGAAGTAGGCGAAGGGAGCAATACTGACTGAAATAATCCTTTCCCCGGTTTTAACCTGTCTTCCGCAGGCTGAAATAAACAAAATAAGAAAAAGGAATGCAGCTCTTTTCATAACAAATGTTTCAGCAGGTACAAAAATAACACATAAGGCGGGAAAAGGTTTATGTTGGAAAAATAAATTACGTGACCCACAATAACGGGTACTGCCCATTCATAAGAATATGTTTTCACGGGCAGTGCCCATTGGATGAGATCCCTCACAACGGCTAATGCATATTAAAGGGAGACGTTTGCCAAGAATTCAACATAGGTTGAGATCCCTCGCCTGAGCAGTCCTTGAATACTCGCTTTCCGCTATGATTGTCTTCCAGAGTGTGGATAATTCCGATTTACGATGACAACCGGCGAGGGATGACATTCGGCTGTGGGTGGTATTGGGGTGAGGCCGCGGCGAGAGAAAGATCTCCAACAAAAAGGATAATTCTGCATCTCGCCGCGGCCTCACCCCTGTATTACACACCGGCCGCTGTCATCCCGCATCCCGGCTTCTTACGGGATGCGGGATCTCATGAACGGGCAAGGCACTTTCAAAGCGAGTTGTTTGCCCTGGCAGTATTACTTTGGGTGAGTTGATAAATTTGTTAAGATTATTTAATATTATAATCACTATGTCTCATGGTGCTGCATCATTAAAAAAAGTCATAAGAAATGGATATCAAGTCTTATTATGTTTACATTTTAACCAATATGCATAACAACGTGCTTTACACCGGTATAACTAATGATCTTGAAAGAAGGATTTCTGAACATAAGAATAAGAAATACAAAGGATTCACATCCAAATATAATGTCAGCAAACTTATCTATTACGAAATCCATGACATGATAGATGTAGCTATCTCAAGAGAAAAACAGATAAAACGGTATACAAGGTCCCGGAAGGAAGAAATTATAACTGAATTCAACCAAGAATGGGAAGATCTTTTTAAAAATGGCAGTATTTTAAAACCTCATAAAAAAGATTGTAAATCTGATAATTAAGGATTATGATCAATTAATTCAGATACATTTTAATAACCCTGGTACCACCAAGTGGGGATGAGGCACGATGGAAATAATTAATTGAATTGAACTTACAGTGATTTTGGAATTTATATCCAAAATATCCATCCTCATTTAAAAATATGCATATTTTTGAATCATGCAACTCCATAATCTGTCTGTTAACGATTAATGAATCATCCATGAAAACACCTTCGGGACTTTTTATCCTGGCATTGACCGCTGTTCTTGCAACTCTGTCGCCCGATGCGGACTGCCAGTACCGTGATCACGGCCAGACCGCTGCCCTGGTCAAAGGCCTTGCCTCTCAATATCCTGCCCTGTGCACCTCCAGGTCACTTATCCGAACTGCCGGAGGAAAGGATGTCTGGCTTCTGACAATCGGCACAGGCGACAGGGACAACAAACCGGGAATAGCCGTCGTCGGCGGAATTGACGGTAAATATATCCTTGGAAGGGAACTGGCCCTGGGATTCGCTGAAAACATTCTGGCCGGATCGGGAGAAAAAAACACCCTCGATCTGCTTGAAAAGGTTACTTTCTACGTCTTCCCCGATGTCAGTCCCGATGCATCAGCCCAGTACTTCACCGGACTTAAATACGAAAGGAGTCAGAACACCAGAACAACCGACGAGGACAGGGACTTCCTTTATGATGAGGATCCCTGCGAAGACCTGAACGGGGATGGTGTGATTACCCTGCTTCGCATTAAGGATCCGGCAGGCAGATATATTCAAAGCGAAGAAGATAAAAGGGTGATGGTGACTGCCGAAACTGAAAAGGGAAAAACAGGCAGCTATTCTGTCTTCAAAGAGGGAACCGACAACGACAAGGACGGGAAATTCAATGAAGACGGTGCCGGCGGCGTCAGTTTCAACCGCAACCTCACATACAACTATGAGGAGTTCGGACCAAATTCAGGCCTTTACCCCGTTTCCGAACCCGAAACACGGGCAGTGGTCGATTTCCTTTACGACAGATTCAATATCTACACGGTGATTGCCTTCGGTCCCCAGGATAACCTGGCAGAACCAATGAAAGCCCGGGAACAGCCTGGAAATCAATCCCCGGAGGAAAGCGGCAGGCAGGGATCAGGGAGAAGGGAAAGAGGCCCTTTAACATCGATACTCAAAACAGACGAAACCATAAATAAGCTAGTATCGGAAAAATACCGTGAGATAACCGGAATGAAGGGCGCACCACCAGCTGTTAAGGAACCTGGCAGTTTCACGGACTGGGCTTATTTTCATTACGGAAGATACTGTTTCGGCACCCCGGGCTGGTGGATTAATGTGGAAAAAGGAAAAAATGCTGAAGCTGAATTCCTGAAATTTGCAGAGAACAAGAAGCTGGAAAATGTGTTCGTGCCATGGAAGGAAATTGTTCACCCCGACTTCCCGGATAAGAAAGCAGAGGTAGGCGGGATAATGCCATTTGTAATGTTCAACCCTCCGGCCGACTCAGTCAGTTCCCTGATTGAAATCCATTCAAGGTTCATCAAGGAAATTTCAGCAATGCACCCGGAACTTGAATTTCTTGATGTGAAGACAGAAAATGCCGGCAGTAATATAAACAGGCTTACTCTTAAAGTTCATAACAAAGGTCTCTTTGCCACCAGTGCAGAATCAGGCGAACCAAACATATGGACCAGGGTTATGAGGCTTTCGGTTGAGCCATCGTCCGGACAGACAATTATCAGCGGGCTTAAGGTGCAAAGGATCGCACGACTGACCGGTGATGAATCAGCGGAATTCAGCTGGCTCATCTCGGGAAAGGGG
>CAYQRF010000099.1:0-5553 GCA_964419775.1 uncultured Rikenellaceae bacterium
ACAACTTCTTCAGGGATGAATTCGCACCTTATTATATTCTGGGAGCAGGGATCAAGTGGAACATCTTCGACTGGAACAAGGCAAAAACAGAAAAACAGATAATAGGCCTGCAACATGTGATAATCGATTACAGGCAGACCGACCTTACCGACAACCTCAGCAGGATGCTTGAAGCAAAAATGGCTGAAATATCAAGCCTCAACACGCTTCTTGAAACCGATCTCGAACTGATTAGTCTCAGGAAAAGGATAACCGCCTCCGCAGAATCGCAGTACGAAAACGGTACGATAACCGCCACCGATCTGCTCAACGAGATCAACGCCGAAAAGCAGGTTCTTATAAACCACGAGATACACAGGATAAACCTGGCAATGGCCCAGGCAGATTACTATAATATAAGCGGGAAGGAAACAGAATGATCAATGAATAAAATCTCAAATTAAATAAAAATGAAACCCTCAACACTAATTATCATCATTGCTGTTCTGGTAGCAGGATGTAAAAATAAATCAGATGAAGCTGATGCCTTCGGGACTTTTGAAGCCACCGAAGTCACGGTCTCATCCGAGACAAACGGACGCATTCTCACATTCACGGCAACGGAAGGAACTGAAATTGAGGAAGGAGCAGAAATTGCCCTGATTGACACCACTCTTTTCCACCTTCAGCTTGATGAGATCAACGCTGGCATGAGAGGGGTCAGAACTAAGATTGGCTCAATCAATGCCCAGAATGAGATTCTGAATCAGCAGATAGAAAATCTTAAAGTCAACATAGCCCGGATTGAAAACATGCTTAAGGATGATGCTGCCACAAAAAAGCAATATGATGATCTCGCGGGTCAGGTTGCAGTGCTTGAAAAGCAGATAGCCGCCAACAACACCCAGAAGGCTTCAATTGCAGCGGAGCTGTCGGTGTATGAATCTAAAAAAGCCACACTCGGCGAGCAGCTTTCGCGGAGCAGTGTCAGGAGTCCCCTGAAGGGAACAGTGATTGAGAAATATGCCGAAGCCGGTGAGCTTACTGCGGCTGGCAGACCACTGGTAAAGGTTGCCGACCTTGCTGTGATGAGGCTGAAAGTGTATGTAAGCGGGGCTCAGCTTGGAGGACTGAAGATTGGAAGTGAATGCACTGTAAGAGTGGATGACGGGGAAAAAGGCTACAAGACCTTCCCGGGCAGGATCAGCTATGTTTCGGGCAAGGCAGAATTCACCCCAAAGATAATCCAGACCAAAGAAGAAAGAGTTACTCTGGTTTATGCTGTTACAATTGATGTAAACAATGACGGCACAATGAAGTCGGGGATGCCCGGGGAAGCTATTTTCTGAAAGATGAATAAAGCCATTGAATCAACGGGTATCTGCAAGAATTTCGGAGAAACGCAAGCTCTGAAGGATATCTCCTTTGATGTAAACGAAGGTGAAATATTCGGTTTCATCGGTCCCGACGGAGCCGGCAAGACAACCCTTTTCAGGATAATAACCACGCTGCTCCTTCCCGACAAGGGTTCCATGACAATCCTCGGTCTCGACAGCACAAAGGGATATAAGAAGTTACGTGAAAACATCGGATACATGCCTGGGCGTTTCAGCCTCTACCTCGATCTGACAGTAGAGGAGAACCTGAAATTTTATGCATCGGTATTCGGCACTACTATGGAAGAGAACTATGAGCTTATCCGCGATATCTATTCCCATATCGAGCCATTCAAAACAAGGCTTGCCGGAAAGCTTTCAGGCGGAATGAAACAAAAGCTCGCCCTGTCGTGTGCCCTGATCCACAGGCCGCGCCTGCTTGTTCTCGACGAACCTACCACCGGTGTTGATGCAGTTTCGCGTACCGAATTCTGGGAGATGCTCAGGAAGCTGAGGCAGCACGACATCACCATATTGGTTTCGACTCCCTACATGGACGAAGCAATCAGGTGCGACAGGGTTGCGCTTATACAGGCCGGGCAGATAATGACGATCGACAAGCCTCAGAACATAAGGGACGGATTCTCCCGGAAACTGTTCAGTGCAAAGTCCGGCGACAAGTACAGGCTGCTGATTGCCCTCAGGGAGTACCCGGGAACGCTGAGCGTTTATCCTTTCGGCGATTCGATACATGTAACTCTTCTGGAAGAAAAACCCGGGAAGGCAATATTTGAGTTCCTTGAGAAGAACGGGATAACCGATGCCGTGATAGATGAAACTGAAGCAGGGATCGAAGACAGGTTCCTGGAGCTGATGGGAAAAAATGAAACAAGGAAACCATGACTCGCAATCCTGTAATAAAAGTAAGGAATCTTGTTAAGAAGTTCGGAAGTTTCGTTGCAAACGACAACCTGAGCTTCGAGGTGTATGAAGGTGAGATATTCGGTTTTCTAGGGGCAAACGGAGCCGGGAAGACCACTGCCATCAGGATACTTACGGGCCTGTCGGAACCAACGTCAGGCGAAGTAATGGTGGCAGGCTTCGATGCACGACGGCAGCCGGAGGAGATAAAAAAGAACATAGGGTACATGTGCCAGAAGTTTTCGCTGTATGATGACCTGACCATCAGGGAAAACATCATGCTTTACGGCGGCATCTACGGCCTCGGCAAGGCTCTGATAAGGGAAAGGACCAATCAGCTTCTCGAAAAGCTGAATTTCAGGGAGTACGGCGACAGGCTGATCTCCTCCCTCCCGCTCGGATTAAAGCAGAAACTTGCCTTTTCGGTTGCTGTATTTCATGAACCCCGGATAGTCTTCCTCGATGAACCCACAGGAGGAGTCGATCCCATAACACGCCGGCAGTTCTGGGAAATGATATATGAAACAGCTTCACGGGGAATCACCGTTTTTGTAACAACCCACTACATGGACGAAGCCGAATACTGCGACCGGGTGTCAATAATGAATGAGGGAAGGATTGTGGCAATTGACACACCGGCAGAGCTTAAGAAGCATTATGATGCAGAATCGGTTGAGGAAGTATTTGTGAAAATAGCCAGGCCGGGCATGAAACACGGCCTGGATTCTGAAACTGCTGACAACAAAAGAGAAGCATGAGGAGATTTTCAGGATTTGTAAGAAAAGAGTTCATCCACATATTCAGGGATGTAAGAACGCTCACAATATTGTTCGGGCTTCCTGCCGTGATGATAATCCTTTTCGGATATGTGGTGAGCACCGACCTTAAAAACGCGAGCCTTGCCTTCCTGGATCTCTCAAAGGATGATGTCACAGTTGAACTAACCGATAAGATATGCTCATCGGGGTTTTTCACAAAGTCCGCCGATCTGTCAGGCTATCAGGATATTGATAAAGCTCTCAGAAGCGGTAAAGTAAAAGCGGTGATAGTTTTCGGTGAGGATTTCGGAAGGGATCTGGAAGCCGGTAAAAACGCCAGGGTAAGCATTATTGCCGACGGATCGGAACCCAATATGGCCACGCTTGTAACCAATTATGCAACAGCTATTATATCCGGGTTCAACCAGGAGCTTATGCTGGCAGGGCAGTTGTCTGCTCCGGTAATAATGCCCGAAGTCAGGATGTTTTACAATCCTTCGCTCAAGAGCCAGTTCATGTTTGTCCCGGGGGTGATAACAATGGTAATGATACTTATATGCGCCCTGATGACATCAATCACCCTGACAAGGGAAAAGGAATTCGGGACCATGGAGGTGCTGCTTGTGTCGCCTCTCAAACCTTTTCAGATAATACTCGGTAAAGTGACCCCCTATTTCTTCCTGTCATTCGTGAATGTTGTAACAATACTGGTCCTTTCGAGGCTGGTTTTCGGCATGCCCGTCAAAGGCAGCCTGATCCTGCTGCTTGCGGAGAGCATGCTTTATATCCTGCTATCGCTTTCAATAGGTATCCTCATTTCGGCAGTGTCGAAGACAATGCAGCAGGCTATCTTCATTTCGCTTGTCGGGATGATGCTGCCGACCGTGCTTCTTTCCGGATTCATTTTCCCTATCGAAAACATGCCGGAGATATATAACTGGATTAGCGCGATTCTGCCACCGAGGTATTTTATAGTGATAATCAAGAATATTATGATCAAGGGTGCGGGATTCGCACATGTATGGAAGGAAACCCTGATCCTGGCTTTCATGACTGTTGTCTTAATAGCGCTGGCAATAAAGAAATTCAGGATAAGGCTGCAGTAAGCAGGGGGCAGAGCCGCTATTCCGGAAATAACCATAAACGATAAACGATAAACGATAAACGACAAACGACAAACGACAAACGATAAACGATAAACGACAAACGATAAACCGAATAATGCGTACAATACTTTACCTGATAAAGAAAGAGTTCCTTCAGATCTTCCGTGACAAGTTCATCGGGAAGGCCATCTTCGGGATCCCTATAATTCAGATGCTTATCCTGGTTCCTGCAATCACGTTTGAGATAAAATCCGCAGGGCTGTGCATTATCGACAACGACATGACTTCGGAATCGCGCGGGCTGATAAGCAAGCTGGACGGCTCACCATTTTTCAGGATACTCCGGTCGACCTCATCCGAAAAAGAGGCCAACGAACTTCTGTACAGCGATAAGGCCAACATAGTCCTTCAGATCCCGTCCGGTTTCGGAAAAGACCTTGGCACCGGAAGGCCGGCGAAAGTGATGGCTTCGGTCAATGCCATCAATTCGATGACGGCCCAGTTGTCGTGGGCTTATCTGTCGGGAGTCATCCGCGATTATAACCTGGATATTGCCTTAGCGGGCAATCCCTCAGCGGCCAATGCCATGACGACTATTGGAATCACTCACCGCTACTGGTATAATGAGATGCTCAACTATAAGCACTACATGCTCCCCGGGATACTCGGAATACTTGTTGCGGCAATAGGTTTTGTGCTTGCCGGCCTGAACATGGTAAAGGAAAAAGAGGCCGGCACCATTGAGCAGATAAATGTAACACCTGTAAGAAAATATCAGTTTGTAACTGCCAAAATGGTTCCCTTCCTTGTGATCGGGCTAATCGACCTTGCTATCGGGCTTGGCGTTGGAAAGCTTGTGTTTGACATCCCGTTCGAAGGAAGCATCATGCTGTTGTTTCTTTGCTCGGCCATCTTCCTGGTTGCAGCCCTGGGGCTTGCGCTTTTTGTATCCACCATGTCGGGAACCCAGCAGCAGTTTATGTTTGTGGCATTCTTCTTCATGATAATATTCATCCTGATGAGCGGCATCTTCACACCCCTCGAAAGCATGCCGGAATGGGCACAGAAGATCGACATGGCAAATCCTGTTGCCTATCTTATGAGAATCAACAGGATGATAATGCTCAAGGGATCGACACTGAGTGATATCAGGGGAGACATCTTCGCTCTTACGGCAATCGCGGTTGTTTTCACGACTCTTGCCATCAACAGGTACAGGAAAACAGCCTGACATAACATTCCCTGTTCGTATATTATGCATAACAGCCTCCTGGAGGAATGATTAACATTTTTTATAAAGTCGGAATAAAACAAAAACAGCTTTTGTCTGTTTAGTAATCAAAACGAATAAAGTAATTAATGATCACAAGCATATTGATAATATTGTCGGGGTGGGCGGTTTACAGGAACCGC
>CAYQRF010000100.1:0-5512 GCA_964419775.1 uncultured Rikenellaceae bacterium
ATATAGATTCAAATCCGGATTATATGTCAGTAGTTAGTAGTCGGGTTATTCTTAAATATTTGTATTATAATAACTACACAGGGAAACCTTCATATGGTTCGGATATTGCAAGCCTGGGGATATCCCTGGCAATAAATAATACAGGAAGGCTTACCTGGATTAAAACAAAAGCCCTTGATTATGAGTCAGGAATGGATTACTGGCTTGAACAGACAATTTATTATGACAGGTATGGAAGAGTGGTACAGGAAGTACAGGATAATCATTTAAATGGAGTAGATTATACTACGAATAAATATGATTTCACCGGTCAGGTAATTCAAACCCGTTACCGTCATACGGCCGACGGTACAACTACTTACACCGACCAGTACAACGATTATGATCACCGCGGAAGGATAATAAAAGAAAGACACCGGATAAACGGCGGCAACGAACTACTTTTGGCGGGCAGCAATTATAATGAAGCCGGCGAACTGGTGGATAAATACCTGCATTCGGTATCGGGAGGTACCTTTCTTCAACGTAACGACTACTTGTACAATGTCAGAGGGTGGCTTACTGAAATAAACAGCCCGGCAACTTTTTCTGAAAACGATCAGTTTGGACTAAAACTGTATTATAATTCTGCCCCAACAGGAGGGGCAGCAAAATACAACGGAAATATTTCAGGGATGGGTTGGGGGTCGGTTGCTAACAGTAACATGCTTTATCGCTTTTCTTATGATGGAAATAATCGATTGAGTTCTGCCGATTTTTACAAAAGCGGAATTGCAACTAACGGTTTCGATGCCAATTATACCTACGATAAAAACGGAAATATAAAAACATTAAACCGCTATAGCATTGCAGGCAGTTATATCGATCAGTTAACATATCAATACTCAGGAAACAAAATAACAGGCTTGAAAGATGACTCGGGAGATATTGCAAATACTGTCGATTATCCCGGAAGCACATCTACTCTTTCATTTAATTACGATAATAATGGAAATGTTACGGGGGAGCCACATAAGCAAATTACTTTAGATTACAATTTAATTAACTTACCCCGGGCAATAAATCTGAACGGACAAAACAGATATATTTACTATTATTATACATTTGATGGAGAAAAACTTCGTAAAACGGTAGAAAACAATGGTGTTATAACAAAAACTGATTATTGTGGCCCCTTTGTTTATGAAACTGTTAGCGGAACACGTTCTTTAAAATACATTATAACGTCGGAAGGCAGGGCTGTAAAAAACGGAAGTAGCTGGGATTATGAGTATAATCTGAAAGATCATCTCGGAAATGTAAGGGTTGTAATTCACAAGAATAGTTCGGATGTGGCAGAACCGATTCAGGAACGGCATTATTATCCATATGGGATGGAAATGAGTTCATTGTCAACTGGTTCGAGTTCAAATAAATACTTCTACAATGGCAAGGAACTCCAGGACGGATTAAATCTGGACTGGTATGATTACGGGGCAAGGTTTTATGATCCGCAGATCGGACGCTTTACAACAATAGATCCATTAGCTGAAAAATACCATTCTATCTCCACCTTCGCCTATTGTTTTAATAACCCCATTCGCTTTATTGATCCCGATGGTAGGTCTGCAACAAATTATGAAGATGAAGAAGGCAAACGCCTTTTAACTACAAATGACGGGAACAATTCTACCATAACAGTCAAAAAGGACCAAATGGGGAAATTTATAAACGGTGTTCATGAAATGGCTCTTAACAGGACGTTAGATGACAAACAGAGCAATGTTAATCTGATCGATGCTGTTACACCAGCAACCGATGGGGTATTTTTTACAGATAAACAAATGGCCTGGATGTACATGAATATCAATAATATTGAGAATGTAGCATGGACAACACAAGGTGGTGTTGTTGTTGAGCCGACGGAAGGCAAAAGCATAGTTTCAGGACAGTACGAAAAGAACACAGCTTCCAGTTCTGATGTATATCTAGGACAAAAGGCAAATGGTAGTTCTCTTTCAATTACATTAAATGGGAAGGATTACCCGGTAAATAGTTTTGTTCATGACCATCCATTTATTACAGGGGGAATGAATGATAACGTAAATGTTTTTAGTGGGACTGCATGGAAATACCCTAATGGAAATAAATATTACTCAGGAGATATTGGGTTTTATCAAGGTTATAAAGACAGGGGTGTTAATTTTAACATGTATTTAATAGGCCCCAGAGATGTAGTTCAATATACAAATCAAAAGGTTAATAATGTAGTTGGACGTACTTCTGATTTACTTAAAGGCCAAAATCTAATAAGATGAAACAAGTTTTAAATATTAGCATATTATTTATTTGCATTTTATGTTTTTCATGTGTTCATAAAGCAAATATAACTGAAACGGGTAACCTTGTAAAGGTCAACATAACAGACACTTGTATCAAAGGCATTCTAACAGAATACATAAAATCATACCCATTTGATGGGAAGGGAATATACTTAGTTAATGTAAGAAATTTCAATGACAGCGTGAAGTATTACGTTGGAATGGCTTTCACAGAACAACAAATTACGACGGTGCTTAGAGAGATACCCTACTACTTTTATGATATTGTAAATCAACGTGCTGTTATTGTGACTACTAAACTGGAGAAGTTTATTGAACCTCAAAATTGTGTATTTGACAGTGACACAGTATTTCAAAGATTTTATGATGAGAATTTAATTAATAGAGATGTTTATTTTATGGAGTTCACAAAGACAGCAGGGAAAGTCGACTCCAAAGTAATATATTTTGATCCTTTTTTTTAATCCTTATTGAGGATCTTAATTTGATCAAGGAATCATAAACCCGGTTCATCGCCGGGTTTCTTTTTCTATATCGTGCTCAAGCAGGGTGATATTCTTTTACAATCGCTGCCGCATCCAGAATTGCTTTATCGATGTATCTTCTTTTTTTATATGGAGGGTCTCCCTGATCAAAGGGGATTAGCTGGAATACATAAATAAAGTCAATTTCTTGGTTATCATCCGGAGCGATTGGAGCATACAATTTATGAGCAGTTGCTATTACCGGTGAAAAACTATGCAAATTGCTAAAGCGGGTAATAATGTAAGAAATAAACTTCTAAATGTCATAATCTGAGACATTGTTCTCAGGATCAAATCTTACATCAGCCTTGTTATGATCAGTGAATCTGTTAAACTTATCAAAATGACCTTCGCAGCTTGAAAATGTACTGACCAGTCCGGTAGAATTTAGCGCCTGAACCAGGGGGAGTATTGTAGGTTCAATCTCTTGCATAGAGAATATGAAGATTATCTCGCAAATTTTTGCTGCAGGTCGCTTTTAAGTAGAAACGCTTCCAGGAGTTCCTTCACAACAGCTTTCCTGTCGTTCAAAAGCAAAGAGACTTTCTGAAACTGCGAGAGCGGTTCTGGCATCGACCGGGAGAATCTGGCTTAAACGTATTCGGGCGGTACACGAGGAATCAGCTATTATCGGTAAGCGGGACCTATAACGGAGTAAGCGGACGAAGCGGCAGTTTTACATACGATAACAACGGGAACGTGACAAGTGACGGTTTAATGGGAATAGGCTCCATCAGCTGGTTCGATGAGATTGATTTTCCGAAGCAGTATTACAAGGATGCTGCCAACAAGGTTGATTATAGCTGTGATGCACTTGGTTACAAATGGGGCAAGACTTCGGTAATTGCCTCAGCGACCACCGCGACACTCTATTACGGGCCGTTTATATACACCGGAGGGACGCTGACAAGGGTATTGACCCCTGCGCGTGGTATTTGCTTTGTGCACGGCATAATGAAACACCTGTTTGGCTAAACTCCAAAGGGAGCTGAAATAATCTCAGATCTGTTCTTTTATCTCCTGCATAATCCCCGGTAGGGACAGTAATTGCATTTGGAAAGAGATTTCGTCATCCTGAAAGGCTCCCCGGAACTGAATATTGAAGCAACCACACCGGTAATTCCGGCCATGAAGGCTTCCCGCACGGTCCGGTAGTCCTCAAGAATCCATTCGCTGCTAAGGTCCTCCTTTATTTTCAAAGCGTCATCAGCTTTGGCCTGTTTCAATTCCTTCACCCTGTAGATGGATGGTCTTACCGCCTCAGCCGGGTTATTCGACAGCCAGGCTTCACAATAAAGCAAAGTCTGAAGCCATCCGTCAAATTCCTTCTTCCTGTCATCGGTGAACAGATCATCCAGCGAGCTAATCCTCAAGGCAACCGCTCCGGTCTTGTAATCCACAATTCTGAGCCTTCCCCCCACCCTGTCGATCCTGTCAATACTTCCTCCTGTCCTTATTCTCAGCTCCGTACCTTCACTTCCAAGAGGCAAAATGAAACGATACTCCTTTTCTGTGCCGACAATCGCAAACGGTGAAATATACCTGTCGGCCGCAAGGATCCTTCTCAGGTAGGCAAGGAGTATATCCTTGATGATAATATCATTACCGCTCTCCGGGCGCCTGTGGTCGTGACCATAGATAGAGTCAACAGTCTGATCAATAAGACCGTTAAGAAAAGCGGTGTTTCCTGAAAGGGAATCAATATAGTCCGCAGTGATATCCTTTCCGGGGGCAACAGTATAGATTTCCTTCATTATACTGTGAAGAACCTGTCCAAAGACAGCATGATCGATCTCAGGAGATATCTGATCCGGCTCCCTGAGTCCGCTGACGTACCTGTAGTAAAATCTCATCCTGCAGTTAAGCCAGGTGTTTATGGCGGTCGGAGAAAGCATCGACCTGGCCTGTTCGCCGGAATAAAGCTTCAGCAGTCTCTCCCGGTGCATGTCAGTCTTTTCAATCTCTGAATTTTCAGGGGAGCTCGTCCTTATGTCAAAGTTAAGGGTAACCGTTTCTGGATTGATCAGGCGTGAGTATTTCATCTGGGTAAGAAAGCGGCTCATTTCACCGGTTCGCATACCTGACGAATCTGAGTTGTATACGAAAGTAACATTTTCAGCACGATGAAGGAGTCTGAAAAAGTGGTATGCATAAAGCGATTCCTGGTGGTTTATTACAGGGAGCCCGAATGCTTCCCTTATGCTGTATGGAATGAATGACGACCCGGTACTAACTGATGGCAGCGATCCTTCGTTCACTGAAAGCATTATTATGTTCCTGAAATCAAGCGCCCTGGTCTCGAGAAATCCCATTATCTGGATTCCCGACAATGGTTCGCCGGTGAACGGAACTGACTGGTTCCTCAGAATCTTGTCGAGAATCCTTATATAGGTATCAATCCTGAACACCACATCCCTGGAATCTGCAACAGGTTCAAGGCGCCTTATAGTCTTCAGTACCGAATGAAGGAATTCGTTCCTGAGTTTCCGCTGCATAAGGCTGTCAGGATCCTCCTTATCGTCCCCGGCCCCTCCCATAGAGACCAGTTCAAGTATCCTGGTCAGATAGCCTGAAAATTCAGCCGGTGTAGCTGATTTTTTAAAGAGAGCTTCCATCAGAGGGGTTTTGCACAGCAAACCGGCTGGTATCCGGAAGTGGTTTCCGGAC
>CAYQRF010000101.1:0-5338 GCA_964419775.1 uncultured Rikenellaceae bacterium
AGCGCAACAGTTGTAAACAGCCAGATGATGCCTACCCATTCAGGGAATAATCTGAAATATAAAATTGATCCTCCCGATTATGTGCACCTTGAAGGAGGATCTGTAATTGCAGGAGTGATAGTAACAGACAAGGACAGAAACCTGGGTCAGGAACAGAAAAGAAACCCGCAAAGGCTCGAAATTGAAAATATCCCCGGATATTCACACGTGAATGTGAAATGGATTGTAAAGGGAGGTAATAAGTATACGGTAAGTATTGAAAGCGTAAAGGGAGGAAGAGCCTCGGCTTCTTCAGAATAAACACAAAAAAAGGCCGGCACCCCATGCCGGCCTTCTAAACAAAAGGAATGAACCTAATATGCCCGGAAGGATATCCTGAAGAAACCAGTTGCCTTTGAGGCATCGATCTGGAACTTCCACTCTCCTGCCTTTTCCGTGTTTTCCTCACCGGACACCGAAAATGACTTCCTCCAATTGAGATTACCAAACCCGTCTATCATTATATCTGAATAAACCTTACCATCGGGCATGATGATCTTGATCTTTATCTCGCCCTCCTTGCATTCACCGTTCACTGACATCACCACTGTGCTGGGAAGCCTGACATCCATGGCATATGTACCTGAGAATGAACTGCCCTTAACCGACCTTGAGTATTCCCAGTCGGTCCGTTCACTGTCGCTTCCGGAATGCTGCCATGTGAATGGGTCCATCCTGGGAGTCATCATATACCTGCCGCCTTCAAATTGCTGCCATTTGAAAGCAGGATTGTCACTCCAGTTCCTGAAGTCCTTTGACATTTCATTGTAGATGCCTGCTTCTTCAAGCTTTTCACGGGCTTCCTTCATGGCCTTGTCGACCTCCTGCCTTGCTTCCTTTGCGACCTTGTCCATTTCTTCCTGCTTCCTCTTCTGCTCGGAAATGGCTTTCTTCTGGGCATCAATCTCCTCCGCCATCTTTAACTCCTTCTCCTTTTCTTCCTTGCTTTTGTTCTGCGCCGAAACCTGCCCTGAGAACGCAAGGAGGGAGATGATCATCAGTCCACCGCTTATTAATCTTATTGCTTTCATGACTACCCTGTTTTTCTGATTACAAATCAAATATAGTGCCTTATTCCCTGTTGCCATGTTAACACAGGGTTAACGCACGGTTAATGTTGGATGGTCAAAACGGATATCTGAATATTTTCAATACTTTTGAGAGGACAACCGGAAAAATATGAAGAAAAGAAATACAATCCTCCTGCTCGGTATTTTTTCTATAATAATCCTTATTGCTTCTCAGATAATAATAATAAGAGGTGTCTGGAGGCAGAAGGATGAGATGTTCAATCTGCGTTACAAACTCCTTTCCCAGGATGCCATGGAACTGCTTTCCAGACAGTGGTCCACCGACGGATTTGATACTGCCCGCCTGATAATAAGCAGCAAATCGGAAATGGTGCTGAAGACCATGGCTGAGAAGAAAACCGATACTCTGTCCGCTTCAGAAAAAAAGGAGCTTTTTGAATACGTTTCCTTCGTCCTGAACAAGGAGCAGGATCTCTCGATGTTTCTTTCCCGTTACTTTGAGCTCAGGGGTATAGACAAGGACTTCAAAAGCAAGATAGTGATCAACCGGTTTGAACTGGTCGACTACGACCGAAGGATCCCGGTTTACCTGAGCGAGGAATTTGCCAGCAGGATGCTTGCAAGGTCTGACACCACGCGGAGGAACGGACCTCCTCCCGATATGAGAAGACCGGTTGTGACCAGGGAAATACTGGTAAAAAGATATGGCAACGAATACAACTTCTACAGGCTTGATTTTGAATACCTTATCGACTTCTCTGATAAGTACAAGATAATTCTAAGGGAAATCGCCGCCTCACTTGCACTGAGCCTCTTCAGCATATTACTGGTTGTGAGTCTTTTCATTATAACTTACAAGAACCTGATGGAGGAGAAACGGCTTTCGAACCTGAAAACCGACTTCATCAACAACATGACTCATGAGCTGAAAACACCGCTGTCAACAATCACTGTGGCAGGCCGTACACTCGAGATGCCGGTCATCAGGTCAAACGATGAGAAAATTCTCGAAACGGCTAAAATGATCGGCAAGCAGAGCGTTCATCTCAACCAGCTCATCAACATGATACTTGAAATAAGCATGTGGGAACGAACCCAGTTCCAGCTCGACAAGAAAAAGGTCAGGTTCCAGGGCTTTCTGAATGACATTATCGACAGCTTCAAATCGGGAGGCGGAAACGGGGCATCCATTGCACGGAAATATGATTTCGGCGACCTGGAAGTGGAACTCGATACAGTTTATTTCACCACCATGATAAATAATCTGCTTTCAAATGCAGTGAAATACTGCGATACTGATCCGGTTATAGAAATTGAAGGCTTTACCCAGGATAACAAGGTCTTTGTGAAAGTGGCCGATAACGGGATCGGGATAAACAAAATCGATCAAAAGCATGTTTTTGACAAGTTCTACAGGGCTTCGTCAGGAAACATTCATAAATACAAGGGTCTGGGGCTCGGCCTCTATTACGTGAGGAAAATCGCGGAAGCCCATGATGGAGATGTTACCCTTAGCAGTAAACCGGGAAAAGGCAGTATATTTACAGTAACAATACCATACTAAAGAAAAATGCACGCTATGAAGGTTCTAATGGCAGAAGACGACAGGGATTTCGGGAATATCCTTTCGCAGTATATTTCAATAAGCGGATATGATGTAACCCTGGCCCGCGACGGCAAGGAAGCGTGGGAGCTGTTCGAAAAAGAAAAACCCGACCTGTGTGTCCTTGACGTGATGATGCCTGAGATGGACGGATTCACCCTCGGGGAAAAGATCAAGGAAGCAAGACCTGAGATACCAATTATCTTTCTTACAGCAAAGAGCCTGAAGGAGGATATAGTAAGGGGACTCAAAATAGGCGCCGATGATTACATCACAAAACCTTTCGACCCTGAAGTTCTGATACTGAGGATCAACAATATCCTTAAAAGGGCCTATGCATCGAGCAACGATGAATTCAAAATCTCTGAAACCGTCCTTAAATTCAATACTCTGGAACTGGTATCCGGCAGGACAAAAGAGAAGCTGACCCTCAAGGAGGCCCAGCTTCTGAAATACTTTATAATCAACAAGAACAAGATACTTGCAAGAGAGGATATCCTTACTGAAATCTGGGGTGAGGACGACTACTTCCTCGGAAGAAGCATGGATGTGTTCATCTCGAGGCTCAGAAAATACATCTCAGAGGATAAAAATATTGATATCCGCACAGTAAGGGGCACCGGTTTTATTCTCGAGGAGAAAAAGCCCGGGGAAGAATTCAATGAAGGGGAATAGTATTAATTCCCCAGTAATTCCTTTACCTTGTCATAAAGTGCCTGTTCCCTCAGGTTCCTTCCGATAATAATACCGTTCTCATCGAGCAGGAAGTTTGCAGGGATGGCATTTACTGCATATAACTTTGCGGCAGCACTGTTCCAGTACTGAAGGTCTGACACGTGAGTCCAGGTAAGTTTATCATCTGCAATTGCCTTTACCCAGTCGTCCTTTGTACGGTCGAGCGATACTCCGAAAACATCAAAACCTTTTTTGTTGAATTCCTGGTATACCCTCACTACATTCGGATTCTCCTGACGGCAGGGACCGCACCAGGCAGCCCAGAAATCAACGAGAAGAAGCTTTGTCCCTACTTTTGAATACAGGCTTACAGGATTGCCTTCGGGATCGTTAAGGGTAAAGTCGGGAGCCTTCTGGCCCTGCTCAACAGTTTTCATCTTTAAAGCCCTCTCCTTAAGTTCCATTACAAGGGAAGTGCTGGCAACCGCTGTATCCATTGCATTAATGAGAGATTCAATCTCAGTTCCGCTCATTTCATATGTCAGTCCGGCAAGTATCTGCGGTGCAGCAAAAGAGGCAGGGTTATTCTTCACGAAGTCCTTCTGCATCTGTGTCATCTCAAGCTGACCTGCTTCAATCTGTTTTTCAAGCTGTGCAGCCAAGGCAGTATCGCCTTCCTGAGCCGCTATCTGGTACTGATTGTAAACCTCTGTATACTTATCGTTTAAGGCATTGATTGAATTAACAAGACCGGAGTATTCATCGTGAGTCTTTGATCCGGTAATAGTTGCTCCATAAAGGGAGTCAAGTTTTCCGGTGATTGTGATATCAGCATTTTCAAGATAGAACTGGGTTCTCATCCTGGAGTCCTTAACAGCCAGGAGAACCATCTCGGGCTTACCCACAGGGCCGCCCTTCATCTTGAAGGATCCCTTGTAAGCCATTGCCGAATCGATTGTAACCATGGTGCCTGCATCCCTTTTCTGAAGCAGGAATAATACACTGTCGGCTCCTTCAATATTGCCGCTGATTTCGTAATGCGGTCCGGATGAACATGCTGCCACTACGGCTGCTATCGCTAAAAAACTGAAAAATTTCTTCATTTGCAGGAGTTTTGAATTTGTTTTAAATCCTTTGTTTACAATATTATGAACTCGCGCAAAGATATATATAATTGTGAATCCCGCTTATTTTTTAAAATATTTGTCAAGCAGGCGCTCCGCTGCCTGCCAGGAGGTGATCGTTCCTGAGCCGAGTTCTTCTTCAATAACGGGAATCATCGATTTCACCCTTTCGTCGCTGTAAAAGGAGGAGCTCAGGCTGTCAACTATTGCATCATGCATTCTTATCACCGATTGCTTCCTCCGCAGTTCTTCAAATTGTCCCGTCCTTACAGTAAAGCCGACATAATTCGTGATCAGGTCCCAGATTTCCTTTATACCCGTACCCTCCAGGGCCGAGCATGTAAGCGCCAGCGGTTTCCAGCCCGACTGTCCGGCCGGGAAGAGCGACAGTGCATTCTGAAACATAATCCTTGATTTTTCAGCCGGCAGACGGTTCGGGCCATCTGCCTTGTTTATTGCAATTGCATCGGCCATTTCCATTATTCCCCTTTTCATGCCCTGTATCTCATCCCCTGCCCCGGTTAGCATCAGCAGAAGAAAAAAGTCGACCATCGAACGCACGGCGGTTTCGGACTGACCGACCCCAACAGTTTCAACTATTATCGTGTCAAAACCTGCTGCCTCGCAAAGGATTATTGTCTCCCTGGTTTTTCTTGCAACCCCGCCGAGCGTCCCTGCTGAAGGTGACGGCCTGATAAAGGCATCCTGACAGGTGGCAAGCCTTTCCATCCTGGTCTTGTCGCCGAGTATACTGCCTTTTGAATGCTGACTGCTGGGATCGATCGCCAGAACCGCAACCTTTCGTCCCCGGGAAACGGCATAAAGGCCGAAGGTTTCGATGAATGTACTCTTTCCTGCCCCGGGAA
>CAYQRF010000102.1:0-5288 GCA_964419775.1 uncultured Rikenellaceae bacterium
CTCCTGTTCAAAGGGAAACGATGAAGAACCCGACCTGACACCAAAAAACATTAATCTCTCTGCTGCAGCACCCGTTGCCATTCAGAGCAGCAATGAGCTCGGTATAGAACTTTTCACGAAGGTGACTGAATCAGAAAACAAGAATCTGATGCTTTCGCCCCTCAGTGCAAGCACGGCCCTTACCATGCTTCTTAACGGCTGCGGCGGGGATACCTACTCCCAGTTGCAGGGTACACTTAAATATCCTTCCGGGATGACGATTTCTGAAATCAATGAGGCTTACCAGAGTCTTGTAGGACAGTTGCTCACAATCGACCCTAAAGTACAGCTCGCCCTTGCAAACGCGATCTTTTACCGCAACGGATTCAATGTCAAGCCGCCGTTCCTTGCCACCATGAGCGATGATTACAAGGCAACCGTCAAGGGACTAGATTTTGCAGCCCCTTCTGCCCTCACCACGATCAATAAGTGGGCCAGTGACAATACCAACGGAAAAATACCTGAAGTGTTAAGTGAGATTTCAGGGGACGCAGTAATGTTCCTTATGAATGCCCTCTATTTCAACGGCGACTGGAGCTACCAGTTTGACAAGTCTCTGACTGATGAGCTTCCTTTCCATCCTGACGGAGGCAGCACTACCGATGTCACCACAATGAAAGGTGAGGTGGGTTCGAAGGTTGCTTACGGCAATGGCTTCAGGGCAATTGAAATGCCCTACGGCCAGACCAACTTCACAATGGTGGTGATGGTACCTGACGAAACCCTGAGTGCCTTTTATCCTTCATTTACATACCAGGCCTGGGATCAGCTTACCTCCGACCTCGATGCTCATTCTGAATTCGGCAAAACAATTGTAACTATGCCAAAATTCAAGTTTTCCTACGAGAAATTCCTTAATGACCAGCTGATCAGCATGGGTATGGTTGATGCCTTCAGCGAATTCGGGGCAGATCTTTCAGGAATCTCAGACATACAAATATTTGTCAGCTTCGTAAAGCAGAACACTTTTGTCGAGGTTGATGAGGAGGGAACGGAAGCTGCAGCAGTTACCACGATAGGAATAAACACAACAAGTGCAGGCGATCCCCAGCCATACCAGTTCATCATCGACAAATCCTTCATCTTTGCCATACGTGAACGCACGACAAACACTCTGCTGTTCATCGGGCAGGTGATTAATCCGGAACAGGACTAAAAAAGTAGCAGTTGGCAGGATTCAGCTGGCAGGTATTCGGTATTCGGTTCCCGATAGCTATCGGGACGGTATTCGGTAAACTGTTGAACCTTGAACCTTGAACTTTGAACCTCGAACAACTAAGGCAGCAACCCGCCTCCGCTAAAAGCTTTGGCGGGCAAAGCCGGCAACATAACATTCTAATAATATCAAACCACAAATAACTAAACCAATCATGAAAACATCAGTCAGATTTTCGCTAACGGTTCTGATCCTGACAGCATTTATGTCATCGTGCTCGGACAAGACCGTGGAACGGATCACATACGAGGCAAACGTGCCTGTATACCTGTCGTTCAATGAATTCCGGACCAGCTTCGCAAAGAGTGATCCGGTCGAAATTTCCCGGCCGGGAAAAATCTATTTCAAGGATAATTATCTCTTTGTCAACGAAGTGGGCAAAGGGATCCATGTAATCGACAACTCCGACCCTGCCAATCCCGTAAAAAAGGCATTCTACGAAATAATGGGAAATGTTGATATGGCTATCAGGGGAAACATTCTTTTTGCCGACAGCTATATAGATCTGGTTGCGATCGACATAAGCGATATTGAAGATCCGGTTGAAATTGGCAGGATCGAGAACGTGTTTCCCGAGGTTGTTCCTGAAGGTGACGGCTGGTACCCGTATGCCATGGTAGACAAGGCACAGGGCGTGATAGTCGACTGGGAAGTAAGAACGGTCACCGAGGAACGCGAACCCGGCAGCAGCTGGAATGGACATCTGTACAGGGGTGAAATGATGTTTCTGGCATCATCTTTCGACGGCGGGGCAAAATGGTCGGCCGGAGCCGGAACTGCAGGCTCAATGGCAAGATTCATGCTGAATGATAACTATCTGTACCTTATTGCACATCCCTGGATGATGAAGACGGTTGATGTGGCGGAAGCTGAGGACATGAGTATCGTCGACAGTATCAATGTTTCCCGCAATATGGAAACACTTTTTTTACTCGGGGAGAAACTGTTTGTCGGGACAACCACCGGCTTGCTGATCTATGATGTCACGGATGCAACCAGGCCCGGACTTATATCGCATTACGACCATTTTACCGCCTGCGATCCGGTTGTTGCCGATGAAAACTATGCATATGTTACGCTTCGTACCGGCACCAGGTGCGCAAACGGTCAGAACCTGCTGGAAGTCATTGATATTTCCTCAATCACAAGTCCTTACCTGGTAAAGTCATATCCAATGTACAACCCGCACGGACTCGGCATTGACGGCGATCTCCTTTTTATCTGCGACGGTACGGCCGGGCTGAAAGTCTACGACAAGTCGGACCCTCTTGACATCATAAACAGGAAAATCGCTCATTATCCCGGTTTCTTCACCTATGATGTCATACCGATGGATGGCACGCTTATGCTTGTCGGAGAGGAAGGAATATACCAGTATGATTATTCCGATCCTCAGAACATTGTGGAGCTGAGTCAGATTCCCATAACAGGCGATGAAGAATAAAAAATGAAACATGAAAGAATTACAGCGGTTATTTTAACCATTGCTTTAACTGTCTCACTATCTGCTCAGAATAGCAGAAAACAGACCGTGGTGCTTAACGGCGGTTCGCGTCTGACAGGTATCATACTGGCTGCTGATCAGGATTCCCTGAAGATGAGGATTACCTCCCCCGGAGTGATTACCCTAAAGAAATCAGACATCTCACTGAGCTCGCCTGCTCTGAGAATTGAAAGACCAGTCATTGACAGGCATGGCTACTCGATAAGGCTTTCAGCATCATCGCTGACCGGCCGCAATGACGAAGAAAAGATTGGCAGCATGAGTTTCCACTTTTCAAACGGTTATACCTTCAGGAATGGATTGAGTACAGGAATCGGAACCGGGTATGAAGAGCTTGATGTGGCAGTGATGCCTCTATATGCCGACCTCAGGTATCAGCCTCTCAATACGCGGATGTCGCCCTTCGCATGGATAAAGAGCGGCTGGTCATTCACTTTCGGGAAACTTGATGACGGGCAATATTATTATTATGACTTCCCCGAATCGAGGGGAGGACCGATGTTCAATGCAGGAGCAGGCATCGAACTCGCCTCCTGGAGGCGTAATGCCGTGAATATCGGCGTGGGTTACCGTTATCAGAAGATCACATACAAATACGATCAGAATCCGTCGGTACAGGTTATGAATGAGATTATTACCCGCTTTAACCGGTTTGAGGTGCAGTTCGGCTTTGTATTCCGGTAAAGCAGAATTATGAATAAACCAGTCAGAAAATCATCCGAATTAAGTTATTTTGACGGGACTTAATCCGGATGGTGGAAATGGGAAGGAGAAAAGAAGATGAACAGGCTTTGTCAGACATGGATCTTGTCAGGCGGTCTTCAGATGGGGATCTCCGCGCACAGGAGCTTCTCTACAAGCGCTTTTTCTCCTTCGCCATGTCAATATGCGTCAGATATACGAAGGACCAGAACGAAGCGATGGAGATTGTTAATGACAGCTTTATGAAGGTACTTGAAAACATATCGGAATTTGACGGTTCAAAACCCTTCAGGGCATGGTACGGCAGGATCCTTATAAATTCCTCCGTGGATAATTACAGGAAGAACTCAAGGCGTTCAACACTTCATCAGTTAATTGATCATGAGTCTGCCGAAGAGATGGAAGATCCTCCTGTTCAGGCCGAACTGTCAGCAAAAGACATTCTGTCGCTTTTCAGCTGCCTGCCTGAGAATTACAGGATGATCTTCAACCTTTACGAGATCGAAGGCTATTCGCATGATGAGATAGCCCAAATGCTTGATATAAGCCATTCGGCCTCAAGGACGAATCTTTCCCGGGCAAAGAAATTGCTGCGGGAACTGTACAAAAGGAATTTTAACCCTGAAAAAAGGAGCCATGAATAACTTTGACGACAGACTCAGGGAAAATGTAAAGAAGGCATTCAGCAATTACAATTCTGATCACCTTGCCGACGAGGGATGGGATTCGTTCGTGGCCATGCAGAAAGGCAGGCGCCGACGAGCGGTCATCTTCCCTCTGTGGGCAAGGGCAGCATCAGTTTTGCTGATAATCGGCCTCGGGGCAACTATTGCATACCGTTTATCGGTAAGGCAGCAAACAGGGGAAATCATTTCATCTGTTGAATCAGCAGCCGGCAGGAATGAAGAACAGGTTACCCCGGTTACTGAAAGTGATCCCAAACCTGCAGCCACGACAGGCAGGATCGAAAAAACAGCACCAGATAATCAGCCGGCAATTGCCTTCGGTGAACCATTCCTTAAGCCTGATCAGACCAGCAATGAAGGCGACAAAATTCAGGAAAAGGTTGAAAACAGGTCCGCTAATCCGGATATCCTGCCGGTTTCGTCAGCAACCATTCCATTAAGTGAATTTTATACCAGTTCAGCGCCAGAAGAAATAAGACCCGGATACAGCAGATCCGGAATATCTGATTCTGAAACTGTTGAAGCTTCTGATGAATCGCCGGATCCTGAAAAGAGTTCCCGGGGGATGAGATTCCTGGCGGGCTTGTCTGGATCAATGGCCAGGGCAGGAGAAGAATCGTCACCGGCTTCCGGAATGTCCATGGGCTTTTATCTCAGTCAGAAGATCACAAATAGGTTATCGGTCCGTCCGGGCCTTGCCCTTGCCATGCAGTCCTTCGGTCTGGAGAACGGCGGCCGTCCGGCAGGCATATCCTACAACATTCCGCTTTATGACGGGACCAATGGCATCCCATACTCATATGAAGGCCGTTTAAGCATGATGGCCGTTGAACTGCCGATGAATCTTGTTGTCACCCTGTTTGAAAGAAAACGCTCCGGCTTATTTGTTTCTGCGGGAACCTCTTCCCTTTTCTATATAAGCCAGCAACTGGAAGCCGATGTTGTCAACACTTACACAAAGATGGAATTAAACACTTCAACCGGCCAGTATACTGCAGCAACAATGTTTTCGACGGTTGAAGTTGAAAAGGAATATGATTCATTCAGCCGTGCCGACTTTTTCGGCCTTGCAAACCTTTCGGCCGGATACTCCTTTCCATACAGCAAAACAGGGATAATGCTCGTTGAACCCTTTGTGCAA
>CAYQRF010000103.1:0-5266 GCA_964419775.1 uncultured Rikenellaceae bacterium
GCGTATCTTGGAACGGTGACGCCGGACATCCATCCCTGTAGATGTTTCATATAAATCTTTCCGACCTGGATTGGAGTGATGAAGTGGACAATTCCCTTTTCCTTGTGGCACTGAAGGAGGTAATAGGGATGAACGCCTATCCAGAACATCCTTCGGAATGTTTCTGCAAGCGACTTGTAAAAATCGTTGACATGGTTTAGCAGGACCGTCTGGTTTCTTATCGTGAATCCATGGTTACGGATCCTTTTTACTGCAGCTGCCAGGTCAGTAGTTATCTCCTGGTAGTGATTGATATGGGTCATGAAATAGACGTATTTTTCAGGACCTCTGGTGAACCTGTTTGCTGACTTGTTTATCAGATCGAGCAGTTCGTCGGTAATACCCATCGGCATTACAACCGGCACCCGGGTGGCAATCCGGATTACCCTGAGATGGTCTATTTTGCTGAGTTCTTCCAGTACATAGCTAAGTCTTTTTCTGCTTATCATCAGGGCATCGCCGCCGGTTACCAGCACTTCGTTGATGTTCCTGTTGTATCCGATGTAGAACAAGCCTTTCTGAACCTCTTTCAGGTTGACATCGACCGATGAGTCGAGCGATTTGGCTCTCTGGCAATGAACGCAATAGGAAGCGCAGCTTGTGTTCTCCGCAACGAAGAGGGCCACCCTGTTGGGATATCTCTGGTATGCTGCACCGAAGCTTCTGGAGCCTTCACTCATGGCAGCTTCGAGGCCGGTGTCGGGAAACAGCAGGTTTGCCGGAGTAGGCACGCTCTGCCAGAAGACCGGATCGAGTCTTTTATACGGTTTTTCGCCCAGTGCCATTTCGGGGTGGAAAGGATCTTCCTGCATCAGTGAGGCATAATAGGGAGTGATTCTCATTGGTTCCTTGCCCTGCTTCTTAAGTTCAGAAAGAGTTCTGGCGATCTCCTCCTCCTGGTAATTGTTAAGCTTAATTACTTTTTTTAGAGCTTCAACATTGCGGATCGAATTTCTAAGCTGCCATGCCGGATCATTCCATTGCTGTTCGGTAACATCTTTCCACAGTTCTATAGTATTGTATCGTCTTGGTGTGTAAAAAATCTTTTCCTCATTCTCCATCTTCACATATTTAAAGGATTTACAAGCAGTGCAGGGGCTTCAGAAAAGCCGCTATACGTAAAGATAGTCAAAATCAGCGGGAAACAGGTATAAATCAAGCAGTTTTATTGGCAGAAACTTAAAGGTGGCGGATTAAATTCCTAAAAAAGAGGAATTTAAAAAAACAGGAAAAATGATGAAAAGTTTACTGGCAAGGATTAGATACGGGTGCTGAAGAATTGAAAAAACATATCGTTTTGGGTAAAATTTATGTCGATTAACAATAATCAGCATATCGTTTTACGATAAAAATTCGTGAATTTTTTCTTAACCACGGAGTTAAGAAACGTCTCTTAGTCACTTCGTCCCTCAGTCGCTTCGTCGCCTTTTCTCCCCTTCTCCCCTTCTCCTCTTCTCCCCTTCTCCTCTTCTCCTCTTCTCCCCTTCTCCTCTTCTCCCTTTCTCCCCCTCTTCTCCCTTTCTCCCCCTCTTCTTCCTCACACCTCACACCTCAAGCCTCACGCCTCACAACAGCCTCAAACTTCCGCCATTATTCCTCACCGCCTCCGGCCAGATGCTTGACTGTACCTCTCCGATGTGTTTTTTTCTCAGCAGGAACATGCAGACCCTCGACTGACCGACACCTCCGCCGATGCTCAGGGGAAGCTCGTGGTTCAGCAGCATGCTATGGAAAAGGAGGTTCCTTCGTTCGGTGCAACCCTGTATGAGGAGCTGCCGTTCCATTGCTTCCTCGTTCACCCTGATTCCCATTGAAGAAAGCTCAAAAGGTCGTTCAATTACAGGGTTCCATACTACAATATCACCGTTAAGACCTTTGTAGCCATCTTCGTTTGGCGAGCTCCAGTCATCATAATCGGGAGCTCTTCCGTCGTGAGGTTCACCATTACTGAGGGCGGCGCCGATTCCTATTATGAAGACAGCTCCGAAGATCCTTGCGATTTCCGTTTCGCGCTGCTTTGGAGTCAGATCGGGGAACTCCCTGAGAAGCTCCTCTGCATGAATGAAGTAGATGTTTTCAGGAAGAACGGGGACAAACTCCGGATGCAACTCGAAAAGAGCCATTTCCGTGTCCCTCAGGGCCTGGTAGATTGCCCTTACTGCCTGTTTTAGGTACTTTATATTTCTCTGGGAAGGGGTGATTCGCTTTTCCCAGTCCCACTGATCAACATAAACAGAATGAATAGGGCTCAGCTCCTCGGAAGGCCGTATGGCACGCATATCTGTAAGGAGTCCTTTTCCGGGTTCAATATTGTATTCCTTGAGCCGTATGCGCTTCCATTTTGCCAGTGACTGGACAATCACGGCTTTATGATCCGTGATTCCTTTCACGGGAAAACTAACGGGTTTTTCAATGCCATTAAGGTCATCGTTAATGCCTGTACCGTCAAGAACGGCAACAGGTGCAGAAACATTTACAAGATTGAGAGCGGCAGCCAGCTTCCTTCCGAAATAATCCTTAATGAAGAAAATCGCCTCTTCCGTCCTCAGCATATCCCTGCAGGCCTCCACCTTAGTACTCGTCTGTTCACTTATCATAAACCCGTTTTGGTTTTAATTTATAAGGCAAATATAGGCACAAAGTTTTAATATAAAAGCAAAAGGGCAAAAAAAATTAATGATAAGTGATATTTAGACGGTAATAATTAACGAATTGAATGAAAAACTCTTTTTGCACATCGCTCTCACTCTCGTTCTTGTATACCCACTCCCATGCCCGTCTGATGCCCCTTTTCACCCCCAGATCCCCCTTATGCCCCTTTTCACCCCCCTGCCCCCCTAAAGGGGGGTTAAAGAACTCATAATGTGTAATATAATAGTTTGGGGGAAATATATGTGTTGATTAATTACTGTTTTCGGGTCTAAAGCTAATGAAGGCTGATAATATCATTAGATACACTTCATAAATAGTTGCAATACAGCTGACTAAAGCCCCCCTTCAGGGGGGTTGGGGGGTAGCACGAAAAGGGAAACAGAGAATGGTCCCAACTATAAGAAGAGATGTGTTCAAAGAGAAGCCTGTGGGATCAGGTATGAAATACCCAAATGAAAATTCTTTGAAATCAGTGGGGAATTGTTGCGATTGTTCCTAAATTGTAGCAGCCCTTTGGTAAAAGCAGTGGATTATGGACCGTTATATAAAAGACCTTATAGCCGGAGGCGAGAATCAGCGGCTCGATTTCAAGTACTGTGTATCTGACAGCCGGAAGATCGCAAGGACTCTTTCGGCCTTTGCAAATACTGAGGGGGGAAGACTGCTGATAGGAGTTCGCGATAACGGAAGCATTGCCGGGATCAGGTCGGACGAGGAGATCTACATGGTCGACACCGCAGCACAGCTTTTCTGCAGGCCCGAAGTGGATTATTCAATTAAGCAGCACACCGTGGCTGGCAAAACCGTTCTTGAGGTTGAGGTAAGCAAAGGGACTAAAAGGCCCTATCAGGCGATGAATGAGGAGGGCAGGTGGATCTCATACTTCAGGCATCTGGATCAGAATCTTGCAGCGAACAGTGTCCTGCTTCAGATATGGAAAAAAGAGAAGAAAGTCTCGGGAGTGCTTGTGAAGTTCAGCAAGGCGGAGAACACATTGATGGATTACCTGCAAAAGAACGGATCGATAACCCTGTCGAAGTTCAGGAAGATATCAGGAATAAGTGCCTTCCGGGCTGAAGCGATACTTGCTAACCTTATAATCTTCAGGGTGCTGGCCATAAATGCGTCGGAGAAGGGTTTCACATATACAATAAGGACAGCTGAAGCAGGCGAAAAGGAATAGCCGGGGACAAAATACCTGTAGTGCCACGATACTTTTAATATAAGAAAAGGATTGACCGGAGGAAAAAAATACCTAATATTGGAACCTTAAAATTAACCGGACACATAATTCACAGGGGGTAGAAATGACAGCGGAAGGCCGCATGGGATTCGACAATGAGAAATACCTGAATGAGCAGACAGCTGCAATTCTTGAAAGGGTAAGCAGGTTCAACCAGAGGCTCTATCTGGAGTTTGGCGGCAAGATCCTGTATGACTATCATGCGGCACGGGTTCTTCCGGGCTTTGACCCTAATGTTAAAATGAGGCTTCTCCAGAAGCTTAAGGATAAAATCGAGATAATACTCTGCATCCATGCAGGAGCCATTGAAAGGAAGAAGATAAGGGCCGATTTCGGAATAACCTACGATGTTGATGCACTGAAGACGATAGATGATTTCAGGGAGTGGGGACTGGATATCAGTGCGGTTGTCATTACCCGATACCAGAATCAGTCGCCAGCCAAAGCCTTCAGGAATAAGCTGGAGATGAGGGGTATCAGGGTTTATCTTCACTATCCGACCGAGGGTTATCCTACAAATATCGATCTGATTGTTAGTGACAAAGGTTACGGAGCGAATGAGTACATAAGCACCACAAAACCCATTGTGGTTGTCACGGGCCCCGGTCCGGGGAGCGGAAAGCTGGCCACCTGCCTGTGCAATCTCTATCATGAATACAAAATGGGAATCAAGGCGGGTTATGCAAAGTTCGAGACCTTCCCCATATGGGATCTTCCTGTCGACCATATGGTCAACCTTGCCTATGAAGCTGCAACGGTCGACCTGGAGGACAGGGTTCTGATCGATGAGCATCATCTAAAGGCATATAATGTAAAGACAGTAAATTACAACCGCGATATAGAGGCATTTTCCCTCCTTAAGAGGATTCTTGAAAAGATAACCGGAGGCGAATCGATGTATCAGTCGCCCACCGACATGGGCGTAAACCGTGCCAGTTCGGGTATTGTTAATGATGAGATCATCAGGGAGGCTTCGCATCAGGAGATAATAAGGCGTTATTTCAGGTGCACCGTGGAATATGCGATGGGGCTTGTGGAAAAGGACACTGTCGACCGGATAAAGGCAATAATGAAGAAAGCCGGCGCCAGGCCCGAGGACAGGAAGGTTGTCTGTCCTGCAAGGGAGGCGGCCAGGGATGCTGAACTGAAAGGCAAGGGGAATAATGGCATTTTCAGCGGAGCAGCAATTGAACTTGGCGACGGAACCATAATAACAGGTAAAAGTTCATCCCTGCTTCAGGCATCCTCGAGCCTTATCCTTAATGCCGCGAAGCATCTGGCCGGGCTTCCCGACAGGATGTATCTTCTTCCCGAAGCCATCATCGACTCGGT
>CAYQRF010000104.1:0-2905 GCA_964419775.1 uncultured Rikenellaceae bacterium
AGTACATCACTTTCGGCCTGATCTTCGGGATCGTCACGATCCTCGACGACGGCATTGAAGCTGCAATAGGGGCACATGCTGCCAACAATATATTCCTGTGTATTATGGTCACCCATAAGTCGTCGGCTCTGCAGACCAATGCCGTGTACGAGCAGCTGAACATCCAGCCCATGACCGAATTTGCAGGTCTGCTTGTTACAGGGATATTATTTGTTTTTGTAATGAAGAAGCTGCTGAAATGGGATTCGTGGTCATTACTGACGGCACGCGTGGAGCCTCCTCAGGAAGATGATCAGAGTCCGTACACCGATGTTCTGTCGTCTGTACGGTAGCTGCCCCATTTTTCGCTGATTTCGTTTATTATTTCCCTTATCTGATCAGGTTCGGGAGTGGTCAGAAGCTTCAGTCTTGTCTCTTTGAAGTGGGGGAGGCCCTTGAAATAGTTTGAGAGATGTCTTCTCATCTCAAAGATAGCCTTTTTGCCTTCCTTGAACTCGATCGATTTATCGAGATGAAGCAATGCGAGTCTGGCTTTTTCAGAAACCTCCGGTTCGGGAAGGAGTTCGCCGGTATCGAGGTAATGCCTGATATCCCTGAAGATCCAGGGCCTGCCCACTGTGGCCCTGCCGATCATGATTCCATCGACTCCGTACCTGCTGAACATTTCCCTGGCTTTTTCAGGACTGTCTATGTCTCCGTTTCCGATTACCGGAATTTTCATCCTGGGATTGTTTTTGACTTCTCCTATAAGTGTCCAGTCTGCTGTACCTTTGTAAAGCTGGGCTCTTGTTCTTCCGTGGATTGTCAGGGCGGCTATGCCTGTATCCTGGAGTCTTTCGGCAACCTCCACAATGTTTTTGCTGTCCTCATCCCATCCGATACGAGTTTTTACCGTTACCGGGAGTTTAACCGCCTTTACAATTGCTTCGGTCATTGAAATCATCAGGGGAATATTGCGAAGCATCCCGGCTCCGGCTCCCCTGTTGGCTATTTTCTTAACAGGACATCCGAAGTTAATGTCAATCAGTTCCGGCCGGGAATTTTCAGCGATCAGGGCGGCTTCGACCATGGCATCGGTCAGATGGCCGTAAAGCTGAATGCCTATCGGACGCTCGAAATCATAAATATCAAGTTTTTTCACGCTCTTCTGACCCTCCCTTATCAGTCCGTCGGATGAAATGAATTCGGTGTACATGACATCCGCGCCGTTCATCTTGCATAAACAGCGGAACGACGGATCAGTGATATCCTCCATCGGAGCAAGGAACAGGGGATATTTTCCGAGCTGTATATTACCTATGGTCAAGGAGATATTGGTTAAGGCCAGATTGTGTTTTGCGATTCTGCAGCAGATCCGGTTCTGTTAAGTTCGCTTTTTCTGTAGAAATAGACTATGCCGTAATTCTCGCTTGCCGGCATTCTTTTATCTTCAGGCAGCGTGCTGTGGGTATTTTCGATCTCGTTCCAGATCTGCTGGATCAGATCGTCGGCTTCCTTTCTCAGTTCGTAGTTTTTTTCCGTATAATCGAGAGTTCTTCTGGCAAGTGTTTTCTGGAAATTCCATGATTCGAGGAAATTCTGGTATCTTACCTTTACAACCGCGATGGTGGGATTGGTTATCGGGGAGCCGCCTTTCCTGATCCGGAATTCTTCTCCCTCGATTATCCTTTTCCCCCAGCTTATAAGTTCATTTTCGGTATTTAGCGAAGGAACTGTCGATTCGTTTGTTGCCAGTCCGTAGAAGGCCCTGGTTTCGGCCGGAAGGTCGCCCCTGAAGATGGCCATGTTCATCACCCGTATGAAGTGAGTGAGGTAAAGCCTTGATTTCCTGATTATCTCGGCGTATTCCTTGCTTTTGTTGTTCTGTGAGGCATAAGACTGGCGCTGGAGCATGATCATGTTCTCAAACTGGGGAAGGAATCTCTGCAGTTTAACGATCATTTTGGGAGAAAAGGCCATCTGGTTCGGAGGAACATCACGACCTTTCTCGAGTGCGATTCTCATCGCCCTGATACGTGCGGCATCAGTATTGGGTAATCTTCTGTAAGGCATAAGATCAGGTTGGTGTTAACAAAGTGTTGATAACATTAATGCGAATATAATAACGTTTTGTTAATATCCAATAGTATTCGCAAGGCAAAATATTTGATATTAAAGTGTTCTGATTACAGAATTTAAGATCAACCTGTTAATAAATATTTTTGATAATTTTCAATGATGTATAAAATTCATACTTGCTATCGACATAGCACCCTTCCCGGCTTTACCCTGTAATTTTTACCCCCTTCCCTAACCTTCCCCCAGGGGGGAAACGGGAAAGGGGGAAAGGTCATGGTTCAGGTTAATTTCTTCATACCATCTTCCCCACCCAACCTTCTCCTGTTGTTTTTACCCCCTTCCCTAACCTTCCCCCAGGGGGGAAGGGGCAACACGCTTTTCCTCCCGGGGGGGAAAGTGCCCCAAGCTTTTCCCCCTTGGGGGAAACGGGAAAGGGGGTTAATGTCATGGTTCAGTTTAATTTCTTCATACCCCCTTCCCAGCCTTCCCCTGTTATTTTTACCCCCTTCCCTAACCTTCCCCCAGAGGGGAAGGGGCTGGCAGCATTGTGCAAAGCTTTACCTCCTGGGATTCCGATAACGATCGATATCTTTCAGGATGACCATGGAAGAGAGAATCGTGAAAAGCCTTTCCCCCTTGGGGATCCCGATAGCTATCGGGAGGGAAAGGGGGTCATCGCGGTTCAGAGGAAAATTATTGATTATCAGAAATATAAGCTTAATAGTACTTTAAGGTCAAATTCTAATTGAGGATTCCTTGCCCTTACCTGATTATTATTGTCCTGATTTTAACTGACTGAAAAATGGGATTGTATTGCTGAGGATATTAACTTAGCTGAATCGTTGAA
>CAYQRF010000104.1:3005-5231 GCA_964419775.1 uncultured Rikenellaceae bacterium
TGACTGAAAAATGGGATTGTATTGCTGAGGATATTAACTTAGCTGAATCGTTGAATCAGTAAAATAAACAGGATATGTTCAAAAAGGAAGTTTATATCAGCCGCAGGGCCAGACTGCACGAAATAATGAAATCTGGGCTTGCCCTTTTCATAGGGAATGTTGAATCACCCATGAATTATCCTGCCAACCAGTATCATTTCAGGCAGGACAGTGATTTTCTCTATTATTTCGGACTTGATCTGCCCGCGTTTGCCGGACTGATGGATTTTGATACCGGAAAGGACTGGATATTCGGCAAGGATGTCGACATAGACGATATAATCTGGATGGGTCCGCAGCCTACCGTAAAGGAGCTGGCTCTGGGATGCGGCGTGGCACACACTGCCACTTTTGAAAAGCTTGAAAGCGTAATTGGCGATGCCCTTTCCAAGAAGCGCAAAGTTCACTTTCTTCCTCCGTACAGAGGCGAGAATAAAATGACACTTGGTGCCCTTCTTCGTGAGAATCCCTGTAAGATGAAAACGCTGGCATCGGCCGATCTGATAACGGCCGTTGTATCCATGCGTTCAATAAAGGAACCGGTTGAGATAGCAGAGATCGAAAAGGCTGTGGCTGTGGCCTGGGAGATGCATACCACAGCAATGAAGATGTGCAAGCCCGGCGTGAAGGAGCAGGAGATCTTCGGAGTCATCGAGGGAATTGCCCTTGCACACGGAGGAGGTACTTCGTTCCCGATAATCCTTAGCGTCAACGGGCAGACGCTTCACAACCATAACCACGACAACATCCTGAAAAAGGGCCGTATGATGGTTACTGATGCCGGGGCTGAATCGAACATGCACTATAGTTCCGACATCACCCGAACCACCCCTGTCGGCGGTAAATTCAACCGTAAGCAGAAAGACATCTACGAGATAGTGCTGAAGGCAAACACGGAGTCGATAAAAACTGCGAAGCCGGGCATTTCAAACCGCGATCTTCACCTCAATGCCTGCAGGATTATTGCATCTTCGCTGAAAGAACTCGGTCTGATGAAGGGCGATACGGCGGAAGCTGTTGAAAAGGGAGCTCATGCCCTGTTTATGCCTCACGGACTGGGACATATGATGGGACTTGACGTTCACGACATGGAAGGACTCGGCGAGAATTATGTGGGCTACAGCGATGAAGTGAAGAGAAGCGAACAGTTTGGCCTTGCCTTCCTCAGGTTTGCACTTCCGTACAAGCCAGGTCATGTATTCACTGTGGAACCCGGAATTTACTTTATTCCCGAGTTGATAGGCAAATGGGAATCGGAGGGTAAATTTAAGGAATTCATCAACTACAACAAGCTGGCTGACTGGATGGAAATCGGTGGTATCAGGATCGAGGATGACGTCCTTATAACCGAAAAAGGGCATAAGCTTCTGGGAAAACCTATTCCAAAAACGGTTGCAGATATTGAGTCTTTGTGCTCATAGCGGCATCTGAAACTTTCCTCGTAGCGGGAGGGGAAAGTCAGTATGCCTTGTAATATTCCCTGTTGAGGCGTGCGATATTGGTCAGTTTGATCTGTTTCGGGCATTCAGCTTCGCAGGCCCCTGTATTTGAACAGTTTCCGAATCCCAGCTCATCCATTTTCTGAACCATGGCTCTCACCCTGTCCTTCGCCTCCACCCGGCCCTGGGGAAGCAGTGCATATTGAGAGATCTTTGCGGATACAAACAGCATGGCCGAGGCATTTTTGCAGGCGGCCACACAGGCTCCGCATCCAATGCATATAGCCGCATCGAAGGCGTCCTCGGCGTTTTTCTTCTGAACCAGAATCGAATTGGCTTCCGGTGCGGCACCGGTATTCACCGAAATAAACCCTCCGGCGATCTGAATCTTGTCCATCGCGCTCCTGTCGACAATAAGATCCTTTATTACAGGAAAGGGCAAGGCCCTCCATGGTTCTATCGTAATTGTTTCGCCGTCGCTGAAGTACCTCATCGAGAGCAGGCAGGTGGTCACGGCAGGAACAGGACCATGGGGATGGCCGTTGATATACATTCCGCACGATCCGCAAATACCCTCCCTGCAGTCGTGTTCAAAGGCGACAGGCTCGTCACCGGTTTCCACAAGCTTCTTGTTAAGTGCATCGAGCATCTCCAGGAACGACATCTCGGGGGAAACACTTTCCATCTGGTAGGTCACAAATTTCCCTTTCGATTTTGCATTCTTCTGCCGCCATATCTTAAGTGTCAG
>CAYQRF010000105.1:0-5213 GCA_964419775.1 uncultured Rikenellaceae bacterium
CCTGATACCTGGCAGTTGATATGTGTGGGCACCAGTTCAGCAACAAGGGCCGGAGGTTCGGTGAGAGTAATGTCCGTTTCGGTAATGCATCCGTTCAGATCAGTCACCCTGAGATGATAAAGGCCGGCCGTGAGAGAATTCTGATCCTCCTCTCCTTCAACAATTCCCGATACGTCTGCCGTGGTCCATAAATAGATGTAATTGTCTTCACTTCCTCCTGTGACTGTAACATCAACAGTCCCTGTACCTCCGGCACAGGTGATATTAAAGTCTCCGTCGGCTGATACGGAGGACACGTAGGAGACGACCAGGGGAGCAGGTTCCTCAAGCAGAAACTCAGGCAACGGTGTCAGTATACACCCGTTGATGTCGGTAACGGTACATATGTAAGTGCCTGCCTTAAGTCCTGAAATATCCTTTGTAACAGCTGAATAACCGGCAGGACTTGTCCATGAATAAGTATAATTGCCTGACCCGCCAGTGACTTCAATTTTTATATATCCGTCGCTTGCCCCGTTGCATGAGATATTGTAGATGTTGTCGTTGCTGTGCGACACTTCGCTTGAGGCAAGATCCATCCCCGGAGGATCGGTCAGTGTAACGCTGTCAGTCTTTGTGCAGCCCATGAAATCGGTAACAAGCAGAAAATACTTGCCTGCAGGGATGCTGTCGAGCCTTCTTGTATTGGTGCTGACAGTCAGAGTTCCGGATTCAGGATACCAGAAATATGAATACGGCGCAGTTCCTCCCGTGGCAGTGGCTTCAACAAAGCCATCGCTGTATCCGCGGCACGAGATATCCGATCCCAGGTGATCACTCAGATCCATCGAAACCATAATCGGTTCAGGATCATTCAATTCTGCCTGCCTTGTCGTTTCACATCCGTTTATGTCCCTGATCAGAAGAGTGTATGTCCCGGCCGTCAGGTTTTCACAAACATTGTATGTTGTCGGATCATTGACATTGTAAATATCCGAGAATACACCCGTATAAAGTACATCACCATCTTCATCCATAAACCAGTACGAATAAGGTTTTGTGATCCCTTCCCTGACAAATATCCTTGCAGTACCGTCATTTCCGCCCGGACATGACACATGTATATTCGGAAGAACAGGAATGGGAATGATCCTCGGACTGGCGCTCAGGTTGGCAATATTGATGGATGAGTCACCCCTGCAGCCAAGGTTGTCCGCTACTTCAAGCCAGTAGTATCCTGCATAGAGGTTGGTGATGACAAGGGAATCCTTCATAGTGTAACCGACAGGACCTCCCCAGCTTACTGAATACGGACCGGCGCCTCTCGAGATCTCTGCCTCGAGTGTTGCAAGACCTACGCTGGTTTCGCAGGTGAAAGGTTCAAGGATATTGATACGCCTGACCGGCCTGGGATGAAGCTGAACCTCCTGAACACTGGCATTTCCAGCCGGACAATTAAGTCCGTCAACCTTTGGAGTGATGCTGAAGAACACTGACTGAACCGTATCATTTGTATTACTGTACCTGAACGACAGAATATCTCCCGGCCTCATACCGATACCGGAATCAGGATTTCCTGCCACTCCGGACGGAACGGCTATGTCATAATCAAACCTGATCTCTCCGGAAGTCATGATTGTGGGTGATTCGAGTCTTATGGCCGTAAGGTCGCCATAGCAAATGGCAGGACTTACATTCACTGGTACTGCCCTGGGTGTCGGGTTGACAGTAACCTTAACTTCAATTGCAGGACCGTTGTTGCATACAACTCCGCTCACAGGAACCAGCCTGTAAGTGACTGTTATCGGGGCATCAGTGGTATTGACCAGATTATCGCCTATAATAAATCCGCTTGACAACCCGGTGGCATTTTCGGTGTATCCCGACAAGCCTGCCGGAGCTGATGCAGTGTAGTTTATTGTAACCGTGCCGCTTGTGAAAGTGCTGGGACTCTCAACCGTGATACTGGTGGTTGTGCTGTCGCAGATAATTATGTCCTGAGGCACCGGGAAGATCCTTGGAGTCGGGTTTATGGTGACGGTGATATCGATTCCGGGGCCGTCGGCACATACCAAAGGACTTACCGGAACAACATGATAGGTAACTGTCTGCGGTGAATCAGAAAGGTTGACCAGGTTGTCGGTTATCACGTGGTTGTTCGGAAGGTCTGTTGCACTTGCCGTATGCCCTGTTACTTCAGCCGGAGCGGAAGTTGTGTATTTGAAAGTTATCAGGCCGGTCGTGAAGGTGCTCGGACTCTGAAGGGTTATCGCTGTGGTAGTGCTGTCGCATTGTATCACCGGAATAACAGGAATAATCCTGGGTGTCGGATTGATCGTTACAACGACACTTACTGAAGGTCCGTCGTTGCATCCCAGCGGACTTACCGGAGTTATGATGTAGGTAACGGTCTGGGGCAAATCGGTCGGGTTGACAAGATTATCATCAATGACATGGTTGTTCGGAAGGCCGCTTGCACTGGGAGTGAAACCTGTTACTCCTCCGGTTGCCGAAGCCGTGAACCTGAATGTGACAAGACCGGTGGTAAATGCGCTCGGGCTTTCAAGTGTTATTTCCGTTGCAGTACTGTCGCACTGTATTATATCATCCGGTTCGGGATAAACACGGGGTGTGGGATTGACTGTCACTGTAATGTCAACCGGCGGCCCGTCATTGCACCCCAGGGGACTTACAGGAGTCACAGTATAGGTAACTGTCTGGGGCGAATCGGTAAGATTGACCAGGAAATCAGCAATAACGTAATCATTGTCGAGGTTATCAGCTGATGTTGTATAACCAGTTATGCCGGCAGGAGCTGTAGCCGTATACCTGAATTTTACAACACCACTCGTAAAGGTGCTCGGACTGTGAAGCGTAATGTTCGTATTGGTGCTGTCGCACTGGGGCGGAGGAACAACAGGCAGTACCCTTGGCGTCGGATTGACCCGGACTACAAAATCAACCGAAGGACCGTCAGAACATCCACCAACCGGATTCACAGGTGTTACAGTGTAAGTAACTGCCTGAGGTTCATCAGTCGGGTTGATAAGAATATCCTCTATAACATGATTGTTGGGAAGGCCGGCCGCATTGGGTGTATATCCAGTAACTCCTCCGGTGGCGGTTGCCGTGTACCTGAATGTGACGACACCGCTTGTGAAAGTGCTGAGACTTTGAAGCGTAATACTTGTGGCGGTGCTGTCGCATTGAGGCTCAGGAACGACAGGAATAAACCGTGGTGTGGGATTGACAGTAACAACAATATCAATGGATGGTCCGTCAGAACATCCTGCAACCAGACTTTCCGGGGTAACCGTATAGGTAACCGTCTGGGGCGAATCGGTAAGGTTGATAAGGAAGTCTGTTATTACATGATTGTTCGGAAGGCCGCTTGCAGCAGGGGTGAAACCTGATATTCCTGCCGGTGCCGCTGCCGTGTAACTGAATGATACATTTCCGTCGGTAAAGGTGCTCGGACTCTGAAGTACAATACCTGTGGTTGTGCTGTCGCACTGTATCACCGGAACTACAGGATTAATCCGGGGAGTGGGATTGACAGTGACTACAATATCTGCCGAAGGGCCGTCATTGCATCCTGAAACAGGACTTACCGGTGTAACAGTATAGGTAACTGTCTGGGGTGAGTCAGTCGGGTTGACAAGATTGTCAGCTATAACATAATTGTTCGGAAGGCCGCTTAAGCCTGAGGTAAAGCCTGTTACACCTCCGGTTGCCACGGCATCATACCTGAAAGATACCAGGCCTTCAGTAAAGGTGCTCAGACTCTGCAGAGTGATGCTCGTTGTGGTGCTGTCGCACTGAACAATGGGGTCAACCGGAACAATCCGCGGTGTGGGATTGATGGTGACGGTAACAGTTACAGAGGGGCCGTCATCACAGCCAACCGGACTGACCGGAGTGATGATATAGGTCACAGTCTGGGGCTCATCGGTCGGGTTGACAAGGTTATCAGCTATCACATGATTGTTCGGAAGGCCGCTCGCTGACGGAGTAAATCCGGTCACCCCTCCGGTCGCAGTTGCAGTAAGGCGGAAGGTGATTAAATCGCTTGTAAATGTGCTCGGACTCCGAAGAATAATGTTGGTTGTCGTGCTGTCGCACTGAGTGACATCAACGGGCACAGGATCTATTCGCGGAGTAGGATTGACCCTGATGTAAAACATCCTGGGCAGTCCGTCGCACATGTAGCCGTCATATGTGAAATGCGGTATAAGCCTTATTTCTGCAACAACAGGATTGTCGCCATTATTAATGGCTGTGAACGACGGGATGTTGCCATCTCCTGATGCCGGAAGACCTATTGACGGATCACTGTTGGTCCAGGTGAATGTCACATCTCCAACCGTCAGGGTACCTGGTATTACTTCATCCGATACCTGGTCGTTGCAGAGTATCTGGTCATCAGGTGTGGCGACCTGGGGTGTCGGAAGCACGGTTACAATAACGGTAGCCGGACCAGATCCGCATCCTGTTGAAGTAACAGGGGTAATCGTATAGGTTACTGTCTGGATTTCATTGGTCGGGTTAACCAGAATATCTTCTATCACATGATCCTTTGGCAGATCAGTCACAGGAGTTGTAAAACCAGTGACTCCACCGGTTGCCGTTGCAGTGTACTCGAAAGTTATTACTCCGCTGCTGTAAGTGCTTGGACTGCCTATTACAATATTAGTCTGCCCGTTGTTGCATATGGTCTGGGTAAGAGTGCTCGGTATGATCTGAGGTGTCGGATCAACTGTGATGGTAAAGGTTTTTGATGGACCGTCGCAGGTAATTCCATCAAATGTAAAATGAGGTGTAACTTCTATTGTAGCAATCAGGGGAGCATCACCATCATTGACCGCTATGAATGAAGGAATATCTCCATTACCGGATGCGGCAAGTCCTATCGTAGGTGTATCATTTTCCCATGTATAGGTTGTGATACCAACTGTATTGCCAGTATTAAAGACTATGTCCAGAGTCGGGGCATCATTGCAAACCACCTGGTTGCCCGGCTGAACGACATCGGCTGTTGGATTGACCGTAATTGTAAAGGTCTTTGTTGGTCCGTCGCAGGTCACTCCTCCGTTCTCAAAGTGAGGCGTTACAACTATCGTGGCAATAACCGGAGCAAGACCTGTGTTCTCTGCCGTGAAGGACGGTATGTCGCCGTTGCCTGTGCCGGCAAGTCCTATCGATGGTGTGTCGTTCGTCCAGGTGTAGGTAACAGT
>CAYQRF010000106.1:0-5080 GCA_964419775.1 uncultured Rikenellaceae bacterium
GGAAAAGCCGGCAAAAGTATCAAAAAGAAGCACCAGGACTGATTGCAGGCGGAAGCGAACTGTTGTCTCATATCCTGTTCTGAATTTTGACAAGAAAAAATCCGGATCAGACAAAAGTATCAGGAAGCCTAAAAGAAACAGGTATTCCTTCCCTGTCTAGTCTGCACCCGCAGCCCTTTCCGGTCTCCTTTTTCCATTATCCATGTAACCTTTGCCGGGATTCCTCGTATTATACCTTGTGAAGTCATTGGTTTAAAATATTTATTGGTGAATATGGTGATCAAACCGCTCAGCGATGAAAAAGTTGATTTTCCTTTGCCTGACCTTACTCCTGGTGATCGCGGCATTTACCGGTTGCGCTTCGAGCAGGAAGAACTTCAATGAACTGAAGGGATTGATGCTTCTTGGCAATCTGCAGCTTGAAAGGAACAAGGCTTTCCATTCAAAGCATAATGTGAAAGCAAGAAACGATGCCTTAAAACGGTACAAAAAGAACAGCAGGGAGCTAAGTGCAAAAAGAAGGTGAAGTCAGCCTGACGGTGCAGTGTGAGGGAAAGGAATTACACTATCTTTGGGATAAAACCCATAAAAAGATGAAGCATACCGGTAGTTCATTCGCGGCAGTATCACTGCTTATTGTATTCCTGGCCGGCAGTATTGATGCCTGGTCGCAAAAGCCACTTGAGTTCGGGAAAGCTGTTGTTCTGAAAGATGTCACACCGGCAGCAGGACAGAAAAACAATGTTCCCCTGAAATGGATCAATGTAAACACCGCTGAAAACACCTGGTCGAAACGCGGCGCGACGCTGATATGCTCAGGTCAGCCGATAGGCGTAATGCGGTCGGAGAAGGAATATGAAAATTTCATCCTGCATGTTGAATGGATGCATGTTGAACCGGGAGGCAACTCAGGGGTATTTGTGTGGTCAGATGCAAATCCCGACGAAAAATCGCGGCTCCCTAATGGTGTTGAGGTTCAGATGCTCGAACTCGACTGGGTGAAGCTGAATGCCAGGGACGGGGTGGAGCCTCCGGTTGCATACGTTCATGGTGAGCTTTTCGGGGTGGGAGGAGTTACCACCACTCCCGACAATCCCCGCGGGACAAGGAGCAAGTCGGTTGAGAACCGGTGCAAGGGGAAGGGAGAGTGGAATGTTTACGATGTCATCTGCATCGACGGTGTCATAAAACTTTCCGTGAACGGGAAAGTTGTAAACGGTATCACCAATTCATCAAAACGGAAGGGATATCTCTGCCTTGAATCGGAAGGAGCGGAGATACATTTCAGGAATCTGAAGATCATTGAGCTGCCTGCCGGAGTCACAAGTAGGCAGTAGGCAGTAGGCAGTAGGCATCCGAAAATCCGGTAATCGGTAATCGGTAATCAGTTTGCTATATGCGACTTACCGAATACTGAATACCGAATACTGAATACCAAAACCACTCAACCTGCTTCATCGCCGCTCGACTTTTCAGAACGCCAGAATCATCCTCAGGTATAAATTTCTTCCTGGTTCAACGCTGATATTTCCCCTGTTGGTTGAAAGGTGGCTTGTGTAGCTTCGGTCGGTTATGTTCTCGATTCCTGCAAACATCTGCAGCCTGGTATTTCCAATATTGATGGATGCCGAGTTCAGGGCAAGGTCGAGGCGGGTGAATCCGCCGGTTTCCTTCTCACCTTCAGCTATTTTGTCCTGCTTTGATGCACCGACCAGGGTCAGTTCGGCTGAGCCGATCCTGTTATTGGTGTAACGGATACCGAGGCGGCCGTTAAGCGGGGGGATCTGCGGAAGGTAGGTATCGGCTTCCGTATCTTTGCCGCGAACATATGCTCCCGTTCCGGTAAGAACAAAATCAGAATGGAAGTTGTACTGAAATCCGAAATCAAAACCATAGAGGAATGCCTTGCTTACATTGGCGTTGACAAGTGCGGGAAGGGTGTCGGTCAAACCTTCGGAGGCGCCTGTATTAATCGTATAAATAAACTCTCCCGGCGTTTCTACTATCATATTCTGGATCCTGTTTGCAAAGACGTCGGCCTGGAAGTTGAATTTTGTTTTCCATACCCTTAACCCGAGGTTGCCGGAATAACCGCTTTCCGGATCAAGTTCCGTATTACCCAGACGGACGTAATTTCCAAGGTCAATATATTTGAACAGTTCCTCAAGCGACGGAGCCCTGAATGAACGGGCGAAGCTGAAAGACAGGTCGGTGTTTTCAGGCAGCCTGTAAAGAAGTCCTGCATTTGCACTCCACGAAATACTTGAGTTGCTGCCTGCCTCAAACGTTATTCTCTGATTGGGGGGCGAATCATTTCTTACCCCGTTTGTAATAAGGTAGTCAATATCCCGGCCCTGTTCGTTACTGACTTTTATCTGATCCATTCGTCCTCCGATTATCAGAGTCATCCTGTCGTCAAGAAGTTTCGTTTCGTCCTGTATGAATACCCCTGCACTGGCAAAAGTTGACTCAGGTGTAGGTGTCTCTCCACGGACCAGGTTATTTGTTTTCAGTATGTCTCCGTCTTTATTCAATACGTCGACCCTTATGTTTTTTATGCGTTCCGTGTAAAGGTCGCGTGCCCATATGTCAGCGCCGGCGATCAGTGTATTCTTTTCCGACAGTTTCCATGTTCCCTGGAGTTTTCCTCCACGGGTGAAATGTTCTCCTACGGGAAGAAAAAGCTCAGGCGTTATCCGCTGGTAGCCCGTGGGTGTTTCATTAAGTGTAACGGTATTTGGGATCAGCTCAACATCGCGCTTGATGAACTGCATGAAATAGTTGAGCTTTATGGATTCAAGTCTTTTGCCTGGGTTTTTTATCTCATAGCCTGCCGACAGGAGCTGCCGCCCGATGTCCGAATAGGTAGCCTGGGCCGGACCGGGGAAAGCATCTCCGCCCGGAATGCCCACATCGGTCGACCAGTTGCGCTGGTACTGGATATTGAACTGATGGTTTGGCAGAGGTTTGATCCCGATCTTTGCGGATATGTTGTTGGTGGTGAACTGACTGTTGGGGAGAACGCCTTCCGGAGTCCGCATGTCATCAGCCTTGCCATAGGAGCCGCTTACCCTGAGGAACCACTTTTGTGAACCGGTATTTATATCTGCATGATTCATAAACAGCTTGTTGGCTGAGGAAAACCCGGAGCTTAAATTTCCCGACAGGTAAGTCTTGTCTGAAAAATGACCGGTTTTTGTTATTATGTTTACTATTCCGCCCATGGCTCCTGTACCATAAAGCGACGACTGGGCGCCTTTAACCACTTCCACCTTTTCGATGTCGTTAACATCTATCATGCTGAGCGATGCGGTGAGGTCATTTGCAGTTTCCACACGGTTTCCGTCGATAAGGGTCACCAGGCGGTTTTCGCTGAAACCGCGGATATTTATATTTGTAGCCCACACGCCGTCATTGCCCATTGCAATACCCGGCTCAGTGGCCAGGACGTTTGAAAGGGTGAGGGATGAAAGCTTTTTGTATTTGAGCGATCCGACAACGGCTATTGGGGCGGGCAGATCCCTTGCCTGCCGGTTGACCATAAGGCTGGCAACCTCCACCTCACCAAGGTTTACCGGCTGTGATGACAGCAGAACATCGCGCTGAAGGTCGCCGGTTAAGTTTAATTCCTGCACCATGGGGGTATAGCCAAGCATTCTTATGGCAAGGCGGTAGTTGCCGGACGGCAGGGAAAAGAACAACCGTCCTCTGACATCTGAGACTTCGGCATGAGCAGCCTTATCAGTTCCTCCCATGGAGGTCACCTCAGCCACGACACCTTCCAGTGTCTTGCTGTTCGCTGAATCACGAACCACCACCTGAAGTGAGTGATTCTGCCCAAAGGAGCTCAGTGATAAAAATAATGCAAGGAAAAACGAAAGGAAATAATTTCTATTCATCATATGTATTCTTTAAAAGTACCGATTTGATCTGTATTCCGCTTAAGCGGCCCAACTGGCCAGTAAGAGAGCCAATCTGATCGGTGGTACCTTCAAGAACAAGAGAGATGATGCTTTCGCCATTGCTGCGGGGCAGGCCCTGGCGTCCGATAATAATACTGGAATGCTTCGAAATGATTTCGTTCAGTTCCTGAACACTTTCGCGCGTCTGAATCAGAATGATTGCTGATCCTATTCTCTTTTCCATCAGAATACCTCCGGATTGGATTTTAAATTCTAACCTGCTCGTCCTTGAATCTCCTGACGGTATTCCGGATACCATCCGGAGTGCTTCTCAGACCTGAGCGGGCCTATTGTTAATTATTTCACAAAGGTTGTGATTTAAATTGAGAATACAAAATGGCAAGGATTTTTTGGTCAGGGAGATTTAATTCATTTAGTCTTTTCGTTTTACTGGTTCAGGAGATCCCGCATCCCGTAAGAAACCGGGATGCGGGATGACATGGTGCAGGGTGATCATGGGGGGTGAGGCCGCGGCGAGATAGAAAGTTACCGGTGTTAAACAGAAATTGACTCTCGCCGCGGCCTCACCCCTAACTACCCCGGCTCGCCTGTCATCCCTCGCCGGTTTATATCGGATAGATCAAACTATCCTTACTTTTGAAGACATTCAACGCGGGAAAAGAGTAATCAAGGACCACTTAGGCGAGGGATCTCATCCATGGTCCGGTGTCCGGGCCCGCATTCTCTGTTGAAGGGGCAGTACCATTGCGAGGGATCCCATTTAGGAATAGTGCGAGTGTAAGAGCGTGAGAGGAGGAGTGAAAAATTTCTGTCTTGCGGAAGGAAGTTACCTCCACATTACCTCTGTTAAGGGTTTATTTAAAGAAACCGGGCGAAAAATGATGACAGAATTCCCCGAATAGATAGTTTTGCATCAGAAACTTATGCGATGCTGAAAAAGCTGTCATACATATTACTATTTGTTTTACTGCTTTACGGATGCGGAAGCCGGAAAGGGAAAGAACAAGATGGTGCGGATTATACTATTGCAGCACTGAAAGGTCCTTCAGCCATGGGCATGATCAGGCTTATAGACAGCCTAAACCGCGGTTCGGGCCATTCCGTTGAGGTGCAGATACTGAACGAACCGCTTCAGGTCCGTAAAATGATGCTCGACG
>CAYQRF010000107.1:0-1309 GCA_964419775.1 uncultured Rikenellaceae bacterium
CTGGCTGCGGAAAGGCTGGCTATCAGGCTTATCTCCCAGGCCGACTATGCCCAGGTGAGGTCGCAGCTTGCAAATGAGAAGCTCAACCTGGCAAACGCCCGCAGCCAGCTTGCCATCGCGAGGGTGAACCTCGAACAGCTCATGGAACTTCCGGTAAGCGACGATTTCGAAATTGCTTTTCCTGATCCGGAAGATCTGGTAAACCAGAACCGGAAACCAGATGTGGCTGAAGTTTATCTGACGGCTTTGGGAATCAAGCCCCAGGTGAAGAATGCTGAGATAAACAAGGAAATTGCTGCACTTGATGAGAAGATTGCCAGAGCCGGATACCTTCCTGTTCTGTCGGCCAGCGCAGGTGCCGGTACCAGCTATTCAAGCATGATGACCGATCCTTATTTCGATCAGATCAACAACGGTATAACACCCTCACTCGGCCTCTCGCTCTCCATCCCGATATATCAAAAGAAGCAGGCCAGAACAAGCGTGGCTGTCGCCCAACTGGGTTACCAGGATGCCGGTCTGAGCGAGCTGAATACCCGTAATGAGCTTCGGAAAAGCATTGAACAGGCCTGCCTCGATGTAGTTTCCGCCCAGGCCGATTATGAGGCAAGCGTCGAGAATTACCAGGCAACAAGCGAGTCGGCTGCCCTCTCCGATGAGAAGTTCAGGCAAGGAATAATCAACTCGGTCGATTACCTGGTATCGAAAACCAACCTTATTCTTGCTGAAAGCAATCTGCTGCAGTCAAAATATAATATGATATTCAGCTACAAGGTTCTCGATTTCTATTCGGGCATTCCATTGACATTATAACAATCTCAAAATACTTAAAAACAATGAAAAAGAAGGCATTTATAATCACCGGCCTTATTGTGGCGGCTCTGATTGTCCTGGCGGTTTTGAAGCCGTTCAAAGCAAAGACGGCTGAATACTCTTTCGAAACTGTAAAGGTTGCAAAATGGGATATTACAAACACAGTAACTTCGACCGGTACGCTCGAGGCAATTACCACCGTCGAGATTGGTACCCAGGTGTCGGGGATAATTGAACACGTATATGTGGATTTCAACGACAATGTGAAACAGGGACAGGTTCTTGCCAGGCTTGACGAGACACCCCTGAGGGCACAGGTTGAACAAAGTCAGGCATCGGTCGACCAGGCAAGGGCACAGCTCGATTTTCAGGAAGCCACATACAACAGGATGAAGGCTCTTTATGAAAAGAACCTTATTGCCCAGGCCGATTACGACCAGGCTGTTTACAACTACCAGAATTCAAAGGCTTCACTGAATAACGCAAAGTCGGCTTT
>CAYQRF010000107.1:1409-5075 GCA_964419775.1 uncultured Rikenellaceae bacterium
GTTGTGGCTATGAGCGATCCGCTGAAGAAATCAGCCACTAACAGGGCAGGTGGTCCGCCAATGCCTTTCTAGGCAGTTTGGCAGGATAAATCCATTAAATAAGAATGTCATGGATAACGTCATAATTGAAATAAAAAAGCTAAGGAAAGACTATCATGTCGGCGAAGTAGTGGTGCATGCGCTGAGGGGAGTCGACCTGCAGATAAGGGAAGGAGAATTCGTCGCGATCATGGGAATGAGCGGATCGGGGAAATCGACCATGCTCAACATACTCGGATGCCTCGACCAGCCCACCGGAGGCGACTATTTTCTCGATGGTACAAATGTTAATTCCATGAACAGGGATGAACTGGCCAGGCTGAGGAACAGGAAACTGGGATTTGTTTTTCAGGCCTACAACCTTCTTCCACGCACCACCGCCCTTGAAAACGTGGAGCTGCCCCTGTTCTACAACCCGAAAATGAGATCGAAGGAGCGCCTCGAAAGGGCAGTCAATGCACTCGAAGCTGTCGGATTAAAGGACAGGATGGGGCACATGCCCAATCAGCTCTCCGGCGGTCAGCAGCAAAGAGTGGCAATAGCCCGGTCGCTTGTAAACGACCCTGTGCTGATACTGGCTGATGAGCCTACAGGAAACCTCGATACCAGGACATCGGTGGAGATCATGGAACTTTTCCAATCGCTAAACGACAAGGGAAGAACCATAGTCTTTGTGACTCATGAACCCGACATTGCAAGGTATGCAACCAGGAATGTGGTATTCAGGGACGGCAGGATACAGCGTGAAAACATGGTACCGGACCGGCTCTTTGCAACTGAGGTGCTACAAACACTGCCGGTTGAAAATATCGAGGAGTTTGAAAACTGAAAAAAGCAGCAGGCAATGAATATCAGTAATCTTTTGAAAATAGCAGTCCGGGCACTGGTCCGGAACAAGCTCAGGGCAATCCTGACAATGCTCGGAATAATCATAGGAGTTGCATCAGTAATCGCCATGCTTGCAATAGGCGAGGGTTCCAAAAAGAATATCCAGGATCAGATGTCTTCCATGGGAACCAACCTTATTATGATTATGCCAGACATGCAGACGAGGGGCGGTGTCAGCCTTGGAGCCTCCAGTTCCATGGCCCTCAAAATGAGCGATGTGGAAACGCTTCGCAATGAAGCAGTGTATCTCTCTGAGGTCTCGCCACAGGTCTCGGCCAGCGGACAGGTAATATATGGCAACCAGAACACCCAGACAACGGTCCACGGTGTGAGCGGGGAGTACCTTGACATCAGGAAACTTGAAATCGGAAGCGGAAGAATATTTACTTCCGGCGAGGTCAGGGGGATGTCGAAAGTATGCATACTGGGTACGACTGTTGTTGAGAACCTGTTTGGCGAGGGCGCCGATCCGGTCGGCGTCACCATAAGGATAAAAAACCTTCCCTTTGAAGTGATAGGCGTCCTGGAGGACAAGGGGGAAAGCGGCATGGGCCAGGATCAGGATGACCTAATTCTGGCACCCTGGACGACAGTCCAGAGAAGACTTGCAGCTATCGACTATATAAACGGCATATACGCTTCGGCCGTAAGCGAGGAGAAGAGCACCGCGGCAGCGGACGAGGTGACTGAAATACTCAGGAGGACACACAAGTTGAAAGAATCAGATGAAGATGACTTCAGGATCATGTCACAATCGGAACTACTGGAGACAGTCTCCTCGATCACCGATATCCTGACCTACCTCCTTGGTGCAATCGCCGGTATCTCACTGCTTGTTGGCGGGATAGGGATAATGAACATCATGTTCGTTTCGGTAACTGAACGCACCAGGGAAATCGGGCTCAGAATGTCGATAGGGGGGAGGAGCCGCGACATCCTGAGGCAGTTTCTTGTTGAATCAATAATAATGAGTATATTGGGTGGAGCTCTCGGCGTGGTATTCGGGTATCTTATCGCAACCGGAGCAGGAACACTTATGAACAGTCCGGCTGTTGTAACCACACAGTCGGTTATACTGGCTTTTGCAGTATGTTTTGCCATCGGAGTGTTCTTCGGCTGGTACCCTGCCCGCAAGGCTGCAAACCTTAATCCTATTGATGCTCTCAGGTATGAATAATGATAAAACAAAGCCGGGAATTTTCAGGATGAAGGGGATTAAAGTGCTGCTTCACGTTATCGTGTGGGCCATCTTTATAGGGTTGCCGCTGTATTTCATCTCGCGGTGGCCCGTCGCAAAGCCTTTCCTGTGGATTTACTATATCAATGCCTTTATCTGGGGTTCAATCTTTTACATCAATTACCTTTATCTCGTTCCGGAATTCTTCTTCAGGGAAAGCAGAAAAAGATATTACCTCTTTGCAGTCGTACTGCTGCTTGGTTTCTACCTTGTTTCGGACTTCTCGAACAGGATGGTGATCAGTAAAATACCTGCCGTGGAACAGTACCGCCAGACGGAAATGGGCCCCCCTCCGCCCGGACCGCACCCGGGACCCCCGCCTGTAAGGGCTTTAAAAGATCCCTTCAGAAGGGTGCATATGGTCAACTATTTCCCGACAGCTCTTTTCCTTATGTTCCTTTCCCTGGGTCTGAAGGTGCTCGAAAGGCAATCGCAGATAGAGGAACTCAGCAGGGAGATTGAAAAGGAAAAACTCAATTCCGAACTGTCTTTCCTGAAGAACCAGATAAGCCCCCACTTCTTCTTCAATACGCTGAATAACATATATTCCCTGATCGGAATAAGCCAGAACGACTCACAGGAGGCAGTGCTTAAACTGTCGAAACTGATGAGATACCTGATTTACGATTCGGAAAAGGGAAATACAATGCTGAGTCATGAGATTGAATTCATGAGGAATTACATCGATCTGATGAAGCTCAGGATGAATGACAGGGTTGCGCTGAATGTCAGTTTTCCTGAGGAATATGCCGACAGGAACATACAGCCACTGCTTTTCATACCTTTCATAGAAAACTCGTTCAAGCACGGAATAAGCTACCGCGAAAAATCATTCATTGATATTGAAATGAAGGAGGACGGCGGCTCCATATTTTTCAAATGCTCCAACTCCCTTCACAGTAAGACGGAAAAGGAGGCGGAAAACGAAACTGGAGGTATTGGGCTTGAGAACGTCAGGAAAAGACTGGATCTTCTCTTTCCCGGCCGCCATGAACTCAGAATAAACAGCTCTGAAAACCGGTTTGATGTGTTTCTTGAAATAAAAACAGCCTGATGATCAGAACAATTGCCGTGGATGATGAGCCGCTGGCGCTTCAGCTGGTAACAGGGTATATCAAAAAAACTCCGGGACTTGAGCTGGCGGGCAGTTTTGACAATCCACAGGAAGCACTGGAGTTCGTGATCAATGAAAAAGTTGATCTGATCTTTATAGATATCCAGATGCCCGACCTTACCGGAATAGAATTCACAAGGGCGCTTACCGGAGGACCAAAGGTCGTCTTTACAACAGCCTATGAAAAATATGCCCTCGAAGGCTTCAAACTCGATGTCGTGGACTATCTCCTTAAGCCTTTCAGCTATGAGGAATTCCTGAAGGCTGTCGGGAAAGCAGCACGACTTTTCAGGGCTGAGCAGGGTGAACAGGAGAAGGTGGAATCAAACAGTGAGTTCCTGTTCCTGAAATCGGATTACAAGATAAGACGGATCAATTTCAACGACAT
>CAYQRF010000108.1:0-5068 GCA_964419775.1 uncultured Rikenellaceae bacterium
CGTTAAGCCTGTATGCCGGCGTCTGGCGCGATCCGTCAGCCTGGGCTATCCTTTCAATAAACCTGGAATAAAAGACATATCCCAGTATCAGAACCGTAATGCAGACAATAAATGTAATCACAGTTACAGCAGGTCAGTTCAATTAATATTCTGTCCGGGCCATTTTACACTTTTTGATAAAGCAATATTCCCGGATTTTGTTTCGGTCCATCCCGGCTCCTCATTCCTGTCTTTATTTCCGGAGAGAACATTCTGATAATAGTTCAATCTCTGCAGTAGTAATGACAGGAGTTAAGACGGAATTTAGATTTAAATATAACCAAGTTTTTAATTGGCTGTTCCAGGCCTCATAAAGATATAATCGCACCATGAAGTTTTGATTTAATTCTGCAAGTGCGAAAAAGTGAGCCTCTCCGGCGGGTTTATCTGTTTTTACCTGGCATTAGTCAGCCCTGATGAATGGCTGGTATCGATGACAGAAATAAAGAATGAAAGGATATCTTCCTTTACTCTCAAAGGGTTTTCATGTCCGAGACTGTCATAGGAGATTATAGTGGCATTAATATTCTCAGCGAGATATATATCCCTGCAGGAGTTCCAGCGGTCAGGCTGCATTTTTTCCCCGGTGGTTCTGAAAACAGTTTCCCTTTCATCAGGGTCGTAGCCGTCATCAAAAAGAACTGCATCATTATCATCAAGCTTTCCCATGTAAAGGAATTGCGGAATATTTTTGAAAGCTGCGGAATCGAAAGTCATGCCGAACAAATCACTGAAATCATTTGTGCCCAGGGGATAATTCAGCTTCTGACCATTCATTTCCCTGACCGGGAGCATCAAAAGCCCGTTCAACCCTCCTGCAGCCAGGGCAAATACCCTGTCGGGGTGAATCAGGGAAAACCTGTTAACAAATGTGCCCGATGCAGAGAAACCGGTCATCAGCACTCGCTCTCCTGTCGGGTAGCCCAGCTTTTGAAGAGTGTCCCTGGCATGTTCTATCATTCTGACAAGCTGAAGATCGAGCCGCTCCAGTGGATTTCCCTTCTGGAGGACAGCATCCCTGTCGAGAGCATGGGTATAAATCTTCCATTCCGACTCAGGCCGCGGGAATACCGGGACCAGAAGGGGATACCCAAGCTTTCTTGAGACGTAATTTCCCGTATAGAAATCTATAGATGCGGTCCTCCTTGCTTTCTCAAGATGTTCCCTGAGTTTATCATTTGCAAACCCTGAATTGTTGGGCTCAACAATAACTAAAACCTCTTTGTTGTCTGAGATCGTCTCAGGTACATAAAGCAGATAAGGGAAGTTGAATCCCTTCCGGGAGTCGGCATTAACTTCAATCAGATTCTTATCGGTTCCCCTGCTGCATGCTGCAAGGATAAAAAAAGTGAAAAATGCAATCAGCTGTCGGCACATCATGAATAAACTTATTAATTGTTAAATGCAGCCTTTAAAAAGGCAGTCATGAAATTACACGAATAATCCTTAGCAGCCCCTTCTTATTTAACAGGATTACTTTCCGGCTTTACCAATGACACCAACTACATATTCCAGGGGCAGACTGGTGGCTGCTGTGACCTCTTCGGGAGCCATTCCTTCATTGTGAAGCCTCAATATCAGATATTCCATCGATTCGCCAATCTCAATGATATGCATGTCAGGATCATAGATCCTCAGTACCCGCTGCCTCCATGGCTGCTCCCTTACATCATGGACGAATGAGACTCCCTTCTCCTTCAGGATGCCTGCTATCCTTTCAACATCATCATATTCGAAATACAGCTCGAAATTATTCCCTCCCTGTTGTATCTCCCTGTCGTCAATCAGTTTTTTGAAGCCTGAAGCGAGATGAATTGAAAAATCACCCCTGTAGGTTACGTTAGTCCCGAAGTCGGCGGTTACTTCCTGGTTCAGTATGTTTTCATAAAAATCGCGTGAGCGTTTTATGTCCGAAACTGTGATCAATGTGCAAATAAACTTCATGTCAGGTAATTTTTGTTTTTGATACTCCGATAAGCAAAAATAACGATTTCGTTCAAGCTTCAGATATGTGGTTCATTTTGGTTAAGGCTTTGCTGTTTTCGGGACCGTTTGTCACCGTATTCCTGCATTCAGTGTAATAATGCAGGATTATATCCCTTTCAGGAGTCATTAATCCTCAGGATTTTTTAAATTTGAATGGGTCCGATAAACATTACAAAAAATGGAGAGGGAAATTAAAAAAAGATTTTTGTTTGTCTTATTTGTTTCAGTGTCATTCTTGCTGTTGAATTCATGCAGCGAGGAGTTCCTTACCAGGGAGCCACCGGGAGCTGCTGCCGGCTCAGTGATCACATCTCCCGATGGTGTCGAAGCAGTGCTGACAGGAACCTATTCTTACCTGAAGGGAAGAAGCATGTTCGGAGGCGCACTGTGCACCGACTGGACCTATGGGAGCGTTACGTCGGATGATGCCTACTATGGAACATGGTCTGTATATCCGCCAATTGAGAGGTATCTGATTACACCTTCGCATTCGTATCCGGCCGAAAGGTGGAGAGATTGTTATAACGGTGTTGCAAGGGCCAACAGCACATTGTGGGCTCTGTCTGAAAACCTGAAAGGGGATAATCCGGTTCCGCCGCAGAGGGCTTTGCAGATAGAGGCGGAAGCAAAATTACTGAGGGCCTGGTTCCACTTCCAGGCAAACAAGGTGTTTGAGAACATTCCCTATTTGAAGACCGAAGCCGAGCTTTATCCTTTATTACCCCAGGAAGTACCTAATACCGACCCTGCATGGGATCAGATTGAAACCGATCTTCAGTTTGCAATCGATAACCTTCCCGAAACCCCTCCTTCAAATGAACCGGGCAGGCTCCATAAATATGCTGCCGAAGCTGTGAAGGCCCACGCTCATATGTATCAGAATGAGCTCAGCCAGGCAAAACCTCTGCTTGATGACATATTAAACAACGGCTGGTTTGAACTTGCCCCTGAATTCTGGCATAATTATGACATGACCCATGAAAACAACAGGGAGTCGATTTTTGAAATTCAGGCAGTGACGACATCCACTGCATATTCTTCCGTTTTTCCGGCAGGGGGCGCATTCTTTCAGAAAGGTCCGGCAAGCTGCGGCGGATGGGGTATGTTTCAACCTTCGCAATGTCTTTTCGAAGCCTTTCAGGTCACAGGCGATGGTCTCCCTGTGCTTAACATTGAAGACCGTGAGCCGCTGGCCAATGATCAGGGGATAGCCGGTTCAGCAACTTTTGTTCCCACTGATCACCTCCTCGATCCGCGGGTCGACTGGACAATTACCCGCAGGGGTGTCGATTTCCTGGGGTGGGGGATAAATCCCGGGGAAAGCTGGATAAGGGAGCAGTCTTTGGGCGGTCCTTATATGACAAAAAAATACATGCACCTTAAATCGGAACAGGCTCTGAACAATTATAATACAGGTTTTTACAACGGAAAAAACTACAGAATGTACCGTCTTACTAATATCCTTCTCTGGAGGGCAGAGGTGGCTGTTGAGGAAGGAGACCTTGAAATGGCCAGGGAACTCGTGAACATGATAAGGACAAGAGCCAAAAACAGCACTCAGGTCATGGGACTTTGCACAAGCTATGAGAACCTGGCACAGAACCCGGTAGTGGACTGGACCTTACCTGCTGCCAATTACATGGTGGAGCCATATCCTGAAGGTCATGAAGCATTTTCAGGAAAGGAGGAGGCACGAAAGGCTGTGAGGATGGAAATCAGGCTGGAATTTGCAACCGAAGGACACAGGTTCTTCGATCTTCGCCGCTGGGGCATTGACGGTGAGGTCCTGAACGACTATATAGCCAGGGATTCCGAATTCAGATCATATATGAGGGGAGCGGTATATGATCCGGAGAAGCATGATTACTGGCCGCTGCCCCGTCAGGCTGTTGAGGAACAGAAAGGCATTATTATGCAGGATCCGGAATGGGCAAATGTTCCTTATTAGTTCCCAAGAAAGGATATATAAATTCCCTCTTTTTCGTGTGACTTGTCATTAAAGCCAATGCAGCGCCGTGATTCTGGTTAAAAATTAAAAGACTCCAGGTCAGGTTTTTCTTCGGAAAAATTATAAATTTGCTCCTGCTTAAAACTTTGGATGTTAACATTTAATTCGGATCGTGTACAGTAAATAACCATAGGCAATCTGCCCATGGTTAACCTTATTTGCACTCAGACAGATTCCTGCCTGGGTGATAATCATTTATATAAAGTATTATTTTTAATAAAATGGCGAAAGGATACATGAAATCTTGCGCTGTGACCTAACACGAAAAAAAAACAATCATCATGAGTAACGAAAATAAATCCATCCACGAATTCGACTTCAGCCTGATATGCGAATATTTTTCAAACATCGAACGCCAGGGTCCTGGAAGTCCTGAAGTAACACTCAAAGCCCTGAGCTTCATAGATAATCTCACCGCCGGATCACGAATTGCAGATATAGGGTGCGGAACCGGAGGCCAGACAATGGTGCTGGCGCAAAATGCACCCGGGGATATAACGGGCATAGACCTGTTTCCGGTTTTTGTTGATCTTTTCAACTCAAATGCCTCCAGGCTGAACCTTCATCACAGGGTGAAAGGAATTACCGGTTCAATGGATAACCTTCCTTTTCAGACCGGGGAACTGGACCTGCTTTGGTCGGAGGGAGCTATCTATAATATTGGATTTGAAAAAGGACTGACCTACTGGAATCAATTCCTGAAGCCGGGCGGCTATGTCGCTGTCACGGAAGCGTCGTGGTTCACGGATGAAAGGCCGGAGGAGATAAACGGATTCTGGATGGATGCCTATCCTGAGATAGACACAATTCCCGAAAAAGTAAACCGTATGCAGAAGGCCGGGTATGTTCCAGTAGCCCATTTTATGCTGCCGGAGAACTGCTGGACTGAACACTTTTATGTTCATCAGGCCAGGATGCAGGAGGCTTTCCTGAAGAAGCATAAGGGCAATCAGAATGCGATTGACCTGGTTGCAAACGAGCGCCGTGAGGCTCTGTTGTATTCAAAATACAAGGAGTATTACGGCTATGTGTTCT
>CAYQRF010000109.1:0-5034 GCA_964419775.1 uncultured Rikenellaceae bacterium
TAAAAGTATAAATAATATTTGTACTTATATTTGCGGTCAATATTTATTCAATGACAGACAGGAACGACAGGGAGCACGATCAGAAGGAGGGGATAGGCAGGATGTTCGACTCCATTGCATGGCGTTATGATTTTTTGAATCACCTGCTGTCGTTCGGCATCGACAGGCGATGGAGAAAGAGGGCTGTAAAGGAAATTTCCGGGTACTTCAGGAATCCGGTAATTCTGGACGTGGCAACCGGTACCGGCGATCTTGCCATTGAAGCTGCAAGAATAAATCCCGTAAAAATCACCGGTATCGATATCTCCGAGAACATGCTGAAAATCGGACAGAGAAAGGTCACTGAGAAAAATCTGCAGAATCTGATTGATTTTGTCAGATGCGAATCGGAAAATATCTGTTTTAAGGACGAAACTTTTGATGTTGCCATGGTGGCTTTCGGGGTCAGGAATTTCACTGACCCTGTCAGGGGGCTGTCGGAAATGAGAAGGGTCCTGCGAAGAAACGGAATGATAGTCGTACTTGAATTCTCCCGTCCCGACGGTACTATTTTTAAACATCTTTATAACATCTATTTCGGCTATGTACTTCCTTTTGTCGGATCGCTTTTTTCGAAACACAGAAAGGCCTATAAATATCTTAATGAATCTGTTATGAGGTTTGCTGAAAAGGAAAAATTTCTAAGCATGATGACCTCTGCAGGATTTTCTGATATCAGGCAGACCAGAATGACAGGCGGAATTGCTTCCATTTACACCGGCGTCAGAAAGTGAAAACAATAATCAGCAGCCATTCAAGTTATATAAAAAAAGGTACCTCCTTGTCCCTTCCCGGCCAACGGTCCGACCATAATGCCGGTAAAGGGTTGAAGGATATTTGATTAATCAAATCACTGCAACCGGAAAGTTGAGAAAAGGATCCTTATATTTAATTCTTGCAGGATTGTTCCTCTTGTTTTCTGCTGATGTATACTGTCAGAAACAGAAACCCAAAAACGATTCATGGTATGATGATAAGCCGCTTCATTTTGGCTTCAGCCTTGGAATGAACCTGATGGATTTCGATATTACTCCATCTCAATCCTATCTGGAGCTGGATGGATATTTCCCGGAGATAAGCGTCCTGAATCCCGGAATAAACATTCAGGTTGTGACAGATTTCCGGCCGGCAAAATACATCGATCTGCGATTTCTTCCGGGAGTTTCATTCGGACAAAGGAGTATTCAGTATTATGATTTTAAAGACAATACGGATCCAATGTATGAAGAGATCGGAGAAATCCAGCGACTTCAATCCTCATTCCTTGAATTTCCCCTCCTGGTGAAGCTTAAGGGCGACAGGCTGAACAACGTAAGGCCGTATGTCATAGGAGGACTCAATTACAGGTACGATCTTGCAGGTAAGAAAGAGTATCCTGAAGGCGAAAATATATATCTGCGACTAAAAAGATCCGATCTGTACTATGAAGCGGGGGCCGGACTTGATTTTTACCTTCCTTTTTTTAAACTGTCAGTTGAAATAAAGACATCCAGGGGATTGAGAGATGTCCTGTGGCATGATGTGGGTGTCAGCGGTAAAACGCAGTATGTAAATTCAATAGAAAAAATGCAGTCAAGAATCTGGGTCCTTTCGTTTCATTTTGAATAGCATTCAATGTCAAGGATTGTCAGGCTCAATATCAGCCCTGAAACCGCCGCCGATCAATCGCTGGTCCTCAAACTGGCTGGTTCGGCTGCCGGAATTCCCCCTTCAGGAATTTCTCAGCTCAGAATCATAAGAAAATCGGTAGATGCCCGAAGAAGAAATATAGTGGTTAACCTCGAAATCGAGGTTTTTGCTTCTGACGACCCGCCGGCTCCGGCAATTCAGCCTTATCTTCCGCAGAATGTCACGGGCAGGAGGGAGGTTATTGTTGTGGGAGCAGGTCCGGCAGGCCTTTTTGCTGCACTCAGACTTATTGAACTGGGGATACGTCCTGTAATCCTTGAACGTGGAAAGGATGTCTCATCACGTAAAAAGGATATCGCCCTGATAAGCCGTGAGCACCGGGTCGATCCCGACAGCAATTACTGCTTCGGAGAAGGCGGTGCCGGCACTTTTTCAGACGGCAAGCTTTACACACGGTCAAAAAAGAGGGGAGATAACAGGAGGGTCCTGGAGTTGCTGTGCATTCACGGGGCAAATGAAAATATACTGTATGAGGCCCATCCGCATCTGGGGACTGATAAACTTCCCGGAATAATTTCAGGAATAAGAAAGACAATAACCGAGGCGGGAGGGATATTCCTGTTCGGGAAAAGAGTAAGCGATATCCTGGTGGAAGGCAATAATATTAAAGGTGTAGTTACTTCAGACAATGAACGATACCTTTCTCCATTCGTAATTCTTGCAACAGGACACTCATCAAGGGATATCTACTCTCTGTGCATTGAGAGAGGCATAAAACTTGAGCCTAAATCGTTCGCAATGGGCGTGAGGGTTGAACATCCCCAGGCACTGATCGACAGGATCCAGTACCACGGGAAGGAAAGGGGTAAATTTCTGCCGGCGGCTTCATACAATCTGGTTAAACAGGTTGATGGCAGAGGCGTGTATTCGTTCTGCATGTGTCCGGGAGGATTCATCGTACCTGCGTCAACTTCACCGGAAGAGGTTGTGGTAAACGGAATGTCTCCCTCCACCAGGAACTCTCCTTATGCAAATTCGGGCATCGTAGTGGAAATAAGACCGGAGGACCTTAAGGATTATGCACGGTTTGATGTTCTTGCCGGACTTGAATTCCAGAAAGACTTCGAAAAACTTAACTGGGAACAGGCGGGCAGAACACAATCAGCCCCGGCACAACGGCTTACCGATTTCCTCAATGGAAGAACTTCAGCTACATTGCCTGCTGTCTCATATTTTCCCGGTGTAATATCATCTCCGCTTCATGAATGGATCCCGCCTTCGATCGGAAACAGACTAAAGGCCGGCTTTGGCTTCTTCGGATCGGTGATGAGGGGCTTCCTTACAGAAGAGGCAGTAATAACAGGCGTTGAGTCGAGGACTTCATCTCCGGTCAGGATCCCCAGAGATCCTGTTACATTGGAGCATACAGTTGTCTCTGGTCTCTATCCCTGTGGAGAAGGATCAGGTTATGCCGGAGGAATAGTGTCGTCGGCAGTCGACGGTATGAACAGTGCAGAGGCAGTAGCATCCCTGGTGAAATGACTCAGGGGAGCCAGCCCCGGAGACTCATGTTCTTCTTCTTGCAAATTCCGAGAGAACTACAGATACGGCCATCCCTACGTTGAGAGATTCAACTCCGTGGTCCGATACTGAAAACCCTGGTATGAATAATCTTTTTGTAATGAAGGGAGCAAGGTTTCCGGAAATTCCCTTCGACTCGTTGCCGAACAAGATTATTCCCCTTTCGTCAAGCTCCGATTTATAAATTGATTCTCCCTCCAGAAAGGTTCCGTAAACAGGCATACCCGCCTTTTTCGCTTCCCCAAGGATGAAGTCAAGCTCAGAATACATGACCTTAACGTTCAGGATTGCTCCCATGGAGGCCTGGATCACCTTCGGATTATAAACATCAACCGAACCGGAAGAGCAGATAATATTTCGTATCCCAAACCATGCCGAGGCCCTTATTATAGTACCCAGATTGCCCGGATCCTGCACTGATTCGAGGCCTATGGCCAGTCCCTGCATTGCGTTTGCTTCAAATGATGGAGGATCAGGCATATTTACCACTGCCAGTGCGTTGTGGGGGGTGGTCAGACTGCTCACTCTTTTCAGTTCCTCATATGATGCCGGCACGATTTCTCCTATCAGAGCCCTGTCGCTCTGCCCCAGGGTTGAAATGAATTCCGGTTTGGCAACAAGAAGACTAAGTCGTTGACCGGCAGCAAGATATTCCCTTACCAGCTTGTCGCCTTCAATTGCAAAAAGTTTTTCCTCTTCCCTTACCTTCTTTTTCTGAAGCGACTGAATATGCTTAATTGTGTTTCTGCTGACCATCCCGGAAATGTTTTTGTGTTTCCGCAGGTATGATATTTGTGGAAACTAATTATGCCTGTGCCCGACAATAGTTGTTTTCTATATATATATATTTGCTTCAGGCTTTGACTTGCAAATTTTGGAAAAAACCGGTTCAAATAAAAATATATTACACCTCAGGAAAATATTTTTCCTGTTTCTTCTTGTGCCCCTTATCTTTTCATGCAATCCGACCAAATATGTTCCGCAGGACGAAACCCTTCTCAATAATAATTTCATCGAAATCGACAGGGAGGGATTGAATAAGACTGATCTTTCTCCTTATATCAAGCAGAAGCCAAACAAAAAGATATTTGGAGCCCGCTTTCATTTATGGCTTTACAACCTTTCCAACATCGAAAAGACCAAATGGCCTCACGGGTGGCTGAGGCGGATAGGGGAGGAACCTGTAATTTTCGAAAGCCTTTCAAAGGATCAGAGCCGTCAGCAGCTTGAGGATTATATTGCTTCCAAGGGCTACTTCGACAGCAATGTGACCGATTCTGTAATGACACAGAAGAGAAAGTCCGATGTGACCTATAATGTTAACCTGAAACCACCCTATACAATCAGGAATATCTTCCATGAAATTGGCGATACCACAATCAGGGCGCTGTTCAACTTCGATTCTGTGTCGTGTCTCATAAAGAGAGGCAAACCATATGACGTTGACGTCCTTCAGGCCGAGCGGACCCGCTTCGAGCGTTATGTTAAAAACCATGGGTTTTACGGATTCTCAGCCGATCATATTTCATTCAGGGTCGACAGCTCGATAGGGAACAGGCAGGTCAACCTGTTTTATGAGGTCAGGAAAGCACAAAGGATTGACCAGTACAACAGGATTACCCAGGGTCCTCATCAGGTATATCAGATCAAAAATGTTTATATCTATCCCGAATACATTCAGAGACCGGTGCTTACGGAGGGTGAATCCTACGCAGAACGCCTCGATACTGCATACTACGAGGGCTTCTATTTTATTACGGATGGCACAAAACCTTCGGTCAGACA
>CAYQRF010000110.1:0-4965 GCA_964419775.1 uncultured Rikenellaceae bacterium
ACAGGGACAAGGGAACGATACCCGCGTATGAAATGATAAAATTCTCGGTGAATATTCACAGGGGTTGTTTCGGAGGATGTAGTTTCTGCGCTATAGCCGCGCATCAGGGCAAGCAGATTGTAAAGAGGTCGGAACGTTCCATTCTTGCCGAGGTTGAGAAGCTGAAGGCCATGCCCGATTTCAAGGGGTATTTTTCAGACCTGGGAGGCCCCTCTGCAAATATGTTCAACATGAAGGGCCGTGATCGGGATGTTTGCCTGAAATGTTCCCGTCCTTCCTGTGTCTGGCCCAAAGTTTGTCCCAATCTCGATACTGATCACACTGAACTGACTGATTTGTACCGCAAAGTGAACAGAATGCCGGGAGTGAAGAAGGCGTTTATAGGGAGCGGGATAAGGTACGATCTTCTTTTTTCCGAATGGAACAACAATGCCGGCAGGGGAGAGAAGGAGTACCTTGAAGAGCTGGTAAAAAGCCATGTATCGGGCAGGCTCAAGGTTGCTCCCGAGCATACCTCTTCTCACATCCTTTCCCTGATGAGAAAGGTGCCCTTCAGTCTGTTCAGGAAGCTCAGGGACCAGTTCATGAAGATTACGGCAAGGGAAGGTTTAAAGTATGAAATCGTACCTTATTTTATATCATCGCATCCGGGTTCAACGGAAGCTGACATGGAGGCCCTGGCAGGGGAGGTGAGGAGCATGGGAATCAAGCCGGAGCAGGTTCAGGATTTTACTCCCACTCCGATGACACTCTCCACTGCAATGTACTGGTGCGGGTTTGATCCCTACACCGGCAGGAAGGTGCATGTTGCCAGGGATCTGGCTGAGAAACGCAAGCAAAAGGATTATTTCTTCTGGTATAAGCCAAAGGGCATTGGAAAGAAAAAAGCCGGAACACGAGGTTCCGGCCATGATCAACCTTTAAAAAAATCGTAATCAGCTATTCATACTCTTTGAGTATCTTCTTAACATCATCGGGAGCCACCCTGCCGTATGTTTTATCGCCAACCAGCACAACCGGTGCCAGTCCGCATGCTCCAACGCATCTCAGGCTCGACAGTGAGAATTTACCGTCTTTGCTGGTCTGTCCAACCTGCAGGGAGAGTTCTTTCTTGAACTCGTCAAGAACCTTTTCAGCACCTCTGACATAGCAGGCGGTACCCATGCAAATGCTTATGGGATGTTTCCCTTTCGGCGTCATTGTGAAGAATGAATAAAACGTCACAACACCGTAAATCTTTGCAACCGGGATGCCTGTATCCGCAGATATTACTTCCTGAATTTCTGCCGGAAGGTACCCGAAATGTTCCTGACAGCCATGAAGTATATTTATCAGTTCCTGGGGATCTCTGTTAAAGGAAGCGCAAATCTCCTTAATCTTATTGACATCCTCCTGTCTTAATTCTATTTTTATACTTGACATAACATTGATTTTTATAGGACCTTACAGGTTCTGTTCTACTGTTTAACAATAACTTTCTTTTTCTTGTCGAAATAGCTGGTGTGGAGCAGGTGGTGAGCCTTTTCACTGTTGGGCTCACCAAGGAATTCCTCATAGAGTTTGATTATGAAAGGATTCTCGTGGGATTTCCTGATCGGCTTGTTGGCATCTTCCCTGTAAATTGCAGCCGCCCTGGCCTTCAGAATTTCTGATTTGCCATGATGCAGTGGCTGTCCGCCGCCTCCGATGCAGCCTCCCGGACAGGCCATTACTTCTATTGCATGGAACTGTGATTTACCTTCCCTTACATCATTGAGAAGCTTTCTGGCATTTCCGAGGCCGTGTGCTATACCGATGTTAAGCGGCAATCCGTTGAAATCGATGGTTGCCGAGCGGACTCCTTCGAGACCCCTTAGTTCTGCAAAATCAATCTTTTCAAGTTTCTTGCCAGTATAAAGCTCATATGCAGTTCTGCAGGCAGCTTCAATTACACCTCCTGTTGCCCCGAATATCACGCCGGCACCGGTCGATTCACCCATGGGATCATCGAAATCACCGTCCTCGAGGGTGTTGAAATCGATGTTAGCCTGTTTGATGAAATTAGCCAGCTCCCTTGTTGAAAGGGAGAAATCGACATCCCTGTTTCCGTCGGTTGAGAATTCTTCTCTCTGGCATTCGTATTTTTTGGCGAGGCATGGCATGATTGAAACCACAACCATCTCCTTGCGGTCGATGTTGATTTTGTCGGCAAAATAAGTTTTTGCTATTGCACCGAACATCTGCTGCGGCGATTTTGATGTTGAAGGAACATCTTTCAGGTCGGGGAAGTATTCTTCAAAGAAGTTGACCCAGCCAGGGCAGCATGAAGTAAGGATCGGGATCCTTGCTGTCTTGTCGCCGTTGAGATGCCTTTTCAGCCTGCCAAGCAGTTCAGTGCCCTCTTCCATAATCGTAAGGTCGGCGCTGAAATCGGTATCAAACACATAGTCGAAACCAAGGGCTCTCAGTGCTGATACCAGTTTGCCTGTGACCAGTGTGCCCGGTTCCATGCCGAAGGCTTCACCCAGTGCGGCACGAACTGCAGGAGCTGTCTGAACGACAACTGTTTTTGTCGGATCGGCAAGTGCTCTGAGAACATCAGGAGTATTGTCGACCTCTGTCAGTGCTCCGGTGGGGCATACTGCCACGCACTGCCCGCAGTAGGTGCAGGTCGAATGTTCGAGGTTCTGTTCGAACGCAGGAGCAACTGCTGCCATGAATCCCCTGTTGACAGCCGATAGGGCCCCTACAGTCTGGATGTCGTTGCACATTGTTTCGCATCTGCGGCACATTATGCATTTGTTAAGGTCCCTTTTTATGGAGGGTGATGTATCGGGTTTGTAGGTTGACATTGCAGCATATTCCTGTCCGGGAATTTCCCTGATGCCAAGTCTGTTTGCCATATCCTGTAGTTCGCAATTGCCTGATTTTGCACAAACGAGGCAATCCTTGGGATGGTCGGACAGGATAAATTCCATAACCGTTCTGCGGGCATTAAGAACTCTTGTAGTGTGGGTTTTCACCACCATGCCGTTTTCGCAATTCGTTGAACAGGCAGGAGCAAGATTCCTTCGTTTCTCAACCTCCACGGTGCATATCCTGCATCCTCCCGGCTTATTCTCGATATTCATGTCGTGAAGATCAAGGTAGCACAGGGTTGGGATTTCGATTCCCAGTTGCCGTGCAGCTTTCAGGATTGTAGTACCTTTTTCTACTTCAATCTCCTTGTTATCTATATTTAGTTTTATTGTTTCCATTAATTTACCGGTTATCTGATAATTATTGCATCGAACTTACATTTCTCCTTGCATGCGCCGCATTTTATGCAGACATCAGGATTGATCGTATGGATCTCCTTGCGTTGACCTGATATCGCATTCACCGGGCATACTCTTGCACAGGCGGTGCAACCCACGCAGTTCTCAGGAATGATGTAATATTCCATCAGGCTCTTGCACTTTCCGGCCGGACATTTCTTGTCCTTTACATGGGCAACATATTCATTCATGAAATTATCGAGAGTGGAAAGCACAGGGTTTGGCGAGGTCTGTCCTAGTCCGCAAAGTGCAGTGTCCTTGATGACCTGGCTCATGTTTCGAAGTCTGTCAAGATCCTCCATTTTACCTTTGCCTTCGGTGATCTGAGTCAGAAGTTCGTGCAGCCTTTTGTTTCCGATTCTGCATGGAGCGCATTTTCCGCATGATTCCTCGACTGTAAATTCAAGGAAGAATTGTGCAACTGAGACCATGCAGTTATCCTCATCCATTACGATCATGCCGCCCGATCCCATCATGGAACCAGCAGCGACAAGGTTATCGAAATCGATAGGTGTATCGAGATGTTTTTCAGTAAGACATCCGCCTGATGGTCCTCCGGTCTGAACGGCCTTGAATTTCTTGCCGTCTCTTATTCCTCCTCCGATCTCGAATATAATTTCCCTGAGCGTGGTTCCCATCGGGACCTCTATCAGACCAACATTATTGATCTTGCCGGCAAGAGCAAAAACCTTTGTGCCTTTTGATTTCTCGGTGCCAATTTTGTTGTACCAGTCAGCGCCCTTGAGAATAATTATCGGAATTGCAGCAAAAGTTTCGACGTTGTTGACATTGGAAGGTTTTCCCCTATATCCTGATTCAGCAGGGAAAGGAGGTTTAATTGTAGGTTCTCCCCTTAGTCCCTCCATTGAATGGATAAGTGCAGTTTCCTCGCCGCATACGAAAGCGCCTGCACCATAGCGGAGTTCGATATCGAAACTGAAGTCAGATCCAAAAATGTTTTTTCCGAGCAATCCGTATTCCCTGGCCTGGCCGATAGCAACCTTAAGCCTGTGAACTGCCAGGGGATATTCAGCCCTGATATAGATAAGTCCGTGGGCGGCTCCGATTGCATAACCGCAGATAGCCATTGCTTCAAGAACTGAATGCGGGTCGCCTTCGAGCACCGAGCGGTCCATGAATGCCCCGGGGTCGCCCTCATCGGCATTGCACACTACATATTTCTCGTCCGACTTGTTCTTGCTGGCGATTTCCCATTTCAGTCCTGTGGGGAATCCTGCACCGCCGCGGCCTCTTTGTCCTGAATTTTTTATTTCCTGGATCACGGTCTGGGGAGTCATTTCAGAGATTACCTTGCCAAGGGCCATGTAACCTTCCCTTGCAATGTATTCGTCGATATTTTCAGGATTTATGAAACCGCAGTTACGAAGAACGATCCTCAGCTGCTTCTTGAAGAAGCCCATGTGTTTTGAATCGCCGACAGTATCCTTGGTCTCCGGATCCCTGTAAAGAAGCCTCGATACTTTTCTCCCTTTTATTATATGTTCTTCAACAATTATCTGGGCGTCCTCAGGTTTGACCTGGACATAGAAAGTATTGTCTGGCATTATCTTGACGATCGGACCTTTTTCGCAGAAACCGAAACAGCCGGTAAGTATTACCTGTACCTGATCGGTGAGCCCTTTAGCCTCGAGTTCGTCTCTCAGATTCC
>CAYQRF010000111.1:0-4864 GCA_964419775.1 uncultured Rikenellaceae bacterium
GGTTGACGGCTATGGTTGTCTTGCCTACGCCTCCTTTTCCCGAGGATACCGCAATGATATTCTTGACCCCCGGAAGGATTTCCCTTTCCTTTGGCTTTTGAACCGGCTCCTTAACCCTCGATTCAACGTTTATTTCCCTGATCACTGCATCAGAACCCAGATCCTCCTTTATTGCCCTCACTGCTGTGCTCCTGAGTGATGAGGCAAACGGATCGTTCTGTTTATCAGTTGTTATGGTTACCGAGATACCGTCATCGCCGGTTTCAATTGCCGTGATATACCCGAGGGTGACAATATCCTTTCCCTTTTCGGGATGAACTACTCTGGAAAGCGCTTTTAATATCTTTTCCTTTGAATACATTCTTGATTTTTATTTAAATCCATTCCAAATAAGCCGCAATTTTAGCAAATTTTCCGGGGCTGACCAAATTATCACCGAAGTTCCGACGACGGGTCCCAGAATTTTTCAATGAAATCCACCACCCTGTCATCTTCCACATGAATTTCTTCATTTTCGAGAAGCTGCTGCATGGTTGTTGAATTGCCGAAGTGAAGTTTCCCTGAGAGGAGTCCGTTACGGTTCACTACACGGTGCGCAGGCACGAACTCCCCTCCCGAATGGCTTGCGTTGAGCGCCCATCCGACGGTCCGTGCCGACTTTCCCGTTCCGAGGTACCTGGCAATGGCCCCATAGGAAGTGACCCTGCCCCATGGGATTAGTCTGGTCACTTCATATACCTGCCCGAAAAAATCGTTTCTATTCCGGTGCTTCCCAGCCATGTCTGATTTCTTTCCCCTTTTCAAGCCTGAATGCGAGGTAATTGATCTTCATTCCCTTCTCCATGAACATGGTTTCGTAGTGTGTCCTTACATCACGGATCCCGGTCTGTATTTCCCTGACGGCAGCGGGATCACTTACCGACGACAGGATGCGGCCGGTGACCGGTATCAGTCCGGGGTCCATGGAATGCATATCCTTTGTCGATGCAACAATCTCAAGTCCGTTGTCGGCCGCCAGCCGCTCAGTATAGGAGTAAAGCTCGGCATTATCGGTCTTGAGGTGAATGATTCCCTTGTCCCTGAGAAAATTACGATAGGTGTTAAGGAACCACGGACAGGTAAGTCTTTTATTTGAATTCCTTTTGCCCGGATGAGGATCGGGGAAGGTGATCCATATCTCATCAACCTCATCGGCAGCGAAAAAGGAGTTTATGAATTCTATCCTTGTGCGGAGGAATGCAGTGTTCTTCAGCTGCTTCTCATGGGCAGTACGCGCTCCCCTCCACATCCGGGCTCCCTTGATGTCGATCCCGGTGAAGTTGCAGCCGGGCATGAGCATTGCCATGCCTACAGTGTACTCTCCCTTTCCGCAGGCGAGTTCAAGAATCAGCGGATTGTCGTTTTTGAATATTTCCCGGCGCCAGTTTCCCTTGATCCTGTGGTCATTTCTGCTGTCGGAACCGATTACAGGCTGGATAACGTTTTCGAAAGTATCAAGTTCCGCCCACCGGGCAAGCTTGTTTTTCCCCACCTCAGAATCCTATTTTATGTTTTTTTCGACCCTAAGCCCTATGTCATAAACTCCTTCAAGACCTGCACTGCGCATTCCGTGGGAAATATTCACCTGGTAGGTTCCGGATGCCGGAAAGAACACATTCTGGCGGTATGGAAGCTTCAGTTCATTTATGTCTCCGAATCCTTTGCCATACCAGTTCCCCTTCTCATCGGCAAGGTCATACATCAGGGTGTCGGTTATGCTGCTGCCTCCGGGCGCCGTGGTTGTCACGAAAAGCCAGATGTTCCTGTAGGGATAAGCCGATCCTGTCCTCAGGATGAAATCGATGTTGTTGCTGTTAACCGTATCCTCGACGCTGAAGCTGAATGTCGCTGAATTTTCAAGTGTCCATATCCTGCCGGGTACGGGAAGGGTATCTGTAAAAACCACGTTTCTGCCGCACGATGCCGTCACTACGGCAGCTGTCAGAAGAATCAGGATCCTATTTGCTTTTCCTGTCATCGAAATTCCTGTTTTTTCTTTTGTGTGGATGTCTGCGCTTTTGATTTTTTGGTCCGGGAACATCAAACCGGGTCAGACTGCTGCTGCTTAACAGATCCTGCGACTGGGTGATTGCTTCGGACAGTTCTCCGACAGGTAACAGTTTTTCGGGTTTTATTCCTTTTCTGTTGAGATCCTGTATCTCCTTTACCCTGCTGACCGGTACCGGTGTCAGGCTTGTAGGAGAATCGGAGTCGCTGTACCAGAAGATGCTTTTGTGTACCTCTATTTTCTGGAAATAGGCTGTCCTGCCGGCAAGATACAGAGGTACTTCCCTCGGAGGGAATGAACGCTGTGCATCAACGTAGCAGTCGAATTCGAAGTTAAGGCAGCATTTCAGCTTGCCGCACTGACCTGCAAGCTTCTGCGGATTCAGCGACAACTCCTGGTATTTGGCATGGGTTGTTGTCACCGATACGAAATTTGTAATATAAGTGGAGCAGCATAGTTCGCGTCCGCACGATCCTATCCCGCCAATTCTTCCTGCCTCCTGCCTGGCACCTATCTGGCGCATCTCGATCCTTACGCGGAACTCCTCCGCAAGCACCTTGATGAGCTGGCGGAAATCGACCCGTTCGTCGGCGATGTAATAAAAGATTGCTTTGGTCCTGTCGCCCTGGTACTCAACATCTCCTATCTTCATGTTGAGCTTCAGGTCGTAGGCAATCTGCCTCGATCTCAGCATGGTCGGCGTTTCCAGCTTCTTTGCCTCCTCCCATTTTATAATATCAACGGCTTTGGCTTTCCTGTAGACCTTTTTCATGTCGTCGGAAGAGGGCTGTATCTTAAGCTTTTTCAGCCGTTCATTCACAATCGGCCCGACCATCGAAACCCTCCCTATATCATGCCCCGGAGAGGCTTCAACAGCAACAACATCACCTATCTCGAGCCTGAGGGCATTGACATTCCTGTAAAATCCTTTCCTTGTATTCTTAAACCTGATCTCAACTACGTCATTTTCATCCGGGACAAACGGCAGATCCTTCAGCCAGTCGAATGCGTCAAGCTTGTTACATCCCGGATTATATGTGATTATCGGCATTCTGGGCTCATCTCCGTGAGCCGATGACAAATCTTCGTTCTCCTGCATTTCAGACTCCTCCTCAGATTAATCCCGCAAAAATAGTTAATAATTGCATCAATTTCAACAACCTTCTGCCTGTTCAGCGGCGGAACAAACCTATAAGCCTGAGTGCAAGGTCGAGAAAAACTATTTTGGCATTACCGTTCGCTTCGATATGGGAATGGGCCAGACTGAATTCCTCCACGAAGGTATTTATGTTCCCTTCATTGATGAAAGGATGGAAATTCACCGAAAAAGCCTCTTCCTCCCCGGTCAGGTAAACCAGCCCGTTCTTTCCCTGTCCGAGGTTCATCATCAGGTTTTCCCTGAAAAGATGGAGTGAGAAAGAAAGGAATCTCTTCTGCGGTTCCCTGCCTATTGCCGACAGCTCTTCCGACCAGGCGATCAGGGAGAGTACGTCCTTTTTCCATACGTACCTCATCAGCGTCCTGAAACGATCGAGGTCCTGGAACGATGAATCCTCATTCTCACACAACTCTATTGCCCTGATTATATTTCCGTTCGAAACCCTGGCTATGTCGTCGGCCCGGCCTTTGTGAATCCTGAATCTCTCGATGAGGTACGACGAGATGTCAGACGGAGTGAATGAGGGTATTCTGACCAGCTGGCACCGCGAGATTATAGTCGGGACAATCTTGTCGGGTTCATCCGATACAAGCAGGAAAAGAGTCTTTTCGGGAGGCTCCTCTATCAGCTTGAGCAGCTTGTTGGCCGTCACCTGATGCATCTTTTCGGGAAGCCATATGATCATCACCTTGAAATCCGATTCATACGACTTGAGTGTAAGCTTACGGAGTATCTCCGCCGCTTCCGATGTGAAGATAAGTCCCTGGGCATTTCCGGCTCCGATGTAATTGAGCCATTTTGTGAGGCTGAAATAAGGTGAGACGGCGGCAAACTCCCTCCATTTGTCGATGAACTTGTCGCTGACCGGATCGGTGTCTTTCTTTACTACCGGAAAAACAAAATGGAGATCCGGATGTATCATTTTTTCATACTTCACGCACGATTTGCAGGTTCCGCATGAATCAACATCCGATCTGTTCTCACAGCTTACATACCGGGCATAGGCGAGGGCAAGGGCAAGGTTGCCGCAGCCTTCGGGACCCGTGAATAACTGGGCGTGACTCACCCTTTCCGACTTCACGGTGCTTATCAGCCTGCCAATCGTCTCTCTCTGCCCCGGGATATCAGAAAATTTCATTCCGCTATGCTGAATTCGGTTTTACAGGACGGCAAGAGCCTGATCGTAGTCTGGCTCCTGACCAATTTCAGGGACAAGCTGGGTGTAAATGACCTTGCCTTCTTCATCCAGAACCACCACGCTTCTTGCATAGAGCCCTGCCATGGGACCGTCAATAATGTCGACGCCATACAGCTTCCCGAATTCAGTGTCGCGAAAACCGGAAAGCGTGGTAAGGTTTGAAATGCCTTCTGTTGTACAGAAACGCCCATGGGCAAAGGGAAGGTCCTTTGATATTGCAAGAACCGTTACATTGGATTTGTCTGCAGCATGCTTGTTGAACTTCCGCATCGCTGTCGCGCATACCGAGGTCTCGAGACTCGGGAAGATGCTCAGAAGGACTTTTTTCCCTGCCAGTTCGGAGAGACTCAAAGTACCAAGATCTGATTTTACAAGGGTGAAGTCAGGAGCTTTCTGCCCTTTCCCTGGAAGATCACCCGACGTGTTTACAGGATTTCCCTTTAATGTAATCTTTGCCATA
>CAYQRF010000112.1:0-4843 GCA_964419775.1 uncultured Rikenellaceae bacterium
TGAGCTAAACCCCCGATAAAAACATGGCAAATTTAAGAAATTATTAAGAATAAAAAAACAACACCCAAGCCGACAAATTAATTACTTTGCAGAAACGCCGGTATTTGGTAATTTTGCCGCAATTTTTATTGAAGTCTGGCCATCTCACCGGTCCGATTCAAAAAACGGAATGATTGTTGACATCCGGTTATGGTAAAAGGAACTTTGTTAACATTAAAAAGTGAACCTCAGGGGTAGTAACAGCGAACAGCCTGGCGGCAAGGTTGATCAGCAGTATGTAATATCTGATTTTGACGATCTTGTCTTCGAACACCGGAACAGGGATTACGGCGCCTACCAGCTCCGTAAGAGATATAACCGTGCTGTTCTGGCCGGACTTATAATATCGGTCATAGCAGCCGTCATCGCCGTGCTGATCCCCTTCATTTCGCGGCCTTCGGGTGATAAGGTCGTTATGGGCGGCACAGGATACTACCAGGTTACAATCGAAAACCTTCAGCCCCCGCCTGAGGAATTTTATGTTCCGCCTCCTCCTCCCTCCGCCTCAATGGCTCAGAAGATCCAGGAAACAGTCGAGTATGTTCCGCCTGTGGTGGTCGATTCGATTGTACCGGTTGAACTTGCCACCCTTTCGACCGATGAGCTCCTTGCAGCTGCCGAAGGCGAAGGAATCGAAGCAACGGGTTCAGGCTTCGGAGATGAACTTATGTCAGAAGGTGATGGCTACGGCGATGAGGAACCTCTCTTCATTGTTGAAACCATGCCAACGTTCAGGGGCGGCGACCTGACCGTATTCAGAAACTGGGTCGGCAAACGGACAAGATATCCCGAAGAGGCAATCTCCAACAAGATAAGGGGGACAGTCTTCCTTACATTTATCGTTGAGAAGGATGGTTCGGTAAGCAATGTAAATGTAATAAAAGGAGTCCATCCTCTCCTCGACGAGGAGGCCGTGAAAGCTATCACTGCTTCGCCGAAATGGTCGCCCGGCCTCCAGAGGGGACAGCCGGTAAGGGTAAGATTCCAGATACCGCTCACATTTCAATACTGAAAAATAATATCAGGCCACTTTTGGAGTTATTACTGTGATTATTAAAAGGGGAGCAATCCATCAACAATCCTGAAATATACTCTTATGAAGCAGATAGCAGCATTTACACTCATTTTCTTATTCATCCTCTCATCATGCGGATCTTCCAAAAAGCAGCTCGAGAAGGGAAATTACCCCATGGCCCTCGACAAGGCAGTGAAACAGCTTCGGCGCGACAGGGATGATTCAAAGCAGATAGCCATCCTTGACAGATCGTACAAGATCCTGAACGAACAGGATAATGAGCGGATCAGGTATCTGAAGATGGAAGACAGGCCTGAAAACTGGGATGAGATTTACCAGATTAACAAGGCGATGAGCGACAGACAGGCTTACGTCAGGACAGTTCTTCCGCTCGAACTCAACGGAAAGACAATCGATTACCCCTATGTCGACTACATGCCCGAGATGGTCGCTGCAAAGCGCAAATCGGCAGATTTTTATTACGCCCACGGAAATGAGCTCATGCAAACCAACCTGAAGGAGAATTACCGTCAGGCTTATTACGAGTTTGTCAGGGCAAAGGAATATGTGGGAAACTATGAGGGTATCGACAATAAGATCGATGACGCCAGATACCTCGGCATGAGCAGAGTGCTGATAACCCTCAATAACAGGTCGATAATCCGCTTTGACCAGGAATTCGAAGAAGATCTTCTTTCGCTTGATCTGCCCCGTCTCAACAGTGAATGGGTCGAATATCATACACAGGACCTCGGTCAGAATACAAGATTCGACTACTATGTAAATGTCAACCTGAGGAATATAATAGTCAGTCCCGACCAGACCATGCAGAAGGACACGGTTGTGAAGAAGGATGTCGAGGATGGGTTTTCATACAAGCTCGATGCCCGGGGAAATGTGATGAAGGATACACTTGGCAACGATATCAAGGCGGTAAAGTATAAAACGCTGCAGTGCGCCCTTATTGAGACTATCCAATCGAAAGAATGCCGTATTGCAGGCGATGTTGAAATCATCCAGACCAATCCTGAGAAGGTGCTGAAGAAAGATCCGCTTGGCGCACAGTCGGGTTTTGAATGGATATCGGCGAGAGCCCTTGGTGACCTGCAGGCCCTGAGCCAGGCGCAGATAGAGAAGACAAAAACGAAGCCCGTGCCCTTCCCGTCCGATATGGAAATGATTTTCCGCTGTTCCGATGCATTAAAACAGGCTATAAACGGTGCCCTTCAGAGCAACAAGCGATTTATTAACTAAATTTGCGCCCTGATTGAGAAGGTGAATGATCGAAACGGGCAGAAAGAGCGAAAGGGCAATATTAATAGGTTTGATTTATCCCGGACAGGGTGAGGATCAGGCCGGGGAATACCTGGATGAATTATCATTCCTTGCCGAGACTGCCGGCGCCGAGCCGGTTAAAAGATTCCTTCAGAAGCTTCAGATTCCTGATCCCAGGACCTTTGTCGGTTCCGGAAAGATAGCTGAGATTAAATCATTTGTATCGGAAAACAGCATCAATATTGCCATTTTTGATGATGAGCTTTCGGCAAGTCAGATAAGGAACATAGAAAATGAACTGGGCTGCCGTGTCCTCGACAGGACTAACCTTATACTCGATATTTTTGCAAGCCGTGCCAGGACCTCGCATGCCCGGACCCAGGTTGAACTGGCTCAGTACCAGTATCTCCTTCCGAGACTGACAGGGATGTGGACCCATCTTGAGAGGCAGCGCGGGGGTATCGGATTGCGTGGACCGGGCGAAACCGAAATCGAGACCGACCGGCGTATTATCAGGGACAAGATAGCGCTTCTGAAAACACAGCTCAAGAAGATTGATATTCAGATGGCCACCCAGCGGAAGAACCGTGGAAAAATGGTCAGGGTGGCACTGGTCGGCTATACAAACGTCGGCAAGTCGACACTCATGAACCTTCTCAGCAAGTCGGAAGTCTTTGCCGAGAACAAGCTGTTTGCAACCCTCGATACCACAGTGAGGAAAGTGGTGATCGGCAACCTTCCCTTTCTGCTTTCAGACACTGTCGGATTTATCCGGAAGCTTCCCCATCATCTGGTGGAGTCTTTCAAATCGACACTTGATGAGGTCAGGGAATCCGATCTTTTGCTTCATATTGTTGATATTTCCCACCCCGGATTTGAGGAGCAGATAAGGATTGTTGATGAAACCCTAAGGGAACTGGATTCGTCTGGCAAGCCTCTTATCCTTGTTTTCAACAAGATTGATTCCTTCTCCTACACGGCAAAGGACGAGGACGACCTCACGCCTGCCACAAGGGAGAATTATTCCCTTGCAGACCTTAAAAAAACCTGGATGGCTGCCGACAGGAATCACAAGACCATTTTCATCTCGGCAAAAACGAAGGAAAATATTCCTGAGTTACAAAACCTGCTTTACGAGGAAGTGAAAAGCATTCACATCAAACGCTATCCCTATAACGATTTTTTATTTGAAAAATAGGGTCTGCCCGTTGGAGCAGACCCTAAGGTAAGTTTATCGGATTGACTAAGGTTAGTAAAGTCCGTTTGCTGCCATATATTCAGCTATCTGAACTGCGTTGGTGGCAGCGCCTTTGCGGATGTTGTCCGAAACAACCCACAGGTTGAGACATTTTTCCTTCGAAAGATCTCTTCTGATCCTGCCCACGAAAACCTCGTCCCTGTTGTGGGCAAGCCGTGGCATCGGATATTCATTCAAGGCCGGATTGTCATATACGACCACTCCGGGGAAGCTGCTGATCAGATTTCTTGCCTCGTCGATATCATATTCATTTTCAAACTCGATATTCACTGCTTCGGAGTGCCCCCCCACAACCGGTATTCTTACGACGGTTGCTGTTACCATAATCGACGGGTCGCCGAGTATCTTGCGGGTTTCATCTATCAGCTTCTGTTCCTCGGTCGTATAGCCGTCAGCCTGAAAGCTTCCGCCGTGAGGAAAGCAGTTAAGGTCGATGGGGTGGGGATAAGCCATCTCACCCTTTATACCGGCTCTTTCGTTTTCCATCTGGGCTACGGCTTTCACTCCGGTGCCGGTGACCGACTGGTAAGTGGCCACTACAAGCCGTTTTATCCGGTATTTCTTATGCAGTGGAGCCAGAGCCATCACCATCTGGATGGTTGAACAGTTTGGATTGGCTATGATCCTGTCGCCCTTTTTTATCGAATGGCTGTTGATCTCGGGTACTACAAGCGGAACGCCGGGGTCCATTCTCCAGGCTGATGAGTTGTCAATCACAACCGTCCCGTTTGCAGCAAACAGCGGAGCCCATTCCTTTGAAGCTGTGGCTCCGGCCGAAAATATGGCAAACGCCGGTTTGGCATCAATTGCCTCCTGAACACTGACAACCTTAACAGGTTTATCCCTGAAAGTGATTTCCTTTCCCACCGAACGTTCCGAAGCGGCGGGTAATAACTCTGTTACGGGGAAGTTCCTTTCCTCAAGGACTCTGATCATGGTTCTGCCTACCATTCCGGTAGCTCCGACAACTGCTGTCTTCATTTTCTTATTTGTCCGGATTAAATTAAATTATTAATTTTATAAGTGTAAAAAGCGGTCAAAAATAACTCTTTTTTCAATTCGTCTCGCTGCATGAATAAAGTTATTTTACTGACTGTTGCGATACCTTTACAGGTATCCGGTCAGGTTATTGATTATCCCGGTTCGCCGAACCGCGATGGCCCTGTTTCTCCGGGCGATGTTGTTATTACCGAGATCATGGCCGATCCGACTCCGGCCGTGGCGCTTCCGGTTAAGGAATACCTCGAATTGCATAA
>CAYQRF010000113.1:0-4829 GCA_964419775.1 uncultured Rikenellaceae bacterium
GCTTATCGCTTAATACAAGTGCTTCCGCTCCATCGGACAGCGTGAAGCTTTACACCCCCTGGCTCAAGATCTCCGTGGCGCCGGGAGAGTCGGTTGATTATTCGGTCGACCTTATAAATAACTCAGCTGAGATCATCGATGCGGGGATTACCGTCTCAGGAATTCCTTCAAGCTGGAACAGCACGGTAAAATCGGACGGATTCAATGTAAGGGAGATCTCCGTACTTCCCGGAGACAAGAAAAGCTTCACCCTGAGGGTTGAAGTTCCCCTTAAGGTCAACAGGGGAAGTTATCCCTTTCGTGTAAAGGCCGGAGAATATGATGAACTCCCTCTGACACTTATTGTCGCCTCACAGGGAACTTACAAAACCGAGTTCACCACCAAACAGGCGAATATGCAGGGAACATCCTCCTCAACATTCAACTTTCAGACCACAATTAACAACCTTACAGCCGATAATCAGCATTATGCACTGACAGCCGATTATCCTCCGGGCTGGGTTGTGACTTTCAGGCCCAACTACCAGCAGGCCACTTCGGTGGATGTGCTTGCCAACGGAAAGGTGGATATGGGAGTGGATGTCAATCCTCCCGATAATTCAAAGGCAGGGACATATAAGATCAGGGCGATGGTTGCAACGAGCGCTTCAACTGCTGCGCTCGATTTCGAAGTGGTTATTACTGGAACATACGGACTCAATCTTACCACCCCGACAGGCCTCCTCAGCACCAGTATCACGGCAGGTGAGACAAAACGCATTCCGCTGGTTGTCCAGAATACAGGTTCCCTGGATCTTTTAAACATAAAACTCGAATCAGGATCCCCGTTGAACTGGGAGGTCACTTTTGATCCTGCAAACATCGACAGGATAGCTCCCGGCGAATCGGTTCAGGTCGGGGCAACACTGAAAGCCTATAGGAAGGCGATTGCCGGCGATTATGTAACCACCATGGATGCAATTATACCTGAATCGACAAGCAGGATTTCATACAGGGTTACAGTGAAGACGCCAATGCTCTGGGGATGGGTGGGTGTTTTTATCATTCTTGGAGCACTCGGCGGCATTTTTTATCTGTTCCGCAAGTACGGAAGGAGGTAATTAATGGACGGCCCGGTTATTGAATTAACTGACCTGACAAAGAAATACGGGTCATTCACCGCTGTCGGCAACCTCAGCCTGAGTGTCGACAAGGGTGAAATATTCGGTTTGCTCGGTCCGAACGGCGCGGGCAAATCGACAACCATACTGATGATGCTCGGGCTTACTGAACCGACTTCCGGTACTCTCAGGGTGTGCGGAATTAATCCGACAACAAATCCGGTTGAAGTAAAAAGAAAAGTCGGATACCTGCCCGAGGATGTCGGTTTTTACGAAGACTATTCAGGATTCGAGAACCTTATGTATACGGCCAGGCTCAACTCCATACCCGAGCGGGAAGCCAGGGAAAGGGTGATGCATCTGCTTGAAAGAGTCGGACTGTCGGGAGAGGAATCAAAAAAGGCCGGGAAATATTCAAGGGGTATGCGGCAGCGCCTGGGCCTTGCCGATGTTCTTGTAAAGGAACCTGAGGTCATAATACTTGACGAACCCACCCTGGGAATCGATCCCCGCGGTGTCAGTGAATTTCTTTCCCTCATTGAAAGGCTGAGCAGGGAAGAGAAGAATACAGTCCTGCTTTCTTCCCACCACCTCCACCAGATACAGGCTGTTTGCGACAGGGTAGGTATTTTCGTCGGAGGCCGGCTGATTGCAGTTGGTGATATTGAGACACTTTCGCGCAAACTCTTCTCACATGAGCCAGTGGTGATTGAGGCAGGAGTCAGTCTGCCTGACGATCCCATGAAGGCTTCAGAGACTATTGCCCGGATAAAGCAGAAACTGGGTGACATTGATGGAATTGTATCGGTTGAGCTCAACGGCAATATTTTCAGATCAGCTTGTTCCGGCGATGTATCAGGCAATATTGCCAGGGTGATCCTCGATTCGGGCTCCGTGCTGACTTCCCTTACGGGGAGGGAATACGGCCTGGATGATATTTATAACCGTTATTTCGAGGGATATGAAAAACAGCGATAATATTTCAGCAGGGAAGGGTAGCAGCAGGGCCCTTCATCCCTTCATGGCAATGGTAAACAAGGAGATATCTGATTATATCAGGAGCTGGCGGTTTATGATCCTGCTTCTTCTTGTTTTTCTTACCTGTCTCGGCTCGGTTTCAGTTGCAATTTCAAATATTGACGAGGCGGTAAAGGCAAATGCAACGGGCGACTCATTTATCTTCCTGAGGTTGTTCACCGCATCGGATGGAACACTTCCCTCATTCTTTGTATTCATAAGCTTCCTGGGTCCCCTTCTTGGCCTGATTATGGGATTTGATGCAATAAATGCAGAGGAGAACAGGGGAACCCTGAGCCGAATCCTGTCACAACCGGTTCACAGGGATTATGTATTAAACAGTAAGTTTGCCGCAGCCATAATCGTGCTTAGCGTTATGATGTTCAGCCTTGGATTCCTGGTAACCGGAACAGGCCTGATTGCCATCGGGATTCCTCCAACGGCTGATGAGTTCATGAGAATAGTATTCTTCATTTTAATCAGTATACTCTATATTTCTTTCTGGCTTAACCTGTCGATTTTCTTTTCGGTAAAGTTCCGCCAGCCTGCAACGTCAGCCCTGGCAGGGATAGCCGTGTGGCTTTTCCTGACGGTCTTCTACAGTATTCTGGTCAGCCTCATAGCAAAAGCAGCTCAGCCATCGGCCAATGCTTCGGCCGGACAGATTATGGCTTACCAGGAATTCGTGATGAACCTGTTCAGGGTGCTTCCGGGTCAGTTGTTCAGTGACGCAACCACAACTGTTCTTGTTCCGACAGTAAGAACCCTTGGTCCGCTGACTGTTGAGAAAATTTACGGCACCATTCCGGGATCGCTTCCCCTTGGACAGAGCCTCCTGATAGTCTGGCCCCAGCTAACCGGCCTGGTGGCAGCAACTGTAATCTGCTTTGTGCTATCATACATTTCGTTCATGAAAAGGGAGGTACGCTCAAGATAAAATCTTTTGTCTGCGGCTTCAATCGATTAACTTTGTGCTGCCTTGTTTGTTAGTACTAAGGGAAACAACCAGGGCAAAGCAAAGTGAAAAGTGAAATTCATAATACGAATGACTCCACAGCAGGGAACAGTGTGAGGAAACAGTTTCCGGTGACGGGAATGTCGTGTGCTTCATGTGCTGCAAACATTGAATCGACAATAAAAAAGCAGCCGGGTGTCGTGTCAGCCTCGGTAAACCTTGCATCCCAGATTGTTACCCTCGATTATCTCCCGGCAGAGATAACTCCCGATGAACTGAGGGAAGCCGTGGTGTCGGCAGGATATGACCTGATAACAAGCGATTCGGCGGATGCAAGGGAGGAACTTGCTTCCCTTCAGATGCTTAACCACCGACTCCTGAAAAGGAAGGCTGTGACCGCCATAGCCCTTGCAATTCCCCTGTTTCTTGTAAGCATGTTTTTCATGGACCTTCCATTGTCGGAATACATAATGTGGGCGCTTGCAACTCCCATTGTATTCTGGTCGGGATCTTCCTTTTTCATCAATGCATGGAAGCAGATCAAACACCGGCACGCAACGATGGATACACTTGTTGCCCTGAGTACGGGGATTGCGTATCTATTCAGTGTGTTCAATGTTCTTTTCCCTGAGTTCTGGCACAGCAGGGGTCTTCATGCCCATGTGTACTTCGAAGCAGCAGGGGTTGTCATAGCCCTGGTTCTCCTTGGAAGGCTTCTCGAAGACAATGCAAAGGCGAACACCTCATCGGCGATAAAAAAACTCATGGGACTTCAGCCGCAAACCCTGTTTAAAGTTCTGCCAAGCGGGGAGATACGGGAATTCCTCATCTCAAAGGTAGTACCTGGTGATACAATTCTTGTAAAACCCGGCGAGAATATCCCTGTCGACGGCAGGGTAAGCTCGGGCAGAAGCTATGTTGATGAAAGCATGATAAGCGGTGAACCTGTGGCAGTGCTTAAGGAGCCCGGGGCGGAGGTCTTTGCCGGAACAATAAACCAGAAGGGAAGCTTTCAGTTTGTTGCTGAGAAGGTGGGATCGGATACATTGCTTAGCAGTATCATTAAACTTGTACAGGAAGCACAGGGAAGCAAGGCTCCCGTTCAGAAACTGGTTGACAGGGTTGCATCCATATTCGTTCCGGCAGTGGTGGCTGTTGCAGTCCTTTCCTTTGCCGTATGGATGATTGCAGCAGGGGAGGACGGCTTTGCCCCGGGGTTGATGGCAATGATTACAGTACTTGTAATCGCATGCCCGTGTGCCCTTGGACTGGCAACACCGACAGCAATAATGGTCGGGATCGGAAAGGGAGCCGAGAATGGCATCCTGATAAAGGATGCGGCAGCTCTTGAACTGACTCACAGAATGGATGCGATAGTACTCGACAAGACAGGCACTTTAACCGTGGGAAAGCCTTCGGTAGACAAGATCAGATGGCTGCAGGAAACCGATGAGTCAAGGGGAAGGGATATTCTTTACAGTCTCGAAAAACTCTCGGAGCATCCTCTCGCAGGAGCGGTGGTCCGATTCCTTGAAAAGAGCGCTTCAGACCTGCCCGTTGAAAAAGTTGAAAGCATAACAGGAAAGGGCATAACTGGCACAGTGGGAGGCGAGGTTTATTATGCGGGATCGCTAAGCCTGATCACCGGCAAAGGCATATTACCGGATGAAGCACTGATGAAATTTGCTGAAGAGGATGAGCGGAATGCATCCACGGTTATCTGGTTCTCCGACAGCAAAAGGGTTATTGCTGTTCTG
>CAYQRF010000114.1:0-2704 GCA_964419775.1 uncultured Rikenellaceae bacterium
GAAGCTTTTCAGCTTCAACAGGTTCTATCTGATCTTTGCTGTGGTGTTCTCCCTCTCCGTTCCTTTCGTCTCGATACCGGTTGAAATTGGTTCCGGTCCGGCAGCGGTTGAAATAGCGGAGATATTCAACCATAATCAGCTTCCGGATTCCTATGAATATCCCGGAGTGCCCGTACAGCAGAACTCAATCACGGAAGAGACGGTTTTCACTGAAACAGCAGTTACCAATGCATTACCTCAGCCTGTGCAGAAGCAGAAAGGTCATGACGGCATCGCGGTAATGCTTTTAATTATCTACCTGGCGGGACTGACACTGATGTCGGTAAGGTTTGTGAGAAATGTTATGGTTGTCAGGCGGATGCTGCTGAAGTCGGAAAAGATCGATCAGAGCTGGTACAGGATAGCCCTGCTCGATGGTCTTGCCAGCCCGTTCAGTTTTATGCGTACTGTATTCCTCGACAGACAGGAATACCGAAAAAACAGGATACCTGCGAATGTTCTGAAGCATGAGCTTGAGCACATAAGACAGGCACATTCCCGTGATGTCATTTTCTTTGAACTTATGAATGTTGTATTCTGGTTCAATCCCATGCTTTACCTTTTCGGGAGGGCGGCAAGGATCAACCACGAGTATCTTGCCGACGAGGCAGTGGTAAGGGATTCCCGCGATCCTGAGACCTATGAGGGAGAACTGATCAGCTTCATACGCATCAAGGCAAGTGTCCCGTTCACATGCGGTCTCAACTCCTCGATGATAAAGGACCGGCTGCTGATGCTCAACACTGTCACATCCTGTTCCGGAAGGAAGATAAGGATGGTTGTTGTTTCGGTCATGTCCCTTCTTCTCCTTACCCTGCTCAGCCTCCGGCCGGCATATCCGGGTACCCAGGATGACAGGAACAGAAAGAAATTGTTAAGGGCACAGGATATTGTTATTGAAGATGTTTATTTCAGGGGTCCTGATTTCAATCCGGAGAAAGCCCTGATTGTAATTGACGGCAAGCCGCTTTCATTCGGTGACACTGTCAGATTTGATCCTGTTGAGGTGAAGACTATCTCGGTAAGGCAGGGGCGCGACGCTATCCGCAAGCATGGCAGGGACGCGAAAGGCGGGGCAGTCGAGATAACAACCTATCAGAACGACCTTAAGTCTGATCCTGATTCAAACTACTTCAAGCCAACCTGGACGGTTAACAACAGGGTTCCTGAAGGGCCGGTCAGTATCCCGGTTACCAACCTCCGTTCGCTTAGCCTGTGGACCTATCCGGTGTTTCCGGAACAGGACCGGATCAGGCGCTGGAGGATAGTGGATTTTATGACCAGGGACTTCTACCAGATAAAGGGAAAGGTTATCAGGAAAAATGGAGATCCCTTTCCGGGAGTAAAGGTAAGTTCCACGGGAAATCCTGTCATCGCAAGGTCTGACAAGGATGGGCGCTTCCTTCTGGAGGATGTGGGAGAGGATGCGGTGGTCACGGTGGCGGGGGAAGAATGCGAACCATTGTATTTCAGGGCCTTCTTCAGACACGATCTCACGATAACACTCGACCGTGACAGTGAACCGGATTTCAGTCTGGACAGCGAGGGTCATCTGGCCGTGGATTTTTCAGGCAGATGGAAACGCAGGGAAATGTATGGAATTCCCCCCGTTGAATCTGAATACATTTATTATGTTCACCAGTATGATTCAGATTCTGTTCTGATCCGCCATTCGATGAAAGGTAAGGGTGGCAGGGAATATAAATCTGAGACAGTATATGCTTTCAATACAATCAGAAGAGTAAAGACCGAACCAATGGATAACGTGGAAGTTACCCTTATTTGTTCTGTCTCTCCTGACGGCAGATCGTTTACTGAAACCACAAACAGAAAAAGCACGATCGGGCTTTTCGAGGATTACTTGACTAAAAACACCTGGTCGATGAGTGATGATCAGAATAAACTAATCATAAGTTCGTTCGTTTCTCAGGGAACCGGTCCTGACAGGGAAAGGGAACTGCCCGACATGGTTTTTGAAAGGATGAGGGAGGAGGAATAGGAATGAGGAATGAGGTGTGAGGAATGAGATGTGAGGTGTGAGGTGTGAGGCTTGAGGCATGAGGCTTGAGGTGTGAGGCTTGAGGTGTGAGGGAGACGAAGAGACTAAGAGACGAAGGGACGGAGGGACTTTGTGACGTCTTAAAGGGAAAACCTGCAAGCTTCTGAATCCGGAAAAATGACAGAGTAAAAATATAATTGACTTTGGTTCCTTCCTTGAATAACTTTGCATACATAGTTTCAGGATAAAAATGAAAAAGTCAGGAATCGTAGTGGCGGGAATCGCTGCCGGTATTTTGGTGGCATTGTTAGTTGCCGGAGTTTTATCCATGAGTATCTGGATCAGATCGGATGTAAAGAAAAATATCAGTATTGCTCAGCAGAAGTATCCGGGAACTGCGGAAGAAGCCCTGATATCTTTTCTTCAGGATAACAGCAATTCATATAATGACAGGACGCATGTAGCAATATGGACTCTTGGGATGCTGAAGTCTGAAAAAGCACTGCCTGTTCTTAAGAGCTACTACAAGGATGATCCAAAAGGCCTGACCTGTCATGGGCATCATAACCAGATGCTTTGCCAGTACGGATTGTACAAGGCCATCGTTCAGATCGAAGGCAAGTGGATGTATTCTACAGCCGGGCTGAACAGGTAGATGAAAGGCGT
>CAYQRF010000114.1:2804-4764 GCA_964419775.1 uncultured Rikenellaceae bacterium
AAAGGCGTTAAGGCGTTAAGGCGACTAAGCGATGGAGAGACGGAGAGACGGAGAGACGGAGAGACCATTAGGCATGAGGCGTGAGGCGTGAGGCTTGAGTGCCGGTTTCCCTCACTGAAAACGTGAATAACTCCCTGACTTACTCCGTGTTACTCCGTCTTTAACTCCGAGTTACTCCGTGGTTAACTTCTTTCCAAACTCCGAGTGACTCCCTGGTTAAAATCACTCCTCAAATTCAGGGATAATTGTTAAATTTACCGGTGAGAGTGGCATTCTTTTGCCCGACTCTTATTAACTATTCCTGATATCACATTCAAAACTCTTCAGATATGAAAAAAACCTCATGGTATTTCCGGATCAAATGGATTGCGGCAGGATCATTCCTGGCTGTGATCTTTCTTTTAAGCTCATGCAGTCAGCCCGCTGCCAAACCTGCAGCAGCTGACGACCAGGTTCTCAAGGTTGGGGACGATATTGCCATTGCACAGACCGAATACGGTAAGGTGCAGGGCTTCATCCTCAACGACATTTTTCAGTTCAGGGGCATCCCTTACGGCGCCAGCACCGCGGGAAAGAACCGCTTCATGCCTCCGCAGAAGCCCGAACCATGGGATAATATCTATCCGGCTGTATGGTGGGGAAACAGCGCTCCCCAGATAATGGACAACCGTTATGCCAATGCATGGTCGTCGTTTGCTGATCACTGGAACTACGATGATGTGAGCGAGGATTGCCTGAAACTCAATGTCTGGACTCCGTCGATCACTGATAATGCAAAGAGGCCGGTTCTTGTATGGCTTCACGGAGGCGGCTATACCAACGGAAACGGGATTGAGCAGGACGGGTACATGGGTGAGAACCTCAGCCGGAAGGGCGATATCGTATTTGTTTCAATAAATCACAGGCTAGGCCCGATCGGATTCACTGATCTGTCAGGCGTAGGAGGTGAGAAATATGCCAGCTCGGGCAATGTCGGAGCGCTCGACATGGTTGCGGCGCTTGAATGGGTAAACCGCAATATTTCAAACTTTGGAGGAGATCCGGGGAATGTCACCATTATTGGTCAGTCGGGCGGCGGAGCCAAAGTGTGCGTTGTGATGAACATGCCACAGTCGGCAGGTCTGGTGCATAAAGGAGTGCCGCTTAGCGGCTCCACGATAGAAGCCCTCGACCAGGAATACTCAAGAGGTTTGGGAGCATATGTCCTGAAGGAAGCCGGATTGAAGCCCTCAGAGGTAGACAAGCTTCAGGAGATACCCTGGAAGGACTACATTCTCATCGCCAACAGGGCTGCCCAGAAGTATAACCAGGAAAATCCGCGTCCGGGAATGATGCGCGGCGGTTTCGCACCCGTAGCTGACGGACTGAACCTGCCAAAGGGCAAGTTCTTTGCTGATCCTGAGGGCTTGTCGTCCGGAGTGCCGATGATGATTAACACCACCTTCCATGAGTGGTCAGCGAGCCGGACAAATCCGGAACTGGAGAACATTAATGTGGATTCCGCAAAGAAAATGCTTGCAAGCGGTTCAGGGATGAGGGGCGGATACGGAGACAAGGCAGCTGAGATATATGATGCATATGCAAAGGCATTTCCGGAGGCAAAACCCATTGAAATTGCGACCTTGATAGGAAGCAACCGCAAGAGTGTCGTTGCCACGGCCAATGCCAAGGCAGTGCAGAAGGCGCCGGTTTTTGTTTCATGGTTTGGCTGGGAGCCTCCGCTGTTCAATAACAGGATGAGGGCGTTCCATTGTCTGGATATCTGTTTCTGGTTTTACAACACCGATGTGATGCTCACCCATACCGGCGGAGGTGCGAGGCCCCGGGCTCTTTCCGAGAAGATGTCGGGAGCCCTTCTGCAGTTCATGCGTACAGGCGATCCCAACGGAGGCGGTCTGCCGCAATGGCCGGCTTACACCATCGAGAAAGGCGAGACCATGATACTTGATGACGTATGCGA
>CAYQRF010000115.1:0-4732 GCA_964419775.1 uncultured Rikenellaceae bacterium
CAATCAGCTGCTTCGCCCCAGCCGAGATAATCGAACATCAGAGCCCCCGACAGGATCACCGATCCCGGATTAACCTTATCCTGACCTGCATATTTCGGGGCGGTCCCGTGGGTTGCCTCAAAAACTGCATGCCCTGTTTCGAAATTGATGTTCCCTCCCGGTGCTATGCCAATACCACCGACTATCGCAGCCAGCGCATCAGAGATATAATCCCCGTTCAGGTTAAGTGTGGCTATCACCGAGTATTCCGCCGGCCGCGTCAGTATCTGCTGCAGAAATGCATCAGCTATGACGTCCTTGATTATTACCTTCCCTTTCGATTCTGCGACTGCCATAAGCTCCTTGGCTTTCTGTTCACCCTCTTTTGCAGAGACAGCGTTATACTGGTTCCATGTAAAAACTGAATCTCCGAACTCTCTTTCAGCCAGTGCATACCCCCATTTCATGAATGACCCTTCGGTGTATTTCATTATGTTCCCCTTATGAACAATGGTAACAGAGGGAAGCTTCCTTTCAACGGCAAACTTTAGAGCCTGCCGCACAAGACGTTCCGTACCTTCAAGCGATACCGGCTTGATGCCTATTGATGATGTTTCAGGAAAACGGATGGACTTTACTCCCAGTTCATCTGTCAGAAACCTCCTGAGCCGCTCAGTCTTCGCCTCACCATTCATATATTCGATGCCCGCGTAGATGTCCTCCGAGTTCTCCCTGAAAATATGCATGTCGACCTTTTCGGGATTCTTTACCGGACTCGGAACTCCATTGAAATATCTTACCGGACGGTAACAGACGTAAAGATCGAGTTCCTGCCTGAGTGCCACGTTAAGTGAACGCATTCCGCCTCCGACCGGTGTGGTGAGAGGGCCTTTGATCCCGACCATGTACTCCCTGAAACTTTCAAGTGTTTCTGCAGGCAGCCACTGACCTGTCTGATTGAACGCCTTCTCACCTGCAAGGACTTCCTTCCATTCAACTTTCCTGCTTCCGCCATAGGCTTTCGATACAGCGGCGTCAAAAACCCGTACCGAAGCATTCCATATGTCAGGCCCCGTTCCGTCTCCCTCGATAAAGGGAATTACAGGATTATCAGGAACATCCAGCTTACCGTTGACAAATCTGATCTTTTGAGGCTTCATATCTTAAAATTATGCATTTGACTTTCTTATAAGGTTCAGGGCACTTCCCGCCCGGAACCATGCTATCTGGTTTTCATTGTATGAGTGAATCGCTTCAATGTCTTCAACAGTTTCATCCGAATGATGAACTTCGAGCCGGAAGGTGCTTCCCGGAGCGAACTTGTCAAAACCACCCAGGCTGAACCAGTCATCCTCGCGTATCCTTTCATAATCAGCAGGATTGGCAAAGGTGAGTGTCAGAACTCCCTGTTTCTTGAGGTTAGTCTCGTGGATGCGGGCAAATGACTTCACTATGATGGCTCTTACTCCAAAGAACCTCGGCTCCATTGCAGCATGCTCCCGCGATGAGCCCTCGCCGAAATTATCCTCCCCGACCACCACCATGCTCAGACCGCTCTTACGGTAACTATCCGCCACTTCAGGAACCGGTTCATATTTCCCGGTGAAAATGTTGAGAACCGAATTTACTCCGTCGTTGAAGGCATTGACCGCGCCGGTCATGTAATTGCCAGAGATATTCTCCAGATGACCGCGGTATTTGAGCCACGGGCCCGCCATCGAGATATGATCAGTGGTGCATTTGCCTTTTACCTTGATCAGCAGGGGCATATCCTGAAAATCATTCTCATCGAACTCCTTAAAAGGTTTTAGTATCTGTAGCCTTTCAGAACCGGGATTAATGGTTACATCTATATTCCTTCTGTCGGCCGGAGGCATTGTGAATCCGGGCGGCGGTCCTGACGGGGCAGCCGGCGGAAGCACCTCCCCCGAAGGTTCAGGCAGGCTGACAAGCATCCTGTCCTTGCTGAATACCATATCGGTCATGGGATTGAACATCAGATTGCCTGCGACCGACATGGCTGCAACTATTTCAGGTGATGCTACAAATGCATGGGTCGAGGGATTACCGTCGGCCCGGCTGGCAAAGTTCCTGTTAAAGGAATGGATTATCGAATTGGGACCTTTCTTTTCACCCCTGTCCCACTGCCCGATACAGGGCCCGCAGGCATTGGCAAAAAGCTTTGCCCCGGCTTTCCTGAATATATCCATCAGCCCTGCCTCTTCTGAAATCTGCCTGATCCGCTCCGATCCCGGAATAATTATAAATTCGGTTTTGACCGGAAGATTGTTCTGAAGCGCGTGCTCTATCACCGAAGATGCCCTCGACAGATCCTCAAACGACGAATTGGTACATGAACCGATCAGTGCGGCGCTTAATTTAAGCGGCCATCCGTGCTTCACTGCCTCTTCCTTCATCATCGATATCGGAACAGCACGATCGGGAGTGAAAGGACCATTTATGTAGGGTTCAAGAGTTGAAAGATCAATTTCATATACCTGATCGAAATACCCGGACGGGTTATCATATACTTCCTGATCAGCAGTGAGATGAACCCTGTTAGCCCGGGCAAGCTCCGCAACCTCTTCCCTTCCGGTCGATACAAGGAAGTCGATCATCGGTTCATCAAGACCGAAAACAGAACAGGTCGCTCCAGTTTCTGCGCCCATGTTGCATATCGTTGACTTTCCGGTGCACGACAATGAAGCGGCACCCTCTCCGAAGTATTCTATCACCGAACCTGTTCCACCCTTTACTGTAAGCATGCCTGTCAGACGAAGAATAACATCCTTGGCTGAAGTCCACCCGTTAAGCCTGCCGGTAAGCTTCACCCCGATTATCCCGGGGAGTCTCAGCTCCCATCCCAATCCGGTCATGGCATCAACGGCATCCGCCCCTCCCACCCCCGGGGCTATCATCCCAAGACCTCCGGCCGTGGGTGTATGCGAATCGGTTCCTATCATCATACCCCCGGGAAATGCATAATTCTCAAGCACAACCTGGTGAATTATACCTGCGCCCGGATCCCAGAAACCGATATTGTATTTACCCGAAACTGACCTGAGAAAATCATATACTTCCCTGTTCATTCCCAGAGCCGTACTCAGATCCTCGTCAGCTCCAAGCTTCCCCTTAATAAGGTGATCGCAATGAACGGATGCCGGAACTTCCGACTGATCCTTCCCGGTTACCATGAACTGCAACAGTGCCATCTGGGCCGTAGCATCCTGCATGGCAACCCTGTCGGGACGAAAAACAGAATAATCAGACTTCCTTTTCAACGCGGCGATCTGCGACCGGTCAACCAGGTGATTGAACAGTATCTTTTCGGTGAGTGTCAGGGGATGGCCGGCTGCTTTGCCGATCTCCTCCATCCGCTTCGGAAGTGACCGGTAAAAGGCTCTGATTATGTCGATATCAAGGATCATATGTCTTTTATCTGGCTTTTAATTTTTTCTCACATGCCCGTTACCCTCGATGATCCACTTATAGGTAGTCAGCTCCCTGAGAGCCATGGGACCACGCGCATGAAGCTTCTGTGTCGAAATACCTATTTCTGCACCGAGACCGAATTCACCGCCGTCGGTAAAAGCAGTGGATGCATTAGAATAAACAGATGAAGCATCAACATGTTTGAAAAACAATGTTATTCGCTCATTGTCTTCCGAAATTATAGCCTCGCTGTGCCTCGAACTATACTTCTCAATGTGCTCCAGCGCATCCTCCAGGCTTGAAACTGTCTTCACCGACATCCTTAATGAAAGGAACTCCGTTCCGAATGACTCTTCCGTTGCATTCCGCAGCAGATCCGAAGGGTAATGATCCTTCAAAGCCTCAAAGGACCTGGTATCGGCAAGTATCTCCACTCCCGAGCATCCGCACAGGCCTGTCAGGTATGGCAGGTCAGCCAGCCGGCTCTCATGTATGATAAGGCAGTCGAGGGCATTACAGACACTCACCCTTCTGGTCTTGGCATTGTGGATTATCCTTCGCCCCTTGTCCCGGTCGCCATATTCGTCAAAATATGTGTGACAGATTCCTGCGCCGGTCTCGATCACGGGAATTTCTGAGTTTTCCCTGACGAAATCAATCAGGCTGCGGCTTCCCCTTGGAATTATAAGATCAACATACTGCCTGGCTTTCAGTAGCATGGTGGTCTCCTCCCGTCCCGGAGGAAGCAGAGTCAGAACATCCGGATTTACATTGAATTCTTTAAGTACATCCTTAATTATACCGGTTATTGCCATATTTGAATTGATGGCATCGCTTCCTCCTTTCAGGATGCATACATTGCCCGATTTGAGGCAAAGTGAAAATACATCAAAGGTCACATTCGGCCTTGCTTCATAAATTATCCCGATAACGCCGAAGGGAACTGAAATCCGTGAGATCTTCATTCCATCAGGTCTGTCATACTCAGACAGGATCTGTCCGAGGGGAGATTCCATTTCCGAGACCTTCATTATGTCGTTTGAGATGGACCAGAGTCTTTCCTCGGTCAGCATCAGCCGGTCGTACAAGGGATTGCTCTTATCCATCATCGCCAGGTCGCGGGAATTCTCTTCGAGAATGAATTCCATCCTGTTTACCGATTCTTCAGACAGTCGCTCCAGAATCAGGTCGATGGTTTCCGTTCCGATTACATTCAGCGATCTCCTCGCCGCTGACGCATTAACAAGAATTTTCTCAAGACTGGTCATAATGCAATTCCAAATATTCAGGTGCCAAATCCGTTCCTCAGTTCATCGTTTAA
>CAYQRF010000116.1:0-4721 GCA_964419775.1 uncultured Rikenellaceae bacterium
CCCCCAGCCCCCCTAAAGGGGGGTTAAAGAACTAATAATGTGCAACATATCAGTCCGTGGTGAACCGTGAGTTAATGGACTAATGATTTCAGATCGAAAGCTTATGCAGGACTATTACTATAATTTGATCTTCTCCCTATAAATAGTTGTAAAACAGGAGACTAAAGCCCCCCTTCAGGGGGGTTGGGGGGTAGACAAAAAGGACAAACGGATTCTGATTATAACCTGCAAAAAGATGTTTATAAAGGGTAGTTTAGGGGGGGCAGGGGGTAAAAAGAGCTTAAGGGGAGGTAAAAAATAGCATGGTGGTTGGGGTGGACAAAAAATTGCAGGAGTTGGAAAAATAAAGATTTTCAATAATCAAGCTGTGTATTTAGATTAGCAAATTTAACCAGGGGTTGACAACCTATGATTTTTAAGATTAAATTCGCACGCTTAATTAATAAGGGAGCGAACCAAATTGAAAAACAGAATAAGGATATATGGCGGTATTTTCCTGGCGATGATCTTCTGGGCTTTTTCCTTCATATGGTTCAAGGTAGCCAACGAGACCTTCCTCCCGATCACAATCGTCTTCTTCCGTCTTACCGCTGCCATTCTGATACTGACCACCTACCTGGCAATCAAGAAGAAATTCGTAAAGATAAGGAAGGAGGACAGGAAGCTTTTCATCATGCTTGCCATATTCGAGCCGTTTCTTTATTTTCTTGGCGAGAGCTTCGGGCTCACATATGTATCGGCGACGGTCGGATCGGTCCTGATATCAACCATTCCGGTTGTTGCAACCATTGGGGCATGGATCTTTTTGAAGGAACGCCTTAAACTGATTAACTACGCCGGAATAGTACTGTCTTTCATGGGTATTCTGATCTTTGTGATCGACAGGAACGGAACACTATCCTACAATGTCAAGGGGCTTGCCCTCATGATGCTGGCGGTTTTCTCGGCTTCAGGCTATAACCTGACTCTCAGCCGGCTTGTCGGGAAGTATGAACCCGTTTTTATAGTCAATGTTCAGAATACAATGGGAGCCATTCTCTTCCTGCCGGTGTTCCTTATATTTGAAGCCGGCCATCTTGCCGAAACAACCCTTACACTCAAAGCTTTTATTCCGGTAATTGAGCTTGCTGTTTTCGCTTCCTGCGGAGCATTTATCCTCTTTGCCTACTCTGTAAGAAACCTTGGCATAAGCAGGGCGAACGTCTTTACCAATTTCATCCCTATTTTCACAGCCTTCTTCTCTTTCCTGATACTTGGCGACAGGCTGACTATTCAGAACATTGCAGGAATGATGGTTGTGATTGCCGGGCTGATCATGTCGCAGATGAACGGGCGTCACAAAAAGAGTGACGACGCTCTTATCCTCACAGGAAAGACAGCCTGAGTTACGAAGCAAAATTCTATATTTACATCAATGAACCTGAAATGGCAAAACGGATTTCAGTCATATCGCTGCTTCTGCTGCTGACTGCCCGGGGGTTCTCCCAGACGGGGGGCGACAATGTATATGAGTTCCTCAACCTGCCTCAGTCCGGACTGGTATCCTCCCTGGGCGGAACAAACGTTTCTCTTACCGGTAGCAGTCTGAACCTGGCATGGACCAATCCGGCGCTTCTTTCCCGGAGCATGTCGGGCGATGTTGCCCTGAACTTCACGAATTATCTTGCCGGGGTCAATTACGGTATGGCACTCTACTCTCATTCATCGGGAAAATCGGCCGTCATTGCCGGAGGAGTTTCGTACCTGAATTACGGTTCATTCACCGAAGCCGACGAAACCGGAGCCATTACCGGTTCTTTCAGTGCTTCTGAATCATCACTGGCACTGATATACGCGCTACGGCTCGACTCCCAGTTTTCGGTGGGTGTCAACTTCAAGCCTGTCATCTCCCAGCTTGAGAGATACAACTCTTTCGGATTTGCTTTTGACCTTGGAGCATCGTGGCATAACCCCGGCAACTTCCTCTCGGCAGGCCTTGCCGTAAGAAACCTTGGACTCCAGCTGACATCCTATGCAGGTGAGCCAAATGCCGGTCTGCCGATTGAGGTGATAGCAGGTTTCTCAGCCAGACTCAGGCATGCCCCGTTCAGGTTTTCCCTGACACTGAGGCATCTGGAGCTTTTTGATCTGACACACGATTACGACGGATCAGGCGGGGAAAACAAATCAGATTTTAAGGATATCACCGAAAACATCCTTCGCCATGTTGTCACCGGTGTGGAAATAATTCCTCACAGGAACCTGTGGCTGAGCGTCGGATACAACCATCAGCGGAGAAGCGAGCTTCAATCAGATATCAAGGCATCTGGTTCAGGATTCTCGTGGGGATTCGCAATCAACGCCTCGGTGATGAGGATTGAATTCGGCCGCGCATCATATCACCTGGCAGGCGCATCAAACAATATATCAGTGATTATCTCGCCCGACATGATGTTTAAAAAGCAGCAGCTTTAAGTCAGCAGGGCAGGAAAATCATAAAATTGGTAACTTTGGAGCCGCATCTGTACAAAGCCCGGAGAAAAATGAATGGGGTAAACTGCGATAAGAAAGAAGAAATGGAAAAGAGACTCATTATAGCTATCGACGGTTATTCATCATGCGGCAAAAGCACTTTCGCAAGGGCGATTGCCTCCGAGCTGAACTATATCTATATCGACAGCGGTGCAATGTACCGGGCAGTAACCCTTTATTCAATAAGAAAAGGGTATACGGGTAACGGGGAGCAAAAAACCGGAAATATTATCGAAGATCTTCCCGAGATACATATCTCCTTCATTTACAATCCCGACATTGGAGCGTACGAAACCTACCTTAACTCCGAGAATGTTGAGGAAGAGATCAGAAGCATAGAAGTATCCTCACATGTGAGCCGGATAAGCCAGATACATGAAGTCCGTGCCCGGATGGTGGAACTCCAGAGGCAGATCGGAGTTTACAAGGGAATTGTGATGGATGGAAGGGACATAGGAACAGTTGTTTTTCCTGATGCCGACCTGAAGATATTCATGACAGCATCTGTTGATATCCGCGCAAAAAGAAGGTATGACGAACTCCGGGGCAAAAACATCTCTGTGGACCTCGAAGAGGTCAGAATGAATATAATTACAAGGGATATAGCCGATGAGAACAGGGATATCAGTCCCCTGAGAAGGGCCGATGATGCTTTGGTGCTGGATAACAGCAGGATGACTGTTGGTCAGCAGATGGAATGGGTAATGAAAATTATCAGGCAAAAGATAAATGAAGATAGAAATTGACCAGAAATCAGGATTCTGCTTCGGTGTTCACAATGCAGTAGAGATTGCGGAAGAAGCCCTGCTTGACGGGGAAACAGTCTATTCGCTCGGTTCCCTTATGCATAACGACATGGAAATGCAGCGTCTGTCTTCGCTGGGATTGATCACAATTGATCATGAACAGTTCAGGGCCCTGAAAAACTGCAAGGTACTTATAAGGGCACACGGAGAACCTCCAGAAACATACAGGCTGGCCCTCGAAAACAACATAACAATAATAGAGGCTACCTGCCCTATTGTAAGAAAACTACAGTCGAAGATCAGGAAGACCTGGACCGACATCAGAAACCGTAACGGGCAGATAGTAATATTCGGGAAGCCGGGGCATGCAGAGGTGATAGGACTGCTGGGACAGACAGACAATGAAGGATTGCTGGTGTCAAAAGCCTCCGACGTCGATAGTATAGATTTCTCCCGTCCCGTGGCTCTTTTTTCCCAGACGACGATGGAGATAACCGAGTTCGGGAATATCGGGCAGCTGATATACGAAAGAATGAAAGCGAAGGGGGTTGCCGGTCCTGAACAGGACCTTGTTGTATTCAACACGGTATGCGGCCAGGTTTCCAGCAGGGAGCCTAATCTCAAGGCTTTTGCCGCTCAGAATGATACCGTTGTGTTTGTCAGCGGCAAAGACAGTTCAAACGGAAGGATGCTCTATTCAGTGTGCAAAAAGATCAATCCCGACACTCATTTCATTTCATCGGTTGAAGAAATAGAAAAATCGTGGTTTGAAGGCAAGGAATCGGTGGGAGTTTGCGGAGCGACCTCAACACCGAGATGGCTGATCAGGAAAGTCATGGAACACATCCGGAACATCTGAGGTGTTTAAAACCGGAATTATGAAATCTGGATCAAACAAAAAAACAAGTATTGCAAGGCTTTCTGTCGCCTCAAACTCACTGCTTATTGCCATGAAATTTACAATAGGCATCATAAGCGGATCGGTAAGTATTATTTCTGAGGCCATTCATTCCTCCATGGACCTTGTAGCGGCTCTGATAGCTTTTTTTGCAGTCAGGGTTTCCGATACTCCCCCTGACTCCAGGCATCCCTACGGACATGGCAAGGTGGAAAACATATCAGGAGTTATTGAAGGACTGCTTATCCTTGTCGCAGCGTTTGTAATAATTATGGAAGCCGTAAAGAAACTGTTCGGAAGTCACACCCTTCCGGAATCTGTGTGGATAGGGGCTGTTGTAATGCTGATTTCAGGAATAGTCAATATCTATGTATCGCGCCGGCTATACAAAGTTGCCCGCGAAACCGGGTCTCTTGCGCTCGAGGCTGACGCATTGCACCTTAAGACTGATGTTTACACATCGCTGGGTGTAGCTGCCGGACTCGGGCTCATATACTTCACCGGAATTGTCTGGCTCGATCCGGTAATAGCCATACTTGTGGCTCTTTTCATCCTCAAGGAATCAT
>CAYQRF010000117.1:0-4553 GCA_964419775.1 uncultured Rikenellaceae bacterium
ATTTTAAAAGCAAGATTCTTTTTACCACTATACATAAGATTGTTCACAAACCTTGTAACGTTTGGATCGTTGTATTTGGGATCAGGTAACATGATCCTCTTCTTTGGTTTTGATTTTCTCATGATCTTATTAATTAAGTGTTATTTCTTAGGCCTTTTTGCACCATACTTTGACCTTCTCTGAGTACGGCCAGTCACGCCTGATGTGTCGAGTGCACCACGAACAAGATGATAACGCACCCCGGGAAGGTCCTTCACCCTGCCGCCCCTGATAAGTACAATAGAGTGTTCCTGAAGGTTATGACCTTCTCCAGGAATATAAGCATTTACCTCCTTCTGGTTTGTAAGCTTTACCCTGGCTACCTTCCTCATTGCTGAGTTAGGTTTCTTTGGCGTGGTAGTGTAGACACGCACACAGACACCCCTTCTCTGAGGACAGGAATCCAAGGCAGGAGCCTTGCTTTTATAGATCAGTTGCTTCCTGCCCTTTCTTACTAACTGCTGAATTGTCGGCATAATATAGTCTTGTTTTACATTAAAATTCCTTCAAAAAAACGGTTTGCAAAGGTATGGTTTTTATTTATTAATTTACAAACCCGTTTCATCTTTTTTTAACCCGATGCAAAAAACGCATCAGCCCCTGCTGGTTATCCCCGATAACCGGCATCTCAAACGTCTTCCAAAATGAAATATCTTACTTAATTTTGTAAGTTATAAACAGGTTTCTTCCCGACCCTTCCGCAATGAATATTCGTTTTGTAAACTTACCTCGAAGGAAAAACCGGTACTCCTGCATTTCAAAAAACTGGTGCAAAGAAAATAAATATTTCTTAATTATGTACCCTTGACTGAACAGTTTTTAAAAATTTATTATTTTTGCGAACTCTAAATCAGGATTATATAATATATAATATAAACATCCACCCAGACATGAAAACCTATCAGACAGACCAGATCAAGGGCATTGCGCTTATCGGCAACTCAGGATCGGGCAAGACCCTCCTTGCCGAAGCTATGCTCTTCAATGGAGGAGTAATCGAGAGAAGAGGTACTATTGAAAGTAAAAACACAGTTTCGGATTATCGTCCGATCGAACATGAGAATGGCAACTCCCTGTTTTCGACCGTGTTATACACGGAATTCCAGAACAAGAAGATAAACATTCTCGATACTCCGGGTCTCGACGATTTCAGCGGGGGCGTTATCTCCTCCCTCCATGCCTCCGATTGTGCGGTACTGACCCTCAACGTACAGAACGGGGTGGAGGTTGGATCGGAAATTCATTTCCGCCATGCCGAGAATGCTAATAAGCCGCTTATAATAGCTGTTAACGGACTCGATCACGAAAAAGCCAATTTTGACAAGTCGATCGAAATGATGAAGGACCGTTTCGGAAACAACATTACTATTATCCAGTATCCGGTCAATGAAGGTGTGGGATTCAACTCCGTCATCGACGTACTCAGGATGAAAATGCTCCAGTATCCCAAAGAAGGCGGAGCTGCAAAAGTACTCGATATCCCGGCCGATCAGAAGGAAAAAGCTGACGAGCTTCATTCGGCCCTTGTTGAAAAAGCCGCTGAAAGCGACGAATCGCTGATGGAACTGTTTTTCTCAAACGACTCCCTTTCAGAGGAAGAAATAAAAAAAGGTATAGCAAAAGGGCTTCTTACAAGGGGACTTTTCCCTGTTTTCTGCATCTCGGCCAAAAACAACATGGGAGTTGACAGGCTCCTGGAGTTCATCGTTAGCGAAGCTCCTTCAATTACCGACATGCCTGCCCCCGTTAACAGCAAGGGTGCAGAGGTCAAGGCCAATCCCGCAGGTCCTGCTTCCGTATATGTCTTTAAATCCTCAATCGAGGACCATATTGGTGAAATCCACTACTTCAGGGTCTACTCCGGAAAAATAACAGAGAACCTCGATGCGGTTAATACCTCAAACGGAGTCAAGGAGAGACTGTCGCAGCTCTATGTTTGCGCAGGCAAGAACAGGACCAGGGTTCCGGAACTCCATACCGGCGATATCGGGGCTTTCGTGAAGCTCAAGAACACAAAAACCGACCACACCCTCAACGCTCCCGGCAATGACTGGAAATACGAAGGAGTAAAATTCCCCGAGCCTAAATATCGTATTGCCATAAAGGCTCAGAGTGAGAGTGATGATGAGAAGCTTGGAGAATCTCTCAACAAAATTCACCTCGAGGACCCCACTATCATTATTGAATATTCAAAGGAACTGAAACAGATAATTGTCCACGGCCAGGGTGAATACCATCTCAACATAATGAAATGGCATCTCGACAACATCTATAAGATACCTACAAACTTCAATCCTCCGAGGATTCCCTACCGTGAAACCATCACCAAATCAGCCCAGGCTGACTACCGGCACAAAAAGCAATCAGGAGGGGCAGGTCAGTTCGGAGAGGTGCACCTTATTATCGAGCCCTATGTGGAAGGAAGTCCTGAACTGAATATGATGAAATTCGGCAGCAAGGAAATCAAGCTATCCATAAGAGCCAAGGATGAGGTCGAGCTCGACTGGGGCGGCAAGCTGATCTTTGTAAACTGCATCGTCGGCGGATCGATCGATGCCAGGTTCCTGCCTGCCATCCTCAAGGGTATAATGGAAAAAATGGAAATAGGCCCTCTGACTGGTTCCTACGCCCGCGACATCCGCGTATATGTCTATGACGGCAAAATGCACCCTGTCGACTCTAACGAGATATCCTTCAGGCTTGCAGGAAGAAATGCCTTCAGCACAGCTTTCAAGAATGCCGGACCAAAGATCCTTGAGCCAATATACGATGTTGAGATCATGGTTCCTTCCGAAAGAATGGGAGATGTAATCAGCGACCTCCAGGGAAGGCGCGGAATGGTGCTTGGCATGTCAAACCACAAGCGGCTCGAGGTTATCAAGGCAAGAGTGCCGCTGGCCGAAATGAACAAGTACTCCACCGCCCTCAGCTCAATAACCGGAGGCCGTGCCATGTACACAATGAAATTCGCGGAATACGCCCAGGTACCTTCCGAAGTACAGGAATCTGTTATCAAGGCATATACCGAAGAAGAAGAGGAAGATTAACAACAATCATAAATGTAAAACCCGGTCGGCTGACCGGGTTTTTTTGTCCTTCTCAGAAGGAAATACCAACCACTACAAATAACTTCTCGCTGTCGGGATTTACAATAACCTGACCTGTGACCGGTATCGATAACCTGTCGGTTACTTCGATTTCCTTCGACACTTCCAGGCCTATGTTGCATATATTGAAGCCTCCGCCGGCAGTATGCCACCCGTCTCCTGCTCCGGCAAAGATTCCGGCATTCTCAAAGGCATATCCGATCTGGAAATACTTGTCGCCGCCAGCCGATCCTATTCCACCGGCTTCGTTAACTATGTAGTTTGCACCAAGTGAAAAACCTCCCTGCTCAAAGCCGCAGTTCAGTTCCAGTGCATGACTCCCCGAAACACGTGAAGTTTCGGACAAAGGCAGATCGGGCAGGTAATAATCCGTTAATCCAAGGCTCAGTCCGAACGGGAATGAATATGAAATATAAGGGTCTGCTTCAGCATAACCGCTGGCATCAACCGAACCCCAAACCCCAATTGTAAGTCCTCCGTCTGAAAAATCAACTGATGGCTGAAACGCCGGCCCCTGCCCAAGCTTTGATCCCCTCCAGACATAACTGCTGTACAGATCGGCACCGACATTGAATTTGCTGCCAGATTCCTCCTGCGCGCCGGCCTTCAGGGGTAATAAATTTATAATTAACAGCAGGACCGCTGTTCCGTTTAAAAATTTCAGATTTTTCATGGCAGCTACTTTTAATTGATAAGTAAATTCAGGGCAAAAATATATAATTATTAGAAAGACCCCCTGAATTTTTATACTTTTTTTTGATAATTACTCTGTTTTATTAACAGTACCCCCCTGCTTACAGGGGGTCATGGCATCAATATTACTGAATTTATTGACTGATCCCTCAGGAACACGAGCTATGAACAGAAAAAAAGAGGCTGCTCTCATTTAAGAGACAACCTCTTTATTCTGGTTCTGGCTGTACAGGGATTCAGTACAGGGTGCTGCCGGATAGTTACACTGCCTGTTGTATATCCCAGACGAAGGCGCGTATTCCTACCTCTTCGTTAATTGCATCGATTTTCCTGACTGCCGCAAGAACGCTTTCCACAAGATCATCGCCAATCACGGTCATGGCTATTTTGTTGATTTCCGGCCATGCATGTGTTCCGAGATGCGGCACTCCGGTATTGCTGCCTCTGCCCTGAACGTTCTCCCACAGTGAATAGCCCCTCACTCCCAGCTTGTCGAACATGTACTCAATTCTTTCAGTGTGAGCCTGGTTAAATATTATCATTACAGCTTTCATTCTCTTAATTTTTATGATGTAATTCGACTGTTCCTCGTTATTTGCCATTGCCATTCCTGTCATCAAGGAAATCCATTTCGGAGTACAGGGACAGGTGTCTGTTCCTTTCTCCCTTTCTGGCAAAAAGAACATAGATCACAGGTACCACGACAAGGGTAAC
>CAYQRF010000118.1:0-4538 GCA_964419775.1 uncultured Rikenellaceae bacterium
GTTACATCGAAGCCGCTTTCCTTGCGGATATTCTGGATCCGGTTAACAAATTCACGTGCAATACCCTCATAGCGAAGATCGTCTGTGACTGTCACGTCGAGGGCCACGGTGAGCTTGCCTTCATTGGCAACCTGCCAGCCGGGGATGTCTTCTGATATGATCTCGACATCGTCTCTGGTAAGAACGATCTCCTTCCCTTCAATTACCAGTTTATGACTGCCGGTCGATTCAAGCGACGCAATATCCTGCCTCGTCATCGCAGCAACAGCCTTGCCCAGTTCCTTCATCATCTTACCGTAGCGCGGACCGAGTGTCCTGAAATCGGGTTTCACCTTTTTAACCAGGATGGAGGAAGTATCGTCGATATACTCGACATCTTTCACGTTTACCTCAGTGAGGATCAGATCCCTCACCGCCTCGAACTTCTCCCTGAATCCCTTTTCAGTAACAGGTACCATAATTCTTGCCAGCGGCTGACGGACCTTTATGCTGACCTTGCGCCGCAGTCCGAGGATCATCGAGGAGACACTCTGTGCGATTGCCATCCTTTCCTCAAGGCCGCTGTTTATGAGAGTTTCATCATAGCCGGGGAAAGGAGCCAGGTGGACCGAATCCTCCCCCGATTTCCCGGTGGTAATGTTCAGGTCGCGGAACAGTTGGTCCATGTAGAACGGAGCGATCGGCGCAGCCAGTCTGCTTACCGTTTCGAGACACTGGTAGAGAGTCTGGTAGGCAGCGATCTTGTCGTTGTCATATTCACCTCCCCAGAAACGCTTCCTGTTCAGGCGGACGTACCAGTTGCTCAGGTTCTCGGTGACGAAATCCTGGATTGCACGTCCGGCTCTTGTGAGATCATAATTTTCATAGCAATTCCCTACTTCCCTGACAAGTGAGTTAAGGAGTGAAATGATCCAGCGGTCGATCTCAGGACGGGTGTCAACAGGTATCTCCTTTTCAGCATTCCTGAAATTGTCGATGTTGGCATAGAGCGCGAAGAAGGAGTATGTATTATATAGAGTCCCGAAGAATTTCCTTTTGACCTCATCGATTCCCGATGCATCGAATTTAAGGTTATCCCAGGGCTGGGCGTTGGTTATAAGGTACCAGCGAAGCGGATCGGATCCGTATTCGTCTATGATGCCGAATGGATCGGCGGCGTTCCCGAGACGTTTCGACATCTTGTTTCCGTTCTTGTCAAGCACGAGTCCGTTTGATATTATATTTTTGAATGAAACGGAATCGGAAATCATTGTTGCGATTGCATGAAGGGTGAAGAACCACCCTCTTGTCTGGTCTACTCCCTCGGCGATATAATCGGCCGGGAACATCCCGCTGAAGTTCTCCCTGTTCTCGAAGGGGTAATGAGCCTGGGCATAGGGCATGGCTCCCGAATCGAACCACACGTCTATCAGGTCGGGCTCGCGGAACATCTTCCTCCCGGTCGGACTGACAAGTATTATATCGTCGACGAAAGGCCTGTGAAGATCGAATTTCAGGTAGTTTTCAGCTGAGTTATCTCCTTCGCTGAAATCCTTCAGAGGGTTCTTTTCCATGAAACCGGCTGCTATAGACATATCGATTTCAGCCTTTAATTCTGCAGCGGAGCCGATGCACTTTTCTTCCTTCCTGTCTTCTGTTATCCAGATAGGAAGAGGAGTTCCCCAGAACCTTGACCTGGAGAGGTTCCAGTCGACCAGGTTCTCGAGCCATTTCCCGAAGCGGCCGGTGCCGGTCGACTGCGGGTTCCAGTTAATTGTGTTGTTCAGTTCAATCAGCCTGTCGCGGTATTGGGTTGTCCTGATGAACCATGCATTGAGCGGATAGTAGAGAACAGGCTTGTCGGTTCTCCAGCAGTGGGGATAGCTGTGAAGCTGTTTTTCTATCCTGAACGCCTTACCCTGCTGTTTGAGGTTTACTGCAATATCGACATCGAGAGTATCGGCATTCTGCGGGATGGTGTCGTCATATTCATTCTTGACCGGCCTGCCCTCAAATCCCGTGTAGGAGGAAGTGTTGACCCTCTCCCGAACGAACTGGATATCGAGATCCATAATGGGCACCATATAGCCTTTCTTGTCGACCATCGGTCCCACGGTACCGTCTTTCCTCTTAAGAAGCATGCCGGGGATGCCGTTCTCCTTGCCGGCACGATAGTCGTCTGCTCCGAATGTGGGGGCGATATGAACGATTCCGGTGCCATCCTCTGTGGTGACGAAATCGCCGGTGATAACCCTGAAGGCGCCCGGATCGGGTTTCACCCAGTCGATCAGCTGTTCATAGCTGATACCCTCGAGGGAGTTTCCCGGAAATTCATCAAGAACCCTGAACGGGATCTTTTTGTCGCCCTGTTTGTACTCCGAAAAATCGAGAGTGCTGTTCTCAGCGGGAAACATCGAATTCAGAAGGTCTTTGGCCAGTATGACTGTTATCGGGGCGCCGGAATAAGGATTGAAACTGCGTACCCTGATGTAGGTGATATCCTTTCCTACTGCCAGCGCGGTGTTTGACGGAAGAGTCCAGGGTGTGGTTGTCCATGCCATCATGTGGACATCGGCAGTATCGGTGTTGCTGAACAGGAAATCCGATTTGTCATTTCTTATCAGTCTGAACTGGGCGATGCAGGTAGTGTCCCTCACGTCCTTGTAGCATCCCGGCAGGTTCAGCTCGTGGGAGCTGAGGCCTGTGCCGGCGGCCGGCGAGTAAGGCTGTATTGTATATCCCTGGTACAGGACGCCCTTCGAATAGAGTTGCTTAAGGAGCCACCAGAGTGTTTCGATATAACGGTTGTCGTAGGTTACATAGGGGTTGTCCATATTGACCCAGTAGCCCATTTTGCGGGTAAGTTCCTCCCACATGTCGGTGTATTTCATCACATCGATCTTGCAGGCTTTGTTGAAATCCCCGATGGAGATCTTTGTGCCGATGTCTTCCTTGGTAATGCCGAGAGCCTTTTCAACGCCCAGTTCGACAGGAAGACCGTGGGTATCCCAGCCGGCCTTGCGTTTCACCTCATATCCGCACTGTGCCTTGTATCTGCAGATTGCGTCCTTGATAGTGCGCGAAAGCACATGATGGATGCCGGGCATGCCGTTAGCAGAAGGAGGTCCTTCGTAAAACACGAATTCACCTTTGCCGTTCACCTGACGCACACTCCTGCGGAATGTATCGTTGTCATCCCACACCTTCAGAATATCCCTGTTTACCTTAGAGAGATCGAGACTCTTGTATTCCGGAAACCTTTTCCCCATCGGATCAGTAAGTTATTGTTCAGCTTTCGTTTTGAAAAAATCGCACAAAGATAGGAAAAAGGCATAAAGGTTGCAAGGCAGAAAGGAGAAAAGGCGTGAAGGCGTGAAGGCGTGAGGCGTGAGGCGTGAGGCTTGAGTTGGATGCAGATGGTTTGAAAGAACCCCCTTTAGGGGGCAGGGGGTAAAACAGGCAGGGGAGAAACCCTGTGGTTAACTCCGTGTTCTCTGTGTCCTCCGTGGTTAACTTCTTAATTATCTCAGTGTTACTCCATGGTTAAAAAATATGTTATAACAATGTTATAACGTGCAATTACACAATTTTTGCATTGTTTGGCACGACTTTGGACACTCTGAAACATGTAAAATCGTTTTCTTTGCATAAAAAGGATAACATGAGGATCAGGGCGGCTGTCATAGTTTTGTTGATAAACCTCTTCCCGGCTGCGGGACAGGTAGCCGATTCCCTCAAATACATCTCGCTCGATCCTTATTATTTTCATTTGCAGTACCTTAAGGAAGATTCCGCCATTCTGATTGATGTAAGGAACACCTTCGAATACCGGGGTAAGATAATCAGGGACGCTATCAACATACCGTCGTCGAAGGATATGAAGAATCTGACCGACACACTCACAAAGAACCATGCGCTATTTCTGTACTGCACCACAGATTACAGGAGCAGGCGAGCCGCAGAATTGTTATATGACCAGGGCTTTCGAAAACTTTACAATCTCGAGGGTGGAATTGTGGCATGGAGGAAGGAGAAGATGCCGGTGGAAAAAGGAAGGCGGAAAGGCGGGAAGGCGAGAAGGCGTTAGGGCGTTAAGGCGTGAAGGCAGGAGGTCGTGCAGGTCGTGCAAGTCTTGGACTAAGAGACATTACCAGGTAAACTCTGCGAAACTCTGCGGATTTCCATCTGCGGAAATCTGCGAGAACTTTTTTCTTTTGTTTTCATGTTTTTAGCCCCCAAAAATGGACTGTTTGACTGATGGATGAAATTTTCGCATTTTGAATACCTTTGCACATTACTTAATTCAACAAAGTTATGTTTTCAGGAATAGTAGAAGAAGCTGCAGCAGTCGTAAGTCTCGAAAAGGAGAAGGACAATCTGCATATCACGATGCGTTGCTCATTTGCTGATGAGCTTAAAATAGACCAGAGCATATCACACAACGGCGTCTGTCTGACTGTGGTGAAGAAGGACAAGTACACCTATACAGTCACGGCAATAAGGGAGACGCTTGAGAAATCGAATCTCGGCCTTCTGAAGCCGGGCGACAAGGTAAATCT
>CAYQRF010000119.1:0-4508 GCA_964419775.1 uncultured Rikenellaceae bacterium
CCTGGCTGGCATGGAATAATTATCAGAAGTGTCAGAGCGGCAATTGCAAGTTTCTGTCTGGCAGGATCTATGAATCCCCTTACCATATTTCCCCGGTTTTTTCAGGATCAGCAATGTTTACTTTAATCCGTTCAAGAGAATCAATGTATTCTGATTCATAAATATCGATGCTTCGGTTATCAGGAATACCCGCTGTATAGACAGTACTGAATCTCTGACTTCCGTCATTCCTGTAGATAACCCATGGTCCTTCCCTCAGGTTGTTCTTATACTGACCTGTCATTTCAGGTTTGCCGTTTTCATGGAATGCTTCAAACCTGCCGTTTATTTTCCCGTTTTCGTAGTTTGTCCTCAGGGTCAGTGTTCCGTCAGGGTAGTACTTCATACATTCACCATGTTTCAGGTTATTCCTGTACATGATCTTCTCTGCTGTCTTTCCGTCGGGATAATAATTGATCATGATTCCGTTAAGCATGTTCTCCTTATATTCGGCCTCGCTTATCAGCAGGTCTTTTTCGGTGAATGAGTAAAACAGCCAAAGGCCCTCCTTGAGCTGGTTTGTATATTTGCCGGACGATGCTTTAAGTCCATTGGGATAATACAATGTTGCGTTTGCTATAGTTCCGTTGCTGCTGAAGACCAGGATCGATTTCAGTGCTCCATCCTCATAATATCTCCTGAACTCACCTTCCGGGTTGTCGTTTTTGAAAAAGCCTTCATACATCACTTTCCCGTTTGGATAATTCTTTATCCACCTTCCTTGTTTGTTCCCTTCCTGGTCGCTTCTGTTGATTTCCTGTGCAGTTATGGCAGTGAAAGGGAGCATCAGCAGTAACACTATATAGATTGAGGCAATGTTTTTTTGTTTCATGAAAAAGTTATCCGTATTTCCTGACAAAAGTACAAAAAAAGAGGCTGAAAAGAATTCAGCCTCAAGCAATTTATCATGAACCAGGTATTACTTCACCTCTTCGAAGTCCACGTCGGTCACTTCATCATTTCCCGACTGGGTTTTTCCGCTTCCGGGTTGTTCCGGTCCTGGTTGGGAGGTAGCCTGCCCTGTATTCTGAGCGGTTTTATACATCTCTTCAGAAGCTGACTGCCAGACTGAGTTCAGTTCGGCAAGAGTTTTGTCGATGGCATCAACATCCTGCGATTTATGAGCTTCCTTCAGTTTGGCGAGGGCGCTTTCAATGCCTGCCTTCTTGTCGGCGGGGATCTTGTCGCCGAATTCTCTCAATTGTTTTTCAGTCGAGAAAATCATGCTGTCGGCGCTGTTGATCTTGTCAACTTTCTGTTTTGCAAGGTTGTCAGCCTCGGCATTTGCCCTAGCCTCTTCCCTCATTTTCTTTATCTCATCATCACTCAGCCCCGAAGATGCCTCGATCCTTATCCTTTGTTCCTTTCCGGTTCCCCTGTCCTTGGCGGCTACATGGAGTATTCCGTTTGCATCGATGTCGAAAGAGACTTCGATCTGCGGCACGCCCCTGGGGGCCGGTGGAATCCCGTCGAGATGGAAACGTCCGATGGTCTTGTTGCCTGCTGCCATTGGCCTTTCACCCTGCAGCACGTGAATCTCTACCGAAGGCTGGCTGTCGGCAGCAGTTGTGAACACCTCTGCCTTTTTGGTAGGTATGGTGGTGTTTGATTCAATGAGTTTTGTCATAACTCCGCCCATGGTTTCAATTCCAAGCGACAGAGGTGTTACATCGAGAAGAAGAACATCCTTAACCTCTCCTGTAAGAACTCCGCCCTGGATAGCTGCACCAACTGCGACAACTTCATCGGGATTAACGCCTTTTGAAGGAGTTTTACCGAAGAACTTTTCAACAAGCTGCTGTATGGCAGGAATTCTTGTCGATCCGCCCACCAGGAGGACCTCATCAATTTCAGAGTTCTTTAACCCTGAATCTGCCAGAGCTTTCTTGCAGGGTTCCAGACAGGCCTGAATAAGGCTGTCGCAAAGCTTTTCGAATTGTGATCTGGTAAGAGTCTTGACAAGGTGCTTCGGAATTCCGTCAACCGGCATTATGTACGGAAGGTTTATCTCGGTGGATGTGGTGCTCGAGAGTTCTATTTTGGCTTTTTCGGAAGCTTCCTTCAATCTCTGAAGGGCCATAGGATCTTTTCTGAGGTCAACACCTTCTTCTTTGAGGAACTCCTCAGCAAGCCAGTCAATTATTTTATGGTCGAAGTCATCTCCTCCAAGGTGCGTGTCGCCATTGGTTGATTTCACTTCGAAAACACCATCCCCCAGTTCCAGGATCGAAATATCGAAAGTACCCCCGCCAAGGTCGAAAACGGCTATTTTGAGGTCCTGTGATTTCTTGTCAAGTCCGTATGCAAGTGAAGCGGCCGTCGGTTCGTTGATGATCCTTTTTACATTCAGTCCGGCGATTTCTCCGGCTTCTTTGGTTGCCTGGCGCTGTGAATCGCTGAAGTAAGCCGGCACGGTGATAACCGCCTCGGTCACTTCCTGTCCAAGATAGTCTTCAGCAGTTTTTTTCATTTTCTGAAGAATCATGGCAGAGATTTCCTGGGGCGAATACAACCTGTTGTCGATTTTTACCCTTGGGGTGTTGTTGTCACCCTTGACGACATTGAAGGTTACACGTTTGATCTCGGTATTGACCTTGTCATAGGTTTCCCCCATGAACCGCTTTATGGAATAAATTGTCTTCTGGGCATTGGTTATGGCCTGACGCTTGGCCGGATCACCCACCTTACGTTCTCCGTTCTCAACAAATGCAACTATTGAAGGCGTTGTTCTCTTGCCTTCGCTGTTAGGGATCACTACAGGCTCATTCCCTTCCATTACGGCGACGCATGAGTTTGTGGTTCCCAGGTCGATTCCTATTATCTTTCCCATTTTATGATTTTTAAGAAATTTCAATTATTGTCTCTCTAAACTGCAATGATTATGCCATAGCCGTAACCGGTAGTTTTTATGAAATTATGGCACTCCCGGGATTAAACAGCCTGACTGAAGTGACAAAAAGACATGATGATTTGCACTGGCATGACACGATAAAAACATTTTCTGAGTCATTCCCATTCTCTGCCTTAAATTCGTAGCTTTGTCAGCAGAATCAAACCTGTTTAGTCATGTCGGTAAACAAAATTGTCAGGAAAGTCACCACTCACGTTCTTCAGGAAATGAAACTCAACGGTGACAAAATAGCGATGCTGACCGCCTATGATTTTTCGATGGCAAGGATTATCGACGAAGCCGAAATAGACGTAATTCTGGTTGGCGACTCTGCTTCCAACGTGATGGCAGGTTATGATACCACACTGCCCATCACCCTCGACAATATGATTTACCATGCTGCATCAGTGTCAAGAGGGGTGAGGAGGGCTCTTGTCGTTGTCGACCTTCCATTCGGAACCTATCAGGGTAATTCCAGGGAGGCCCTTGTGTCAGCGATCAGAATTATGAAAGAGACCGGAGCTTCTGCGGTTAAGCTGGAGGGAGGACAGCAGGTGGCTGAATCAATAGAGCGCATACTCTCTGCAGGTATACCGGTAATGGGCCATCTCGGTCTTACGCCTCAGTCAATTCACAAGTTCGGGACGTACGTCGTCAGGGCAAGAGAGGAAGATGAAGCCCGTCGTTTGCTCGAAGACTCCAGGATACTTGAGAAACTGGGATGTTTTGCCATTGTGCTTGAAAAGATCCCGGCCTTACTGGCTGAAGAGGTCACTAATACCCTGAAAATTCCTGTGATAGGAATAGGAGCAGGGCCTGGAACAGACGGACAGGTACTTGTTATTCACGATATGCTTGGCATTAACCAGGAATTCTCACCCAGGTTTCTCAGGAGATATCACAACCTTCATGACGAAATCCTTAAAGCCGTTGGGCAATATATCAGGGATGTCCGTTCAAGGGATTTTCCGAACGAAAAGGAACAATATTAAAGTTTAATTGATGCTTGAAGTATTATTTGAGGACAATCATCTGATCGCTGTCCTGAAAAAGCCAGCCGATCTTTCACAGGGCGACCGTACCGGGGATGAAGCTATTGATTCAGCCGTTAAGAAATATATTGCTGAAAAGTATAAAAAGCCCGGAGCCGTTTACCTTGGCCTCATTCACAGGCTCGACAGGCCTGCAAGCGGAGTTCTGCTGTTTGCCCGTACTTCCAAGGCCCTTGAACGCATGAATGAGGTATTCCGTACCCGTGAAGTCAGGAAAACTTACCTCGCAATTGTAAATGACAGGCCTCCGAAGGATGAGGAAACCCTGACTCATTTTCTTAAAAAGAATGAGAAGCAGAACAAGACTTATGTTTATGATAATGAGGTGAGAGGATCGAAGCAGGCAAGCCTGACATACCGTCTTGCCGGACGGTCCGAACGCTTCTTTCTTCTTGAAGTGGAACTCCACACCGGAAGACATCATCAGATCAGGGCACAGCTTGCAAACATAGGATGCCCCATAAAAGGCGACCTGAAGTATGGTTATCCGCGGTCAAATGAAGACGGCAGCATCTGTCTCCTGGCAA
>CAYQRF010000120.1:0-4508 GCA_964419775.1 uncultured Rikenellaceae bacterium
CTTTTCTCTGTGCCCTGAGCTCTGAGCTCTGCGCCGCTTCCTGCCCGGACCTTTCTAAAACAGAAAGGAGGTAAACGCCAAAGATATTTATAATTTATTCAGCGTGGCGAGCTGCGAAGGATTTATGATTGTAAAAACCTTAAAATGATTTATTATGAAAAAATTAAACAGACTTCAGATCAATTATGACAAGCTATTAAAAGCCGAAGAGCTGATGACTCTTAGAGGTGGATATGATGGAGGATATTGTTCATGTAGGATAGACGGAAGTACCTGCGCTTCAAGTATGGTAGATACTTGTTATGGCACAGGGTATGGTAGTTGTCAACAGTTCTGTGCATATTACTGCCCAAATCATAATGAAGAGATCTGTGTCGGCTAACAAACGATCTAATGAAGGGAACCAAAGTTCCCTTCTTAAATCTTAAGTGAAATACAAACTGTGCTTTATCAGACTAAAAATCATATAAATGAAACTTATCATAAGATTTCTTATAGTTTTTGCAATTATAGAAAGTTGCCAAAATTCTATTAGGTTGGACCAAAGTCAAATTAAAACATTTGATTTGACAAAGAGGGCCGACATTTCCTTTTTAAAGCTCTCTGATTTGGGTTTTATTGATATTGAATATATTCCTTTGGAGACATGCGAAGAAAATTCGATTGGACATTTTGATATCAGAACAGTTACACACCGGTTTATTGATGATAATGACTTTTTTATAATTAAACAGTTTAATGATATTCTACTATTTCAAACTGATGGATCGTTTGTTTCGAGAATCGGAACAGTGGGGAGAGGACCTGAGGAATATGAAGTAGCTCATGATATAGATATTGACAAAACAGGTTATCTGTATTTGGTTTCAGGCTTTCAGGAAAAATTCAATCTTTATTCAGAGAACGGGAAATTCATCCGGTCATTTAAGTCTCCATTCAAGGGACCTGTTCAATTCAGATTATCAGAAGAAAAAATAATATGTTATGTCGAGAATTTTCAGGGCAATTCTGAAAATAGCTTTATTGTAATTGACACTCTTGGACTGATGCTTAAAGCTTTCCCAAACAAATATCCCTTTAAACCCTATAAAGGGATTCCGACAGTGTTTGGTAGAGAGAATCTGTTTTATAATTTTAATAACAGACTTTATATAAAGGAAGTCTACTCTGATACTATTTATAGCTTTGACAAAATGGTATTTAAACCTCACATGGTCCTGGCGACCGGGGACAGATTAATAACTCCCGAAGCGCGTGCACAATTTGATTTATCCTACCTCTCAGAAAATTTTATCCGGCCAATACACTTATTTGAATTTGGTGATTTCGTCTATTATGAATACACCTATAATTTTAAACCTGGAACCAAAAATATACTATATGGATTCATTGGATCTAAAACAACAGAATTTCAGGTTTTTATTGATGCAGACCAGGGTCTAATTAATGACTTGGATGGTGGGCCTTCCTTTTTACCTAAAACAATTAAAGATAACAAAACTGTTATCAGTTGGATTGATGCAAAAAAACTAAAAGAATATGTAGCTTCTGAAGATTTTAAGAACTCCCAACCTAAATACCTAGAAAAGAAAAAAGAGCTTGAAATTCTGGCAGATAGTATAAAAGAGACGGATAATCCGATTTTGGTGCTTGTAAGTTTGAAAAAATAGTAGTCATGTACGAATTTGATCAAACAGCTCGATTCCATGGACTGCGGTCCGTTATACTACCTCTTTAGGATTGCTATGTTTTATGGTCTATCAACCATGCAATGAAATGGATTAAATATTTATAAATCTTGTTCTACTTTCATCATATAACAAAATGCTCACAATCCTTTTTAACTATTACAGACAAGGTAGAGAAGCGGAGTCATCAGAAATACTGGAGCAATGGTTTAACGCGGATCCCTATTCCAGGACAAAGATCACAGAAGGCCTTTGTATCCCTGAAGACAGTGATCTTTCCAGGGAAGTAAATGAAGAGAGCACGAGGCTTTTCAAGGAATATAATGTAATGGGGACCCCGACTTTTTTCATTAATGGTTACAAACTCCCGGCCCAGTATGAAATTGATGATTTAAGGTATTTCAGGGAGATTTTCAAAAAAGAGGAGGGAGTCAGTATAAAAGCAGATGCTGTTAATTAATTAACAAAAGATCAACCTATTAGAATTTATGAACTCATTTATTATAAATCTGAAAGAGAAGGGCAGGGGTTTTTCCCTGAGCTCTGAGCTCTGCGCCCTGAGCCAACAGCCCCTGCCCGGACCTTTCCTTAACAGAAAGGGTTGCCTATGCGAAAATAAAGATTTTCCGCGACTATGGTTACGGCCTGTGAAAGGATAAATCAGGGAAATTCAAATTTTTTTATAACAAAATACTTAGTAATATGAAAAGGCTTAATAAACTAACGATTAATCCTGAAAAAATCATGAACCACAAAGAACTAGCTTCCTTCAGAGGTGGAACGCAAGCTCTAAAATGTGAAAGGTCATGGATATGGGGTGGAGATTGTTTGTTTGGCGATGATCCTGCTTATGCTTGCGACGATCGTAGTAGTGTAATCCTTTATTGCGGATTTTACTGTCCATTTTTTACTGATGCTATTTGTGTCGGACCGCTGTATTGATTCAAAATAGGGAGTCTCTGACTCCCTTATTTAGTATTGTTGGAATTAACAAGGTTTTCCACTAAATAATGTTTTTATGAAACTTCTGAGATACCTTTTATCATTTTTAACACTGATTATTAGTTGCCAAAATGAAAAGAGTGATATGATGGATGGAATATTTTCGTATGATTTAAAAGTGTTACCAAAAACTACTCAAGTCCGACTCTCGGAATTAGGATTTATTGACATTAGATATGTTCCCTTGGAAACAACAGATAAAAGTATAATTAATAAAATTAATGAAATAGAAGTTGGTAGTGGATTTTTTATTATAAAATATTTTAATGACATTCAAAAGTTTGATTTAAGTGGATTTTTTATCAATAAAATTGGCATTGAAGGTAGAGGGCCTGGTGAATTCATTATAGCTCATGATGTTGAAATCGACACATTGAAACATCAAATTTATATAGTTGATGGATGGGTAAAGAAATTCAACGTTTATACAGAAGATGGTGTGTTTATTAGAACGTTCCAGAGTCCATTTAATACAATTAATTTTGAAATAATTGATAATCAGATTTTATGTTATAGTACAAACTATATTGGTAATATTGAAAGTAGCTACAATCTTATAGATACCAACGGTAGATTATTAAAGGCTTATCCAAATAAATATCCCTGGCAATATAAAGTTCAACAAGGAACAGCAGGATTTGAAGAGAATCTATTTTATAAGTTCAATAATAGGATTTTCAAAAAAGAAATTTATTGTGATACTGTTTTTATGTTTGAAAAGGGATCATTTTTACCTTATATAGTTATTAATCATGGAGATAATTTGCTTACCACACAAGCGCGTTCTGAATTTAATCCTGAATTTCTCCTTGAAAATTATATTTCTCAAAAAAAACTGTTTGAATTTGGTGATTATCTATATTATGAGTTTGCAATCGGCCTCATGCATAATAAAAGGTATAGTTTAATAGGTTCAAAAAGGACTGGATTAGAGTATTTAATATCTGCAGATCAAGGTTTTATTAATGACCTTGATTGTGGCCCAAATATTTTGCCAAAGGCAATCGAGGATGAAAATACAGTAATTGCTTGGGTAAATGCTTTACAACTTAAAAAGCATGTTGCAACGGATGAATTTAAAAGCTCGATCCCAAAATACCCTGAAAAGAAAAAAGAACTTGAAAAACTGGTAAACAGTCTGAAAGAAACAGATAATCCAGTTCTGGTTCTGGTAAGTCTTAAAAAGAAATAATATGCCTGAATTTCCATTATTCAAGCAGCTCGATTCCATGGATTGTGGCCCATCATGTCTCCGCATGGTCGCAAAATATTATGGGAAATCTTACACTTTACAATCGCTTCGTTCAAAATCCTTTATAACAAAATCGGGCGTCTCGATGCTTGGCATCAGCGATGCAGCAGAAAGCATCGGCTTCCGCACCCGAGGCTACCGTCTCACCTGGGAACAGCTCCGCGCTGAAGTGCCGCTGCCCTGTATAGTACACTGGAACCAGAGGCATTTCGTGGTGGTGTATAAGATTAAGAAGCGGAGAAAAAAAGGTCATGCAAGTCGTGCAGGTCTTGCAAGTCGTGCAAGTCAGGAAAGGCATGCAAGCTACGTATCCGACGAAAGGAGGAGACGTAGTCGCGAAAGCGAAGCGACTCGGGATCATGCAAGTCAAGAACCGGACCTAAAAGACCTGCAGGACCTGCACGACCTGCACGACAGATCCATTGTATATGTCGCCGATCCGGCGGCCGGCCTCCTTCGCTATACCAAAGACGAATTTCTGAAATGCTGGTATAGCACGAAATCCGACGGTGTGGATGAGGGAACTGCTTTACTACTGGAGCCAACTCCGGAATTCTATAAGCAGG
>CAYQRF010000121.1:0-4474 GCA_964419775.1 uncultured Rikenellaceae bacterium
ATTCCTGAGGAATTGTGAATGTTCTTTTATACGAACCAACAGGATTCCATGAATGGTCGATCTTTGGGGGATTATTTTCAAACCCGAATCCGATGTTGACATAGATGGGAACGTCATACCCCTTCATCTGCCAGTTCGACGGAACTTCAATATCATCCCAGTCACGGGTGTCATAATCATCCTTGAAAAACCAGTAAGGTCTTTCATCAGGTGTTTTAACCCAGTGGAACTTCCATACACCATCGAGCGACAGGAAATTAGGTGAAAGCGTTTTGTCAGCCTCAAGTGCCGCCTGCTCATCAGCATAGCTTATCATGGTGGCATGAGGCGCCTCACGGTTGATGTTGAACACTTCCGGGTTTTCCCAGTCGCGGGTTTCCTTTTCGGTGAACGCAACCCCTTCATATTTGCTGTATCGCTTGCAGGCAGTGAACAGCATTAACACAATGACAAAATAATAAGGCAATCTCTTCATAACACTTTAATTATAAGTAATAAAACCCAGCAATATAATGAAATCAGAACAGGCCGGAGATCTTTCCGTTTTCATCGATATCGATCTTCTCGGCCGAGGGTGAACCCGGCAAACCGGGCATCCTCATTATGGTTCCGGCTATCGGCACTATAAAACCCGCTCCCGATGAAAGCTCCACCTCCCTGATTTTGATTGTGAAGCCCTGGGGACGTCCCTTTTTATTCTGATCGTCCGAGAGTGATTTTTGTGTCTTTGCAATACACACCGCCAGATTGCCGAATCCGAGCTTTGTAATTTTGTCGAGCTGGTTTTTAGCCTTTACTGTATACTCAACGTGATCAGCTCCATACATCTTGGTACATATTGTCTCGATCTTCTTTTCCAGCGGCCATTCAAGCTCATAAAGCGGTTTAAAGCAATTGGCGCAATCAGATATCTCCTCCAGCACCTTGTGAGCCAGATCGACGGCACCTTCCCCTCCTTTCGCCCACGAATCATTGACAGAAACTTTAAGGTTCCTCATGGTACAGTGTTTCTTAAGAATTTCCAGCTCAGAATCGGTATCACTGTCAAACTTGTTGATTGCAATCACCGGCCTGAATCCGAAATATCTCATGTTCTCTATATGCTTGTCGAGGTTGTCAAATCCCCTGATAAGAGCCTCAATATCCTCACTGCCAAGGGCTGACAGTTTGGCTCCGCCATGATATTTAATAGCCCTGACTGTTGCAACTATGACAACAGCATTGGTTTTGAGATTCCCAACCTGCGATTTGATATCGAAAAACTTCTCCGCACCCAGTTCACTGGCGAAACCTGCTTCGGTAACAACATAATCACTCAGAGAAAGGCCTGTTTTTGTTGCTATTATCGAGTTGGTACCCTGGGCAATGTTTGCGAAGGGTCCTCCGTGAATTATCGCAGGAGTTCCCTCCAGAGTCTGCACCAGATTCGGCTTTATAGCATCCTTCATCAGAGCCGCCATGGCACCGTTGGCCTTCAGGTCACGTGCAAAAACCGGCTTGTCACCATATGTGTAGCCAACGAAGATATTTCCAAGACGTTCCTTGAGGTCCATGAGATTGCTCGACATGCAAAGGGTTGCCATCACCTCCGATGCGGCGGTGATCTCAAATCCCGACTGGCGGGGAACACCTTCGGTAGTGCCGCCCAATCCTATCACTATGTCCCTGAGGGCCCTTTCATTCATGTCCATCACCCTCTTCCATTCAACGGTTCTCGGGTCAATCCCGATATTCCCGTCGGAATTCTTCAGCTGGATATTATTGTCGATCAGGGCTGACAGAAGATTATGAGCCTTTTCCACTGCCGAAATATCACCTGTAAAATGCAGGTTGATATCTTCCATGGGTATGACCTGGGAATAACCGCCGCCTGCAGCACCGCCCTTGATGCCAAACACAGGGCCGAGGGAAGGTTCACGGAGAACAACCGTGGTTTTCTTTCCTATCCTGTTAAGAGCCTGGGCAAGACCAATGGATGTGGTCGTCTTTCCTTCACCTGCAGGTGTCGGAGTTATGGCAGTCACCAATATCAGCTTAGCTTTTTTTAAACGCTTCTCATCAATGAAATGTAAAGGGATTTTTGCCTTGTATTTTCCATATAACTCCAGTTCATCCGGAGGGATACCCAATGACGCAGCAACTTCAACTATAGGCCTGATTGTGGCTTCCTGAGCGATTTCTATATCCTGCTTCATATTCAGTGATTTTTAAAAAGTTGGTGAAAGATAATAAACTTTCGATTATCCCCAAAGAGGCACGCGAACTTGCAAATGAACATTTTCTTACTCACTGTTATCTTTATTTTCTCATTTTTTCGTAACTTTAAGCAACATTCTAACCCTTTAACCCTATTGAATTTATGGAAAAAGAAATAAAATCACTTTACAGCGAGTACAGGGAAGGCCGCCTGTCACGCAGGATTTTCCTGAAAAAGCTTGCCCTTTTAACCGGAAGCGGCATGGCTGCAGCAGCCTTATTGCCTGTTATAGAGGAAAATGAGTCAATGGCTGCCAAAAAAGCAGGGAAGGCACCGGCCCTCCTTACCGAATTCATTACATATCCGGCAGCTACCGGCGAAATGAAAGCCTTCATGGCAAGGCCGAAGAAGGGTAAGAAGTTCCCTGCTGTGATTGTAATACATGAGAACAGGGGATTGGTCCCTCATATCCAGGATGTGACGAGACGGATGGCAGGGGAAGGATTCCTCGCACTGGCTCCCGATGCCCTGTCACCTGTGGGAGGCACACCGGAAGATATTTCAGGCGTCGGTGAACTATTCAAAAAACTGAATAGTGATGAGACCACTAAGAACTTCGTAGCTGCAGTGAAATACCTCAAGACTCATCCGAATTCAAACGGGAAAGTGGGCTGCACCGGTTTCTGCTGGGGCGGAGCCATGACTAACAATGTGGCAGTCAATTCGCCCGACCTTAACGCAGCCGTTCCGTATTACGGAAGAACACCTGCACCCGAAGACGTTGAAAAGATAAAAGCACCGGTTATGGCCCACTATGCAGGCAACGACGCCGGTATAAATGCAGGTATTCCGGCATTCGAGGAAGCGCTTAAAAAGTATAACAAGGAATATAAGATCTTCATTTACGAAGGTGCTTCCCATGCTTTCAACAACGACTCAAATAAAGAAAGATATAATGAACAGGCTGCCAAACTGGCCTGGGAAAGAACCACTCAGTTCTTCAAAGAGAAATTGAAGTAGGATCAGGCTTCTCATTCCAGATCCCTCCTATTGCATCCACAAAAGGTTTGCAGTGGCGGAAAAAAGCCTTGTAGCCTTCGCACAGATAATTTAATCCGGGCTCCCCGTCGGGTGTGCTTATAAACCTGTTCTTCGGACACTCTCCGTTGCACATTGCTCTCACGTCACATTCGCGGCAGTAACGGGGAAGTGTAAGCGATTTCGCCATCCCGAATTCCTTCTGCCTGCTGCTGTCGAGAAACTCAGCAATCGTGCCGTTACCTATGTTGCCAACAAGATGTTCACTGTTCACATAATGATCGCAGGAATAAAAATTTCCGTTAAGCTCGACAACCGGTACTCCGCCGCAATTCTCTTTGAATATGCACAAAGTGTGATCCTGACCGAAGGCAGTCCTGGATGCTTCTTCAATTATCTGAATCTTGATTTTACCTATGTCGTTCTCAACCCATTCATCAAAAATAGTTGTCAGAAACCTGCCAAACTCCCCTGCCGGCACGGTGGTACGACTGACACCCGATTGTGACCGGGGCCGTGGTTCAACAAGAGGCAGGAATGTGATATTCACAGCACCAAGCTCCCTGAAAAAGTCATATACAACGAGCGGAAACTTTACATTAAAGGAGTTCACCACACACAGAATCTCCGGTTGAATCCCCGATCGCCGCAATAAGCTGTACCCTTTCAGAACCGGCTGCAGGGAGGAACTGCCATCAGCATATTTTCGGGACCGGTTGTGAAGATCACCGGGACCGTCAATGCTTATGCCGACAATGAATTTCTCCTGTGCCAGGAAATAGGCCCAGTCCCAGTCGATGAGTGTGCCGTTGGTCTGGATACCATTGACAATCTCCTTTCCCTCCGGCTTGTATCTTTTCTGAAGACTGACGGCTTTCCTGTAGAATTCAATCCCGGCCATAAGAGGCTCACCGCCATGCCATGAAAAAAAGACAACAGGTTCAGTTGTCGCTTCGATATGCTGAATAATATATCTCTCCAGCATCTCATCACTCATCAGCATCGGTTTGCCGTCCTTGTGAATCGATTGCTTCTTAAGGTAATAGCAATAGTTGCAACGCAGGTTGCAAAGTCCGCCAACCGGCTTGGTAAATATCTGGAATTCACGCTCCTTATTTTCCATATTACTACTTTTCAGTGTTTTCCCACCTTATTAAATTCTTCTCCGCCTCATCAGGGATATTCATCCTTATCCTCTGCCCCACCGGGTAATAATTGTTTATCCTGTTGCCTATATTA
>CAYQRF010000122.1:0-2066 GCA_964419775.1 uncultured Rikenellaceae bacterium
CTTGGACTTACCTTTGTCCACCCCGGTACTACTGAGCATGAAAAGCTTATAGAAATCACCGCTGTAATGCTTACTTTCGGTATGGGTGCATCAACACAGGCTCTCTTTGCCCGTGTAGGCGGCGGTATCTTTACAAAAGCTGCCGACGTTGGCGCTGACCTCGTTGGAAAAGTTGAAGCAGGAATTCCTGAGGATGATCCACGCAACCCCGCTACAATCGCTGATAACGTTGGCGACAACGTAGGTGACGTGGCCGGTATGGGCGCTGACCTTTACGAATCATATGCAGGTTCAATCCTTGCTACTGCTGCTCTCGGTGCAGCCTTGCCAGCAATTACGGGCGACCTCCAGATGAAGGCAGTCATTGCTCCGATGCTTGTTTCAGCAATCGGAATATTGCTTTCAATAGCAGGTGTTTACATGGTAAGAACCAAGGAATCGGCAACACCTAAGGCTCTTCTCCACGCTCTGCTTCTCGGAACCGGAGGAAGTTCTGCACTTATACTGGTAGTACTTGCCGTTATGGCCGGATTCGACTGGATAACCTGGGGCGTTTTCGGATCAGCAGTTGCAGGTCTTGCTGCCGGTGTGATTATCGGCCAGTCGACCGAATACTATACTTCAGATGGCAACAAACCAACCCAGGGTATTGCAAAACAGGCCGTTCAGGGTCCTGCCACCGTTATTATTGAAGGTATGGCAGTCGGAATGTCCTCCACATGGATACCAGTGGTGACAATAGTTGGCGGTATAATCGCGGCTTACGGTTTTGCAGGTGGTTTCTCCAACTTTGCAATGGGTGTATACGGAATCGGATTTGCTGCAGTTGGGATGCTTTCAACCCTTGGTATTACTCTTGCAACTGACGCATTCGGACCCATTGCTGATAACGCAGGTGGAAATGCCGAGATGTCGGAACTGCCGAAAGAGGTAAGGGAAAGAACGGATGCTCTTGACGGACTTGGAAACACCACAGCTGCGACCGGAAAAGGTTTTGCTATCGGATCAGCTGCTCTTACAGCTCTTGCCCTTATGGCAGCATACATGGAAGAAGTAAGGTTGTGGCTTGGCAGACTTATCGATAAGGCACCAGAAGGTTTCAAACAGATAGGTGATACTGTTTTCTATAGCGATAACATGCCTGCAGTACAGGAGGGACAACATGCAATCAACATTACCACGGCTACAATAAGGGATTTCACCGCAGCCTATGACCTTTCGCTTTTCAACCCCATTCTTCTTGGAGGCGTTTTCATTGGCGGTATGATGGCTTTCCTTTTCAGCTCAATGAGCATGAAAGCTGTCGGACGTGCAGCAGGTAAAATGGTTGACGAAGTTCGCCGTCAGTTCCGCGAGATCCCCGGCATCATGGACGGAACCGGAAAACCTGAATACGCAAAGTGCGTTGAAATATCAACAAAAGGTGCCCAGAGCGAAATGCTTGTTCCTTCAATGATAGCCATCATCGTTCCCCTGGCAGTCGGTGTGATATTCGGTGTTCCGGGTGTAATCGGACTGCTCGCAGGCGGCATGAGCACAGGCTTTGTGCTGGCAACCATGCTTAACAACTCGGGCGGTGCATGGGACAATGCAAAGAAATACATCGAACGAGGAAACTACGGAGGAAAGAAAAGCGAACCTCACAAGGCATCAGTTGTCGGCGACACCGTTGGCGATCCTTTCAAGGATACATCGGGTCCTGCCCTCAACATCCTTATCAAGCTTATGTCGATGGTTTCGGTTGTCCTCGCCGGACTGACCGTTGCATGGAGTATACTGGGCTGATACGGTAAATAAGATTTTTAAATATTCAATCCCCCTTCCGGCAACCCGGGAGGGGGATTTTTTTCTTACTTTTGGACAAAACCCTGAAAAATGATGCTCCCTGTCCTGTCCGATATTCAGTCGGCACATCTCAGAATCAGTCCGTTTATTCACCGGACTCCCGTGCTTACTTCCCGCCAGCTGAATCTTATCTACGGCTGTGAACTGTTTTTCAAATGCGAGAATTTTCAGAAAGTCGGGGCTTTCAAGTTCAGGGGAGCAACCAATGCAGTTCTCTCGCT
>CAYQRF010000122.1:2166-4446 GCA_964419775.1 uncultured Rikenellaceae bacterium
ATGAGCGGCACCTCGGCATGCGCAAAGGGGATCAACCCGGGGATCAGGGTGATCGGAGCAGAACCGCTGAATGCCAATGACGCATGGAAGTCGTTCACCACAGGGATACTCACACCTTCTGTTAATCCTTTGACAATAGCCGACGGTCTTCTTACTTCCCTCAGCGAGCTTACGTTTTCAATAATCCGTAAGAATGTAGATGATATTCTTACAGTAAGCGAGGAGTCGATAATAAACTCGATGAAACTGGTCTGGGAGAGGATGAAAATCATCATCGAGCCTTCGTCGGCAACCGTGCTGGCGGTTGTCGGAGAAAATCCGGCCCTGTTCAGGGGAAAGAAGGTCGGGCTGATACTGTCGGGAGGGAATGTGGATCTGAGGAGGTTGCCCTGGCAGGAAGGCGTAAAGGCGTAAAGGCGTGAAGGCGTGGATTTCGCCGCATACCGCGTACCGCGCACCGCATACCGAACGACCAGTCTAATTCTTCTTCCTGAAAAACGCCGTGATCGGATAGTGATCGGAGTACTTCACCTTTGTGATGTCGAAATGACGGCACTCGAACGAGTCATCATAAAGAATATAGTCGATACGGTTGGGAGGATAATTGCCCTTATATGTGAAGCCTGCCCCGTATCCTGCACTGACAAACGAATCAAACAGCCCTCTCCTTATCTTCCTGTATGAATAGGAAACAGGGGTGTCGTTGAAATCGCCGGCTACGATGACCGGATAAGGCGATTTGTCGATCACCTCCTTGACGGCTGTTGCCTGGGAGGCCCTTTTTACAAATCCTGCCCTCAGGCTCGAAGAAATGTTCGCTATCTCGTGGAAGGTCTCCCGCTCCTCCGTTCCTTCTACAAGTTCATTTATAAAAGTCCTTTCCATCCTTTGAAGCCTGAACGACTGAAGATGGTTGTTGAAGATCCTGATGGTATCTTCACCGGCCAGTATGTCAGTGTAAATCGACAGGCTCGACGACTTCTCGTGGACTATATCCTTTCTGCCGACTATCGGGTATCTGCTCAGTGTAACAATTCCGTATGAACGGTTCTTTCCCGTACGGATAATCTTGAAATGGGAATTATAACCCTGTCCTGCCGCCGACTTTATTTCCTGCTGCTTACGGACAGGGTCGCCTGAAAGAAAGATTTCCTGAAGGCATATCACATCCGCTTTCTGATTTCTCAGAAGCTCGAGTATCTTTTTCTCAGAATTGTTGTTTCCATTTCCCTCATAGTAGTTAAAGAGTCGGACGTTATAACTCTGAACCTGGAAGGTGCCGGTCTTGTCGCCTGATGGCTTCTGAACCTTCAGGTAGTTTGAGAAATGGGTGAAGCCGGCAAGGATTACCACCAGGGAGATGAGGGCTTCCCACTTCAGCGCAACCGCCCATGTAAGGCAGAACAGGACGTTTACAAGCAGGAGATAGGGATAGGCGAGCCCGAAAAGCGCAGGGAACGCTATTATATCAGGATTGATATGAACCGAAACATACGACAGGGCCAGGGCAATGACGAAAATTACATTAACCCCAAGAAATGCTCTGTAAATGATCTTTTTCAAGTCTGCCGGATTTCCTGCTAAAATACCTGTATTCCTTATACAATCGTAATTACAGTCGATGATTTTTGATAAGGGAAGGAAATTGTTTTACCAATACTTAAGTCCGGATGATCAGTTTTTCTTCTGGCTTTCCCTGAAGAGAAGGTCTTTTTCCTCCCTGGTAAGGCTGTCGTAGCCCCCCCTGGATATCTTTTCGAGTATCTTGTTGATTTCCTCCTGGCGGTCGGCTTTTGCCTTATTGTATTCGTAATCGGTCTTTTTGCGGCTGTATGTTACTTTCATCTTCTTCCTGGGCTTAAAGAGAGTCACCAGGGAATCGATTATCCTGTTGAGGCCTCTGCCCGGATCTATCCCCTTTCTGAGTCCCGCGGTGTAAAGGTATCCGAACAGGGCTCCTCCCATATGCGCCAGTTTGCCTCCCGAATTGACCGAAAAGTCCATAACTGAGGTCATGACGAAGATTGCAACCGCGATCCATTTTATCTTTATCCGTCCCAGAAGAAAAAGGTTTATGGGATAATCGGGAACATATGCCGCTATGGCTACCACCACTGCAAGTACCGATGCAGAAGCTCCGATGGCCACCGACTCGGGTATCATTCCGCTGAAAACGGGAAAGATATTGAATGACAGAATATAGACCAGAGCCCCGGATATGCCTCCAAGCAGATAAACGGCAACAAGCTTCCGCTGGTCGAGGTACTCGAGGAATATCTT
>CAYQRF010000123.1:0-4428 GCA_964419775.1 uncultured Rikenellaceae bacterium
GTTGTTGAATAGGCAGTCCTCCGGGTTTTAGTGGTTAATTGAACTGCAAAGAAAACTGAATTTTTTTAATTGCAAAATAAAATGTTAATTTTTTTTAAATTTTTTCGTCAAAAATCTTACAATACCCGTCAACAAGGTTTGGCTGTCAGCCAAAATTCCCCGGAATGCAGACAGCTTCAGTCAGGTTGGGGACATCAATGCACCATATATTATATGATTGAGATTTCCGCATTTTTTGCCACCTTTGGCAATCAAAAAAGAAGGGTAACCGGATTAAGGAAATGGATAGTTTTATTGAAGTAAGGGGTGCAAGGGTAAATAATCTCAGGAATGTCAGTCTGAAGATCCCAAGGAACAAGCTGGTGGTTATTACCGGAGTTTCGGGATCGGGCAAATCGTCGCTTGCATTCGATACCATTTATGCCGAGGGGCAAAGGAGATACGTGGAGAGCCTTTCGTCCTATGCCCGCCAGTTCCTTGGCAGAATGAACAAACCGGAGGTCGATTTCATTAACGGCATCCCTCCTGCCATCGCCATCGAACAGAGGGTGAATTCGAGGAATCCACGGTCAACAGTCGGTACATCCACGGAGATTTACGACTACATGAGGCTTCTTTTTGCAAGGGCGGGCAGGACCTATTCCCCGGTTTCAGGCCGGGAAGTGAAGAAACACAGCGCCGACGACCTGGTGAATTATCTCACCACCCTGCCGGAAGGAAGCAGGGTGACAATCGTCGCACCGGGCGTCATTCCCGAGACAATCAAAATATCCGAGTATTTTGACTTCCTTGTCAAACAGGGTTTCACCAGGATAGAATCGGATGGAAGGCTGGACAGGATAGACGAATCAATACCTGAAAACACCTGGCATCAGGGTCAGAAGATCAATATAGTGATTGACAGGCTGGTAATAAGTCATGATGCCGATAACCTGAGCCGATCGGCAGAATCGGCAGCCTCCGCATTCCAGGCCGGCAAGGGTCACTGCCAGGTTATTATTCATTCGGATAAAGGACTTAAACGCAGGAGTTTTTCAAATAAATTTGAAGAAGACGATATCGAGTTTGATGAACCGAATGAATACTTTTTCAGCTTCAATAACCCCATCGGGGCCTGCCCTCTCTGCGAAGGCTACGGCAAGATAATCGGGATAGATGAGAACCTTGTGATTCCGGATCAGAATCTTTCGGTTTACCAGGAGGCCATAGCATGCTGGCGCGGCGATTCGATGAAAAAATGGGTGGAGCGGCTGATATCCACCGCCGACCTTTACGGATTTCCCATACACAAACCATACTACCAGCTCACTGAAGAACAGAAACAGCTCCTGTGGACCGGAAACAGGCATTTTTACGGACTGAATCGTTTCTTCGAACATCTCGAAGAAAAGAAATACAAGATACAGTACCGGGTGCTTCTTAGCAGGTACCGCGGAAAGACGGTATGTCCTGAATGCAAAGGGACAAGACTTAAGAAAGAGACCTCGTATGTAAAGGTTGCCGGCAGAAGCCTTCAGGAACTGGTCTCCATGCCGGTATCGGAACTTAATGCCTTCTTCAATGGCATTTCCCTTGAGGAGACGGATATGAAGATAGCCGGACGCCTTCTCACGGAAATAAGACAAAGACTGAAATTCCTCCTCGATGTAGGTCTTCCCTATCTCACTCTTAACAGGCTGTCGTCCACCCTCTCGGGAGGTGAATCGCAGAGGATTAACCTGGCCACATCGCTGGGCAGCAACCTTGTGGGATCAATGTATATCCTCGATGAACCAAGCATAGGCCTCCATCCCCGCGACACCCATCTTCTGATCGGCGTTCTGAGGGAACTCAGGGACCTTGGCAACTCTGTCCTGGTTGTGGAACACGAGGAAGAAATAATCAGGGCGGCAGATGAAATTGTGGATATGGGTCCCGAAGCAGGAAGGCTCGGAGGGGAGATTGTATTTCAGGGCCTTGCCAGTCAGACCGATTCAAATCCTTCCCTGACTTCCGGATATCTCTCGGGAAGACTCGAGGTGGAGGTGCCTGCCAAAAGACGGAAATGGAACAGCTTCATCGAAATAAAGGGAGCAAGGGAAAACAACCTGAAGGACATAGACGTTAAGTTCCCTCTTCACACCATCACGGCTGTAACGGGTGTAAGCGGGTCGGGAAAATCGAGCCTGGTAACTGATGTACTTTACTCAATCCTGTCAAATAAAATAAACGGCAACAATCTCAAGCCGGGACGTTTCAGGGAACTTGGAGGCGACTTTTCGCGTCTTACCGGAATCGAGCTGGTTGACCAGAACCCGATCGGAAGGTCGACGAGGTCAAATCCGGTAACCTATCTGAAAGCTTATGATGAGATCAGGAAACTGTTTGCGGAACAGCAGCTTTCAGTTCAGAACAACTTCAAGGCCTCGCATTTCTCCTTCAACATCGAAGGAGGAAGGTGTGAGGAGTGCCAGGGTGAAGGGATCATCAGGGTTGAGATGCAGTTCATGGCCGATGTGGAGCTTACCTGCGAAAGCTGCAAGGGGTTGAGATTCAAAAAAGAAGTGCTGGAGGTCAGGTACCAGGGAAAGAATATTCACGATATTCTCGATATGACTATCGATGAAGCCATTGAGTTTTTCGGCAGCCATCAGGGCAAGAGCGAGAAAAGAATCATTGAGAAGCTTAAACCCCTTGCCGATGTGGGACTGGGATACATAAAAATGGGACAGTCATCGAGCACCCTCTCGGGCGGCGAGAGCCAGAGGGTGAAGCTTGCCTACTTCCTGAGCCAGGAAAAGGGCAGCGGGCATATTCTGTTCATTTTTGACGAGCCGACCACCGGTCTGCATTTCCACGACATCAACAAGCTGCTGAAGTCGATCAACGCCCTTGTCGACCATGGTCACTCAGTAATACTGATTGAACACAACGTGGAGGTTATAAAATGTTCCGACTGGGTAATAGATCTCGGACCAGAAGGTGGCGAGGCAGGAGGCTTTATAGTATTCGCAGGACGCCCCGAAGAACTGGTCCTGCATAAGGATTCACACACAGGCAGATTTCTTGCCCACAAGCTCAAGCTATGATTTTATTTTGAAGCCGAACATAATGGACACGCATCCCTGCGGAGGCACTCCGCTACTCTGACCTGAAGGAATCCTGAGGACTATTCTGAGCTGCTGGCTCGACTGAAGCTTGAAATCCCATGTACGGGCATTGTTGTTTTCCTTGCTAGAGTAGAGAATGTTCCTGTCGGCATCAAGAACCAGGAATTCCACAGGTGGAAGGTTTTCATCGCTGCATACAGACAGGCGGTATTCCATGTCGGAAAAAAATGTCTTATATAACTCTGCCTCCTCTCCTTCCGATAGTATTGTGGCATGGTAATTACCATCGTGGGTGTAGGAGCCCAGTTCGGGAAGACATGTTTTCTTTGCGAAGGATTTGCACTGGGCATTTATTGCTGTGCCGGCTGTTAAAACAAGAACAACCAGTGTTAAGGCGATTCTATTTATTTTCATCATACCAGCTATTTAATCAGGTTACTTCGGATGGCAGCTACTGTTTCGGAGAGTTCCCTGAACACTTCAGGTGTAAGATCGGCCTTGACTTCTGATTTCAGGACAGTAGTATTGGTTACCTGGTCATACTCAGGTCTGACAGGGGTTGTTTCCAGAGTGATCTTGTCGAAAACAGTTTTGACTTTGGCAACCTGGCCGATAAGCTCATCTATTGCAGGATGTCCCTTGCTGCTGGAAAGAAGGTCAATCAGGATATCGATTGAAAGTTTCTGGTCGATGATTCTGCCAACCAGCTTATTACCGTTAAAGTCCTTCATATCGACAAGCTGGGTGGAGATGTACAAACCCTCCAGCCATCCTCCGGCAAGCACCATTGCTGCAACGGCAGGCTGGCCGTTATCCTCCAGATAGGAATTGGAATTGAGATAAGTCTGGGAGACAATATCCATAATAACCTCGGTATTATGAATGTTTTCTTCAAGTTCGTCTATGTCCTCCTCCGAAATGGCATCCAGGATTCCAAGTCCGTCAGCCATTTTTTTGGCAGCATTCATATAATTGATTATAAGCTGGGTCTGGTCGTACAGACTTGCGAAACTGAGATCAGTTGTATAGATTCCCAGGTTAAGGGCCATGCTCCTGTTTGTATTATAGTTTCTCGAGTTATCGATGGGATTCAGGAGATTATCGTCGAACAGGGCTCCTGCCGATTTGATAAGCATCGCTGATTCGAGCGGAGACGGGAGGGTATAAAAGATCTTTTCAGCCTGCCTGATGTCTTCATAAACGGAAGCATTTGCTCCGGTAACCAGAGTATCCGCATCCTTTTTCACATCCTTCACGCCCGAACGGCAGCCTGCGAGCATCAAAGCCGCAAAGACAGCCAATGCAAGAATACTGTTGCTGATTTTAAGAAGTCGCTTCA
>CAYQRF010000124.1:0-2485 GCA_964419775.1 uncultured Rikenellaceae bacterium
GAGTAAAAGTGAGCCGCGGGCAGAATCTGTTCACCATAAGCGGAGAACAGCTTACGGAAGACAATTCAGAACTGAGATACAGGCAGTTAAAAGCTGATCTCGACAGGGCCACTCAAAACTATGAAAGGGCAAAGAATCTCATTTCGGATAAAATAATAACACAGGAACATTTCCTTACGGTAAAAAATGAATATGAGAAAGCCCTCAACGAGTTCGAAAATCTGAATGCGACCTACAATGAAAGAGGGAATTCAGTTGCTTCACCCGGAAATGGATACATCCGCGAAATCTTTGTTGGTGAAGGACAGAAAGTATCATCGGGAGAAGCCCTTGCTTCGATAATCATTGAGAGGAACCTGATACTCAAAGCCGATGTATCACCCGATAACCTGGATATTCTTCCCCGGATTGAAAGCGCAAATTTCAGAGTTGGCTACAGCACAAAACTCTGGAAAACATCTGAAATGAACGGCCGGAAGATCGCCTTTGGGAAAAGCACAGGCGGCAATTCATTTTATGTACCGGTTTATTTCAGTATCGATTATGATCCCGGACTCATCGAGGGCTCTTTTGCTGAGGTGTTCCTGACCGGAGCAACAACGGAAAACCTGATCGTTGTTCCCAACAGTGCCCTGATGGAGGAATTCGGCAAACTCTATGTATTTGTCGAGCATGAAGACGGCGACTTTGTGAAACGATTCATAACCACAGGCTATGGTGACGGAGAGAGCACCGTAGTGCTGGACGGGCTTTCGGAAAATGAAAGGATCGTTTCCGAGGGCGCTTACCAGATCAAGCTTTCGCAGATGACAACCACAGCACCTGCTCACAATCATTAATATTCAGGACCATGCTGGACAAGATCATAGACTTTTCATTAAGGAACAGGTTAAGCGTACTGACAGGTGCCCTCCTGCTTATAATAGCCGGAACGATTGTCACCACCCGGATGGAGATAGACATATTTCCGGAACTCACAGCCCCGACTGTTGTCATAATGACAGAGGCAAGCGGAATGGCCCCGGAGGAAGTGGAAAGGCTGGTGACCTTCCCAATTGAAACGGCAGTGAACGGAGCAACATCGATCAGGCGAGTACGGTCGACCTCAACCATGGGATTCTCGATAGTGAATGTTGAATTCGACTGGGGGACGGATATTTACAAAGCCAGGCAGACAATTGCCGAAAGGCTTATTCAGGCAAATGAAACCCTTCCTGCAGGTATCGACAAGCCGGTGATTGCCCCCCAGACATCGCTTCTGGGTGAGATGATGATCATAGCCCTTGAATCGGACAGCCTGACTCCGATGGAGCTCCGGACAATGGCCGACTGGGTTGTTTCTCCGAGACTTCTGTCAGTAGGCGGTGTCGCCCAGGTAAACGTGATAGGCGGCGACATAAAGGAATACCAGATACTGGCCGATCCGTACAGGATGAATTTCCATGGAGTCACAATGAATGAGCTGATAAGTACCAGTCAGGAAATCAACCTGAACACTTCCGGATCGTTCATTAATCAGTATGGCAAAAAATACATCGTAAGGGGTATGGCAAAAACCGACAGGGTTGAGGATCTTGCAAATTCGGTTATAAAGATATCCGAAGGGCTTCCCGTGAAGGTTGGTGATGTTGCAGCCGTCCGGACCGGCAGTTCCCCTGCTATCGGCACCGCATCATACAGGGGCCGGAGTGCGGTGCTGGTTACCATAACCAGGCAGCCTGACGCCAACACCGTGGTCCTTTCGGAAAAAATTCTTGATGCCATAAATGACATTCAGAAAAATGCCGGGTCGTCGGTGACTTTCAGAACTGACATCTACAACCAGGCATCATTCATAAACACTTCTGTAAGGAATGTTATGAAAGCACTGGCTGAAGGAGGGATTTTTGTAATTATCATACTGTTCCTGTTCCTGTTCAACACAAGGACCACAATCATTTCGCTCCTGGCAATGCCCCTTTCGCTGCTTGCCGCAATAATGACCCTCAGTGCTCTCGGCTACACAATCAATACAATGAGCCTGGGAGGTATGGCTATTGCAATAGGCTCGCTTGTTGATGATGCCATTATCGATGTGGAAAACATTTACAGGCGGCTCAGGAAAAATGTTGTTCTGCCGCCGGAAGAAAGGGAAACGCCGCTAAGGGTAGTATACATGGCCTCAACTGAAGTAAGATCGTCGATATGGAATGCTACCCTAATTATAATCATCACCTTTCTTCCCCTGTTTTTACTGGGCGATCTTGAAGGAAGGATGCTCAGACCGCTGGGTATATCCTTCATAGTTTCCCTTTTCGCCTCACTGATTGTGGCAGTGACCGTCACTCCCGTTCTGAGCAGTTATCTCCTCACAGGTGAACGCAGGCTGCTGAAGGCAGTTAACGGATCGTGGACAGAAAGGAATCTGGGCAGGATTTACCGTAAATCGCTTGATTTCACACTGGGCAGGAGCAGAATTGTAATCGGATTTACGGCGTTGATCTTC
>CAYQRF010000124.1:2585-4415 GCA_964419775.1 uncultured Rikenellaceae bacterium
GGGGCCAGTATTGAGGTCGGGCAGCCTATTGCCCACAGGATCGACAGGATGCTCTCCGGAACCAAGGCGAACATTGCAATAAAACTGTTTGGAGACGACCTTAACGATCTTTACGTAATTGCCAACGATATCAGGTCGGAGATTGCCGACATAGAAGGGATCGGCGACCTTAACGTCGAACAGCTGGTTGAAACCCCTCAGCTCAAAATAAAACCTAACAGGGAGATGCTTGCTCGCTACGGCATCGGGATGAACAGCTTCAACTCATTTGTAAGCATTGCCCTGGGAGGGCAGGTAGTATCGGATGTTTATGAAGAGGAAAAAAGGTTTCCGCTCGTACTCCGGTACAATGATGAAACACGGGGTACAATTGAAGGAATAAGAAATGCCATGATCGACACCCGGGATGATAAAAAAGTACCGCTTTCCTTTGTGGCTGACATAGAATCTTCTTCCGGACCATTTTCAATAAACCGTGAAAATGTAAAACGCCTGATAGTAATTTCAGTTAATTCGGCCGGAGGAGATGTAGGAAGTGTGGTTAACGATATAAAGAAAAGAATAAATGAAACAATTACGCTTCCTGAGAACTACCATATCGAATACGGAGGCCAGTTTGAGAGTGCCGAAAGTGCCACGCGAAGGCTTATCACTGCTTCGATAATTGCAATTCTGGTCATCTTCCTGATACTCTACCAGGAGTTTAAAAACAGCTCCCTTGCACTGATTGTCCTGCTTAATCTGCCTTTGGCAATTATCGGCGGGATCTTTGCCATCAAGCTGTCGTCAAATGTCGTCAGCATTCCTTCAATCATCGGATTCATAACCCTTTTCGGAATTGCAACAAGAAATGGCATATTGCTCATATCAAGATATATTCACCTGAAGAAAGACGGGATGGCATTGCGTGAGCGAATCAGGACCGGGTCGGCCGACAGGCTGAATCCCATTCTGATGACAGCCCTTACGGCTGCGCTTGCCCTGATTCCGCTTGCACTCGGAGGCGACAAACCGGGAAATGAGATCCAGAGTCCCATGGCTATTGTGATCCTCGGGGGACTGCTCAGCTCCACGCTGCTGAATATATTCATCATTCCATCAGTCTATTATTTAATTGAAAGAAGAAACAAGAATGATTAAGAAGATATTTTTACTGACAGTGCTGATTTCTGTCACCGGACTGATATCAGCTCAATCAATCACTGAATTCCTTGCAAGGGTTTCCGCTGGCAATCCTGAAATTGCCGCATACGGAAAGCTGCTTGAAGCAAGAAGGATTGAAGCCCGGACAGGTAATGCACCTTCGGATCCGTTTGTTTCTGCAGGCTTCATGCCGGGTAACACTGATGAGGCCGGTGACAAGAAGACATGGTCGGTATCCCAGTCCTTTGATTTCCCGACAAAGTACCTGCTTCAGAAAAAGATCAACAACAACACAATCATTCTGGCAGAGCAGGAATTCGGCCAGGCAAGGATGTTTATAATGCTTGAGGCGGAGCAGCTGGCTTTCGATCTTATTTATAACACGAAAGCCCTTAATGCGCTTCTGGAAAGAAAGAAAGGCTATGAAGTCCTGAGGTCGGCCTGGGGAAAGATGCTTGAAAGCGGTGAAGCAACCATTTTGGATTACAACAACATCCTGCTCGAATTGTCAGCTGTAAGCCTTGAAATCAACCGGAGGGAATCGGAAACGGAAATGCTTAAAGAGAAGCTTGGTTACATGAGCGGATCGGATGCGGCAGAAATAGGAAATGCCGATTATCCGGTTAAGGAAGTGCCTGATTTCGATTTGCTGATTACCGAGAAATCAGAATCTCACCCGGCTTACCT